>JBCDBW010000024.1:0-44375 GCA_039182965.1 Verrucomicrobiota bacterium
CTGAAAACAACGCGTAAATTTCATTCCCTCGCGTGCCATCCGCTCGAAATTCGGCGTGTGCGCCTGGCCACCATACACACTCAGATCCCGATACGTCAGATCATCAGCGTTAATAAACACAAAGTTCGGCTTTTCCGCCGCCGGCAGTCCGCCAATTGAAAAAATGGGTAAAATAACACAAATCAATAATTCTCGAATGCTCTTGGAAAAATGGGGGTGAATTATAATACCGCAAAACATAGACCCAACTAAACGCGACTCCAATGAACGTCCTGTCACGAATTACCCTTCAAAGGCTCGCGCCGCCTTCCCAAAAAACACTCCCCTCAATTCGCCCATCACTCTACCCGCCTCTCGCTCGCCCAATTCTAAAAACTCTTCCGATAACCGATCCAATCGGTAGGTCCGGGGACCCACCTCCGGATTCACCCGCCAATATCGCAAACCACCATCCTCTTCCCCCAACAGCAGCGAACACTCCCGATCCGCAGCCGCCACGTCCGCATCCAAAAAGAGTTCCGCAATCTGCGTCGCCCATTCCAGCTTGCCACCATGTTGCACTTCCGGACGACTCGATACCGCGCGGTGGGTGGTCCCAATGCTCAGCAATCGAATGCGCTCCCGCTCGATTCCCAGTACCCCCATCGCCTCTATCACCGCCACTAATGCTGGATTGTTCGCCCATACCCCCCCGTCAATAAACCGGTTCCCCTCCCCGTCTTCAAAGGCCGGCAAATAAGTCGGCGCCGCACTCGACGCCATCGCCACATCCACTGCCCGCCAATCCGCGTCCCCTTGCGCCGACTCCACATGCCCCGTCTTGAAAACTTTCACTCGACGCGTCCGCAGGTTAAACGACGGCACCACCAGCCGATTCCCACATTCCCCAAGTGTCCGTTCCCCAAACACTTCCTCCAATGCCTTCTGCAACGGCTCTCCCGAATACTTCCGACGCCACAAACTGTGAAGCCGCCTTCGCCTTCGCCCCCCAAAGATCTCCGGCCCCCGCTCAACATAAAACTCGAGCATTTCTTCCGCACGCATTCCCATGGACAAACCTAAGGCGATGATCGATCCCGTCGAAGTACCCGCGATCATGTCAAAGTAATCACCTACTCGAATCCCGCACTCCCGCTCAATTTCCGCCAAGAACTTCGCCGAAAACGTCCCCCTCAATCCACCTCCATCCAAACTTAAGATCCGAAAAGTCTCACCTGCTTTCATCGTCACTCCTTTCGCCCTCGTCCAAGCTCTCACCATCAGCCAAGACAGCTTCCTCCAACACCTCACCCTCCCCCTCACCCAAAGAATACACCTCCTCCGCTGCACGCACCATGGCATGAGAACTCTCCACTTCATCCAATACCACAACGTTTACCCCCCGTTGTTCCAATCGCGGTACATCGCTGACAAAACGCGCCCGCGCTAGAATCAAGGCCGATGGACAAAGCTCCCGGATGATGCCTGTTGCTTGGAAAGCCACCCGCGATTCCGGGAACGTGAACGCGACAAAACGCGCCCGCTCCACGCCCGCGAGCTCCCAGGTCTCTTGGTGTGCCGCATCCGCAAACAAAACGGCGTCACCCCGCTTCCGCAACCGCCGCACAGTGTCCGCATTCAGTTCCACCACCAAAGTCTCAATCCCAGCGCGCATCAAAGATTGGTGCAGGCGCTGACCTACCGGCCCATAGCCGCAAACGATCGCGTGATTCGACATCCGCTTCATTTTTTCCGAATACGATAAATCCGCCGGTGCCGAAACCGCCGTGGCAATAACTCCACGATTCTCCAAAAACCCAACCAACCGCGGCGCCCAGCGCACCATCGTCGGAACCAAAGCCATCGACAACGCCGTGCTCACAATGAATACCCCGTAAAACGGCTGTCCCCACGGCTGAATCGCGCTCGCCTGCGCCATCAACACCAGGGAAAACTCACCCGTCGACGCCAATGCCGCGACCGCTCGTAAGTTCGATCGCGGCGTTAATCCCAAGAGACGACAACTAAAGCCCACGATCGCCCCCTTAATTATTACCAATACAAAAGTTAGGAGCAATACGGCTCCCCAATGCGATGCAATCGCAGCTACATCAACGGTCAATCCCACAAAAACAAAAAAAAGCGTCAGAAAAAGATCCTTGAACGGCAGAACGTCCGCCAGGACTCGGTGGCTATACATGGATTCACTCACCACCAACCCGGCCACAAAGGCACCCAGTGCCAAACTCAATCCCAAGGCACTCGCACTCCACGCTACGCCCGCACACAACCCAAATACCAGCAAGGTAAACAACTCGCGACTCCGCGTGCGCGACACCGATAACAGTAGGCGTGGGATAACAAACCGACCCATGACCCAGGCAAACACCATGAACAATACCGACTTCACCAAGGTACCCCCAAGTGCCATCCCCACATCGTCACTCTCGCTCCCCCTCCCAAGAATCAAGGGCAGGAACAGCATAAATAACACCACCACCACATCCTGAAACAAGGCAATCGCCAATGCCGTCCGGCCGGACGGACTCGCACTCTTCCCCTGCTCTTGTAAGACTTTCATACTCACCGCCGTGGAGCTCAGCGCCATGGCAACCCCCAGCACGGTCGCCGGTCCCGCATCCATCCCGAAATACCGCGCCACTGCAAACGTGATCACCCAGGTGAAACCTATCTGCACACCGCCACCCAAAAATGCCGCCCGCCTCAAATGCTTCAATTCCGTCAGCGAAAACTCAATCCCTAGCGAAAACATCAACAAAACCACCCCAAATTCCCCGAATGCCTCAAAATCCTCCCGGTCCGTCGCCCCCCCAAACCAATCCATCATCCCAACGTTTGCCACCACTACCCCGCAAATAAAATAACCGACCAACATGGACTGGCGGATCCGCACCAACAACAACGACACCAGCACCAACGAGCCCAACACCAGCGCCAACATCCCCACCGTCCCTTCAATGTCGCTCCCCACGGCCAAAAGCGGCATCAAACTGTTCTCCCATTCACTCATCAACCGCCCTACCTATGCTTCCTTTCTCCCATGCAAGCAAGCAAGCACCACCCACACATCAACACGATCGCACCATTCAGCCCGCCATCAGTCGAACCCTTCACCAACTCCACCCCCAAAACAGTCTCACCACTCCCCCCCATCAAGCCTCAGCAACGGTTCACTTCATCGCCCCTGCGACATCGGCCCCGCGCCTCTACCCTCTCCCCCAATACCTCTACCCCTGCAAGGACCGCAAATCCGCCGCCGTCTTCTCGTCCTCAAGATAGGGGTCCCCATGCGCCTTCGCATACCGTCGCAACGCCCTCGACAGTCTTTTTACCACCGCCTTACGCTCCGGAGAGGAAACAAAATTCACCAACTCATCCGGATCTTCCTCCAAATCCAATAGCCAAGGCTCATCATATGCCGAGACAATTAGCTTATATCGCGGCGTCACCGCACTGAACCAGCCTTTCGTCGCCCCCGCTTGCCCCGTGCTTCGCATGAAGGTCACATCCTCCCAGTCCTCTGGTGCCTGTCCCGATTCAAAAATCGCCGAAAAATCACGACCCTCCTCACGCCCCGCCGTGCCCACCCCCATCATCGACAACATCGTCGGTAAAAAATCAACGGTGTTGTAAACATGGTCGATTCGGGTCCCCGCTCCGATCTTTCCCGGGTAGCGAATCAAAAACGGAACCTTGGCCGACGCTTCCATCGGCACCCCCTTGTTTTGCCGCCCATGCTCCCCTCGCATGTCGCCATGATCAGCCGTAAATACCACGATTGTGTCATCCAATATCCCCTTCTCACGCAATGCCGCAATTATCCGCCCCACGTTGTCGTCGATACACTTCATCATCCCGTGATACTGCGCCATCTTGTAGTGACAATTCTTCTCAGGCATCGCCCACTTCGGCACCCCATCGGTGTCCTTGTCAAACGTCCGTGGCTTCTCAACGTCATCATCGCTGAACATGGTGTCGTAAGGCACCCGCACGGTATCCGGACCGTGCGGATCCGGAATGCTCACCATGTAACAAAACGGTTCCTCTCGATGCTCCTCAATAAAATCAATGGTCTTCGTGGTCAAAAAATCCGTGGTGTAGGACTCCTCATCCGCCCCCACCACCCCATAGGAAGGATTTCCTTTCTTGTCTCGCGCCTTTACCCGCGGCCCGTCCAGTGTGTCCTCGAGCTGCTTCCAATGCCCGCGGTTGCACATGTACCGATTGTCCTCAAATCCAAACTTCCGTTCCGGCGCCCACCCCGGTTTGTCTTCTCCATCTAGATGCCACTTACCCGCATACCCGGTCGCATAACCCGCCTTGGACAAAATATCGGCAAACGATACAACGTCGTCACTCAAGGATATGCTGTTGGTCGTCACGGGCGTATTCTGCGGATACTGACCCGATATAAAAGACGACCGAGAAGGCGAACATACCGGGGTCGCCGCGTACATCTTGGTGCAAATTGCCCCCTCCTTGGCAAGTGAATCAATGGCTGGAGTCTCACACACCGCCCTGGGGCCCCACATGAACGCTTGCTCCGGCGCGAGCGTTTCCCGATACGCACCAATCGTCCTGAAATTCAACTCATCACAATGAATCACTAACAAATTCGGCTTCCGCTGCGCCCCCTTCGCCATCACCCCAGGTGCCAGTGCCGTTCCCGCCGCCGCCGCCGTCGATCGCTTGATAAAATCCCGTCGCTTCATACTCCTCTGAACGCTCCCGACAATCCGTTCTTTCCTAAGCCTCTATAAACCATGCGCTTTGGAGAACTGTCCTCCCAAGCCACCCATGGCCCGACGCATCCGAGATATCCGAAGCGCGCTTTCTCCAAACAACAAACCGGAGTTCAAAAGCAAGCCACATGATGTTGGCTTCAATTTGCCCATCAATTCAATTCCCCGCCGCCTCAGCACATCGCTCCTGCAAAATCATCAAGACCTCCGGCAAACTCTTCTTCATCGATCCCCGAATGATCGCTTGAGGAATCAACATCCCGGGATCGACAAATAAACTGTATATCAAAACTGTCTTCTTCCCCTCCGCCACCGGAATAAATCGCCAATATCCCTCAATGTGCTTCAAGTCCCCGGACTCCCGAACAAAATCCACCCGCGAATGAGGCGTCGGTGTGTGGCGCACCACGTAAGTAAACGCTGGCAGCAAAAAACTCAATTTCATCTTCTGCTCAATCAATTGATAATCCGGATGATTCTTCAGAATCTTAGCCGACTTCAAATTCTCCACATACTCCGGAGCACCCTCCTTGTCCGCAATGGCATCCCACACCACCTTCACCGGTGCATCGATTAGAATTCCCGCCACGACATGCTGAGGCCCGTTCTCCTTGCCGTCGTCCTGCTCAATGATTACCACCTCGCCGGTCTGCAGCGCAGCCCAGTTCGCTTCATCTCCACAAGCCGCTCTTGCGGTCGCATCATCCGCCCGAAGCATCCCCCCCAAGCTCATTCCCACCGCCACCGTTGCGGCCCAAAACTCCCAGCTTCTTCTCTTCTTCTTCATCTATTCAATATCCTCCAACAAAATACCCGCTTTCTCTATCAAGGGAAACGCTCCGTGGCAACTGCAACCGTCCAGCCGTCACACAGATTGGTCTGCCCCTCCTTAGACGCTCCAACCGTCATTTTGTTCGGATCATTTCGAAAGTCTTGCATTCATGGCTCTCCTCTTGGAAAGTCGATTTTCATTCTCATCCCACACCAACTCACGCCGCTACGCCCTATGTCAAATCGCTGGAATATGGAACGCGCGTTCACCGAGCGCCCCTCACCTCTCCACCCTCTCGCAGGCGCCAACTTTCAGAATTTTTTTAACAAGTATTTCAGTAACCGCCCCTACGAAGCCCGTTCCCTTATCCCACGTAGTGTCGCGATCGGTGTGAATCTCGCCCGCTTTCCCTTCTACAAATACCAATCGTTAAAATATGACCGTAAGGTCCTCTCGGCCAACATTGAACAAGGCCCCATTTTTATCGTCGGACATTGGCGCAGCGGCACAACACACCTCCACAATATCATGAGCGAAGACCCGCAGTTCGGCTGGGTCTCCTTCATTCAAACGGTCATGCCCTGGGACATGATCCTCGAAGAGAAAATGCCGCTCGCTCGGCGAATGATCGACAAAGAACTTCCCGAAAAACGAGGCACGGACAACGTCGCCCTCTCCATTGATTCCCCCCAAGAAGAAGAATGGGCCATCGGCAACCTAAATGAACTCTCCTTCTTCAATTGCTACTACTTCCCCCGCAACTACGAATACCACTTTCGACGCGGTGTCCTCCTGGAGAACACGTCCGCCAAAGAACGTAAAGGTCAGGAAAAAGCCTACGAACGACTGGTTAAAACCCTTCACTATGTTCACAAAGGAAAGCCGCTGCTCTTTAAAAATCCTTCCGCAACAGCTCGGCTTCCCATGCTCAAAAAGCTCTTCCCCAACGCCCGCTTCGTCAACATCGTCCGCAATCCCTACGCCGTATACGCCTCCTCCCTTGCTCGGTATCCCCGACTCATGTCCGCTTTCTCATGGCAAAAATTCACCGACATCAATTTTGAAGATCATACCTTTCTCGCCTACGAAACCCTTATGAAAAAATACCTCGCCGACCGGGACCAAATCCCCTCCGAGGACCTCATCGAAACCAGTTACGAAAAACTCGTCGAAAACCCCCTACAAGAAATCAATCGTATCTACTCCGCCTTCGACCTCCCCCTCTCCGAGACTTCACAGGAAAAAATTCAGGCCTACCTCGACACACTCAAAGCCTACAAGAAAAACGTCCACCAACTCACCCAGCGACAGGTCGATCGCATCCAGTCAAAATGGGGCTTCGTATTTGATCAATGGCCTTACGAAATGCCCGAAATCGAGGTCATTCCAGAATAACTCACCCAAAACCGGAGCCATCGCCGCATCTCCCTTACCGAGACGCTCCACCCAACCGCAAAATGGGATCCGAAAACGACACACGATCCAAGTCAGGCAATCGGCTCTTCTAACGATGCCGGCTTCCTTCTCAATCATCCGCTTGGCTCTTCCATTTCCCCTTGCCCCACCCCGATCCATAACAAACATTACTTCTAGACTCGGCACCCACCTTGAAAGCCAAACTGCTTGATTCCCCAACACTTCGGACTTGGACCAAAGTCCATCCCTATCGCAACCTCGCTTGGCTTTCTCTCGACTACCTTACCGCCGCCGCCGTCGCCGCCCTGACCCTCTATTTCTGGTATCATAGTACATCCTGGGGACTCCACTTCGCATGGAACATTCTCGCCGGCATTGTTGCGGTCCTCCTCATCGGCGCCGTTCAACATCGCATCGGCCTTATGGGCCACGAAGCCTCCCACTACATGCTTCACCCGAACAGAAAGGCCAATGATATCCTCGCCGAACTCCTCTGCTTCTTCCCCATCTTCGGCACCCTTACCCAATACCGGGCCAAGCATATCTCGCACCACCTCTACCCAAACGATCCTGATCGCGACATGAACATGAATGGGAGCCGCGCGAAAAAACTCTACGCACGCTTCCCGATGCCAAAACCCAGCATCATCTACAATTACTACATCAAATTCTTCTGGCCTCCTTTCGTGATCTACAACCTCAGCGACCTCTTGCGCGTCGTCACCATTGGATCCGGTCTCTCCCCCATTCCCGAAGAAGCGCAAAATGAAGCCGGCGGAAAGATGAAGAACCGACCCTTCTACAAAAACGCCACCATGTGGGGTATCGCCTACATGTTCCTCTTTATCGCCGCCATCCATCTCTCCCAATGGCACGGCCTCGCCGTCTTCTTTATCACACTCGCCGCCGTATACGCCATCGGAGTCATTGGCTGGAAGCTTCTCCCGGAAGCCTGGTTTCAGCGCCCGGGTGGAAGACTCGGCCATTCCCTCCGCTTTTCAGGATTCCTCCGCCTCACCTTCATTTCTGTCCTCCTCACCGCCCTCGGTCTGACCCATACGCTCACCGGAACCTGGGCCGGCGGCTATTTCCTCCTCCTTTGGATCCTCCCCCTAGTCTACGTCTTCCCCTACCTCATGCTCCTCCGCGAAATCTTCCAACACGCCAATGCCGACCAAGGTGAACTCACCAACTCCCGTGTAATGAATGCCGACCCCTTCACCCACTGGGCCCTCCTCGGATACGGCAACGACGCTCACCTCGTTCACCACATCTATCCGAATATCCCCCAATACCACCTCCGCGATGCCCATGAAAAAATGCTCGAAGTCGCTCCGGAATACCAGCGCCTTGCCGAGGAAACATATGGCACCTTCGCTTCCTCAAACGAGAACCATCGCGCCATACTCGACTCTCTCGCCGCTTCCTCTGAGACCGAGAAAGCCCAGACGTCTTGATCCGCCGCGCCCTTCCTCGTCGCTCCCTACCAGCCCTGTAGTCTCCCCGCCTCGCCTTTCGGCCATTCGCCATCATGCAAGATCCACGTGTAGAGCGTCCACACATCCTCGTCCCCAAGTTTGTGCCCGGCCGCTCCATCCGCAGGCATCGCCTCCACATAGTGATCCGGCAAGACGGTTACCAGAAATAACCCACTGCGCTCCGGCTCACCCGGTTTCACCAGCTGGTGCTGCCCATTCGCCTCGGTAAAGCTCTCATACGATGCCAGACTGAATGGCGTTTCTTCATCATCCTCCCCATGACAACCAAGACAATGGGTCGCCAAGAGCGGTTTTACATGATGCTCGAAACTGACATAATCACCAAGATCGGCAACGGTGCCTCCCGTATCCGGAGGATAAATGATGACGACTTCCGGCGGTGTTGACTCGCATCCCGCCAAAACAATCCCCATAATACTCGCCAAGGTGACCATCACTTTTCCCTTCATATCCCATCTCCTTTCCTTTAACTCTTCTCCCCCACGATAGCCGTTCCACTACCCCAAATGCCCTCCATAATTTGTCAATCATCGCGCAGCTGGTGCGGCCATCCTGACAACAATCAACAAGGCACACTCCCACATCGTGCCATTCCCGCTTCGCGCCTTTGCTAAAAGAATCGACCAAGCGCATCCGTTGTCCTTCTACTCGTCGACTCAAACCATGAGACTCAATTCTCCCGCCCTTCTCTCGCTTCTCGGCATCTTTGTGATTTCCGCTGGAACACACGCTTCCCCAACGAACATCGTCATCCTCCTCGCCGATGACCTCGGCTATGGCGAACTCTCCTGCCAGGGCAATCCCGAAATCCCCACGCCTCACATCGATTCCATCGCCGATAACGGAGTCCGCTTTACCCAAGCGTATGCGTGCGGCCCAAACTGCTCCCCCTCACGCGCGGGCCTCCTCACCGGACGTATTCCCACACGCTTCGGATACGAATTCAATCCCACCGGCGACCGGAATGAGGAACCCGGCTTCGGATTGCCAAAACAAGAAACCACCCTCGCCGAGTTTCTCCACGATCAGGGATACACCACCGGCATCATCGGAAAATGGCACCTCGGCGGCACCGCCCCCTACCATCCCTTCCGCCATGGCTTCGACGAATTTTTCGGTTTCACCCACGAAGGACACTACTTCGTCCCGCCCCCATGGCACGGCACCACCACCATGCTTCGCAAACGAGTCCTCCCACCCGGTCACACCGAACGCGCTGAATTCGGTAAACTCATCTACTCCGATCATATGGGAACAAATGAACCCGACTACGACGCCAACAACCCCATCATCAGAGGCGGCCAGCCCGTGCAGGAAAACGAATACTTCACGGATGCCATCACCCGTGAGGCAGTCGATTTTATCAATCGCCATCAAGACAAACCGTTTTTCCTATACGTCCCCTATAACGCCGTCCACAGTCCTCTACAGGGTGCCGACGCCTACATGGAAAAGCTTGCCCACATCGAAGACATCCATCGCCGCATCTTCGCCGCCATGCTCGTCAATATGGACGATAACGTCGGTCTCATCCTCGACACCTTAAAGGCCAACAAACTCGATTCCAATACACTCGTCACGTTCCTCAGCGACAACGGAGGCCCCACCCGCGAACTCACGTCCTCAAACGGCATTCTCCGCGGCGAAAAAGGCACGATGTATGAAGGCGCCCTTCGCATCCCGTTCCTCATGCAATGGCCCGGCCACCTCCCCGCCGGAATGGTCTACGAAAAACCCATCTCCGCACTTGATATCTTCCCCACCGCCGCCGCCGTCGCTGGCGCCATCCCGCCCGAAAACCTCGATGGCGTAAACCTCATCCCCTACCTGATCGGAGAAACCACTGGCGCCCCGCATGAAAATTTCTTCTGGCGTCAAGGCCACAAAACCGCCCTCCGCAACGGCCGTTGGAAACTCCTCAACATGACCCGCAAAGAACCCGCCTGGGAACTCTACGATATCGAAAACGACCCTTCCGAATCCAACAATCTCGCCGATACCCTCCCCGAACGCGTCGAACAACTCAAAAAAAATTGGCAATCAGTAAATAACCAAATGGTTGATCCCCTCTTCTAGAATGCCCCCCATACTTAGCCCCAACCAATCAACCAATAACACCCTTCACCACCTCCCCGTACACATCCGTCAACCGATACTCTCGCCCCGCATACGAATAGGTCAGCCGCCTATGATCCAATCCTAACAAATGCAGTATCGTCGCATGCCAATCATGAATGTGCACAGGATTCACCACCGCCCGATACCCAAACTCATCTGTCTCCCCATACCGAATTCCCCCCTTTACACCACCTCCAGCCATCCAGAGGGAATATCCCTTGTTGTTGTGGTCTCTCCCATCCCCGCTCTGCGCATAAGGCGTCCGCCCGAACTCACCCGCCCAAATCACCAGCGTGTCCTCAAACATTCCCCGCTGCTTCAAGTCGGCTAACAATGCCCCTACTGCCCGATCCGTTGCCGCCGCGTTCTCCTCGAGCGATCCCTTCAACATTCGATGGTGATCCCACGTCATCGGGGCCGTCACTTCCACAAACCGAACCCCCGCCTCCGCTAAGCGCCGCGCCAGCAAACACTGCCGCGCAAATCGCTCGTTCCCCTCTCCCTCCCCGATCCCATACAATTTCCGAATGTGCGCCGGTTCCTTCCCCAAATCCAGAACTTCCGGCACTTCATCCTGCATGCGAAACGCCAATTCAAAGGACTCAATCGCCCCCTCAATCTCCGGATGATACCCGGCCGTTGCCAGCTTCTTCTCATTCATGCCCCGAATCAAATCCAACTGCGAGCGCTGCATCCCCCGACTGAACTTCTCGTTGTCCACATACTTCATCGGCGGCCCCGGCTCTTCATCCTTCCCTGTGATCGCCGCAAACAAACCCGGCAATTGGCCCCCGCCAATCTTCGTCCCCTGACAAATCGCCGGCAAAAATGAACTCCCGTAATTTCGGGCCCCTCCGAAGTCTGCCGGCGGATTCAACGTAATGAAGCCCGGCAAATTCTCATTCGCCGTCCCCAACCCATACAAGCTCCAAGCCCCCAAAGACGGCCGCACAAACTGAAAACTCCCCGTGTGCATCTGCGCGAATGCCTGCGGATGATTCGGCAAATCAGTGTGCATCCCGTTGACCAAACACAGGTCGTCTGCGTGCGCCGATAGTTCCGGCATCACGTCGGATATCGGCAACCCCGATTCCCCATGACGACTAAAATCAAACGCCGATCCTAGTAGCTTTACGCCCTTCGGCCCCCGCTCAATGTCCACCACGTCTCCACTCCGCGCATTCAACTCCGGTTTGAAATCAAACAAATCCACGTGCGAAGGCCCACCCTTCATGCACAGAAAAATCACCCGCTTCGCCCGAGCCGGAAAATGGGTCGTCCGCGGCAACAGGCCATTTCCCCTCGCCGCCGCTTCATGCGCCAACCCCGCAAACGCCAAATACCCAAAACCCGAAGACAACCCCTTCAACATGCCCCGGCGCGATATCCCCGTTCCATCATGAGTCTTTGTCACGCTTTTCATATCAATCCCAAAATCTAAACCTCACTTTTTATCCCCCCCATCCCGGAGAGACGCTGGGGTTGAGGGAAGGTTCCTCCCCCCAGCTCCCCAATTTACGCCACTACAAAACGGCCCTACTCATCATAAATGAACGGCAAATCACTAATCCAAATTCCGAAACTCCCCCGTCGCCAACATCGCCTGACAAAAACTCGCCATCGCCAATTCCTCACTCATCCCTTCCTCAGCCGCCTTCTCAAAAAACGCCGCCGCCATCGCCTCCTCCTCCGCATCCGCGTCCCGCCCAAAACCGCGCCTAAACACCCGCCGCACCGGATCCCCTCCCCCCTTCGTCACCAGCCGCGCCATCGCCTCCGCCCGCGCCTGCACAAACGAACTGTTCATCAAATACAACGCCTGCAACGGCACGTTCGTCACTTCCCGATCCCCCGTGACCAGACTCGGCTCCGCTGCATCAAATAATTCTAAAACATCCGGTAACCGATCCCGAGCCGCTGGCAAATAAACGGAGCGATAATTGCCGCCGTCCAAATCCGCCGGCAAACCCTCCGTGAACGCAAATAATGCTACGGAACGATCCCTAATCCCTGCAATCAAAGACCCGTTCGGCCGCTCGAAATCCAATTCCCCCGAAACCGCCAACATCGCATCCCGAATTTCTTCCGCTTCTAAACGTCGCTTGCTCATTCTCCATAACATCCGGTTCTCGGGGTCCTTCGCAAAACAATCCTCCCGGTAGTCAGACGCCTGCCGATAGGCCCGCGAGGTCACCAACTCCCGAACCAGCTCCTTTATCGACCATCCACCCTCGACAAATTGCAGCGCCAGGTAATCCAGCAATTCCGGATGACTCGGCCGCTCACCGTTAAACCCAAAGTTGTCCGTCGATCGGACAATCCCCGTCCCGAATATATACCGCCACACCCGGTTCGTCATCACCCGCGCCGTCAACGGATGCTCTGGATGCGTCAACCAATACGCAAATTCCAATCGCCCACTCGCATCCGGCCCCGGCGCTTCCACACTCTCAATCTCGATCACCCTCGGAAATCGCCGCGCCTGCTTCTCCCTCGGCTTTGCAATCTCACCCCGCTCCAACAAAGGCGCATCCACCATCTCCTCCTTGTCCTTGACCCCCATCGCCAAGGCCAGCGCATTCCCTTCATCATCCACGGTCTTCAACTTCCCTTCCGTCCCTCCACGCGTCCAAATAATTCGCAAGGCGTCCTGCAAACTGAAAAACTCGCCCGGATTCTTCCCTTCCCTCATCGCCTGCGCCGCCTTCTCCTTCCGCTCCTTCTCTTCCCTATCCAACGCCACCAATTTCGCCTCCAACTTCTTCACCTGCGGCGCTGTAATCGATGGATTCGGCACGGCTTCCCCCCGCTTCGGCGGCAAGGGCAACAGATCCCCGCCGATCACATTCTCCGAACCAATCGCCGTCCCGAAATAAGTCTCCGTGCTCAGAAATATCCCTGCCAACGAGTAATAGTCCTCCATCGAATAAGGGTCGAACTTGTGATCATGACAACGCGCGCACGCCACCGATGTCGCCATAACCGCCCGCGTGACGGTGTCGATCTGTTCATCCGCCAAATCCGCAATAAACTGCAGCCGGTTCATCTCATTTAACCCCTTCGGACCCAGGGCCAAAAAACCTGTGGCAATCGTGTGCTCCCGCTCTTGTGCATCCCCCTCCGCCGGTAGCAAATCCCCCGCCACCTGCTCCACCACGAACCGGTCATACGGCTTGTCTGCATTCAGCGAATCAATCACGTAGTCCCGATACCGCCACGCATACGGAAAAGTGAGATTCGAGTCCTTCCCGCTCGACTCCCCATAGCGCGCCACATCTAGCCAATGCCGCCCCCAACGCTCACCATATGCTTCCGAAGCCAACAAACGATCCACTTCCGCTCGCAACGCCACCTCTATCCCCTTCACCCTAACGATACCCAAAAACTCCCGCAGCTGCTTCGGCGAAGGCGGCAGACCCGTCACGTCAAAATACACCCGCCTCAACAAAACCTCCGGTGCCGCATCCGGCGCAGGCGTCATGCCGTTCGATTCCAACTTCGCCAAAACAAAGCGATCCAAGTCCCGACGTCCCCACTCTTCCGCCCCAACCGCCGGCAACTCCGCCCGTTTCTTTTTCTGATAGGCCCAAAATTCTCGCCCCGACTCGATATCTACCGGCGGCCGAATCAGATGCGCCTGGCTCTCGTCCCGCGGATCCGGCGCCCCTTCCTCTATCCAAATCCGAAAATCAGAAATCACAGACTCCGGCAACCGATTCGCCTTCGGCGGCATTGTGAGACGATCATCATCATGCGCCATCGCCTTAAAAAGTAAACTCGATGAAACATTGCCAGGCACCACCGCCGGTCCCGTGTCACCACCCGCACGAATTTCCTCACGTGAATCTAACAATAACCCCCCTTTCGACTTTCCAGCTTCCACCGAGTGACACTGGTAACAATGCTCCACTAGAACCGGTCGCACTCTCGCCTCAAAAAAATCAAATTCCCCCGCTCCCGCAACCTGCGCCGATATTAGCACCCCCGTCAGACACCATCCGCTCCCTATCCATCTGATTCCGACCACCTTCACCCCTGTAATATGTCGATTCTCACGAATAAATTCAACCCCCAACGACGTCCCAACCTCTAGAACCCCTGATACTTCTGCACTTAAAACCTGACACTCCCCCGGATTCCCGTTAACCTTCCCTTATGAAACCAACCCCCATCTTCATGACCCTCTTCCTCTCCTTCCTCCCTCTCACCACGCACGCTCAACTCGCCTCCATTCCCGAACTCGAACCACTTAACCGCTACGCTGGCACCTGGACCACCACCTTCACACTCGAAGGAAAAACACCTGACACCCTCACCGGAACTGTCACCGCCGAATGGATCCTCGGCGGCCGCTATCTCCAGCAAACCGCCACTATCCCCAATGTCGGCGATACCGAACTCTCCGTCACCACGCTGATGACCTACGATCCTGAAAACAAGGTCTATCGCCACTGGTCTTTCGATTCCTCCGGTGATCACAACACCGGCACCGGCACCTGGGACGCCGAAGCGAATACCTTCTCGTGGAACCTCACTGATCCCCTTACAAATGCCACCACCCGCATCACTTCCACTCTCCCCACAGGTGGCCCCGAGGAATGGATCATCGTCAATGAAGACGCCTCTGGAAAAGCCACCGGCATGATCTCAGGAAAGAATACACTCAAAACGAACTAACAAGGTATCGATGGTCCCGATGAATACCCGCATCACCCACCTCACTCTGCTCATCGCCGTTACCCTCACCGCGACACCCGTCCTCGGCGTCCCCAATTCCTTCTTCGGCAACGGCATCATCGTTATCCCCGCCCATCCACGCTTCAATTCGAACCTCACCCGTGAAGTCCTCTCCGCCAAGCACTGGGACCAAAACCAATTTCCCGGCCCCTGGGAAAAAGAAACCGCCCTCGCCGACTTCGAAGTCAAACGCATGAGCGCCAATCCCACGCTCTTCGGCGCCGTCCCCGATTCCGTCCGCGCCTACTCTGAGAATAACGAACTCCATGAAATCACCATCACCTTCCTCGACGCGGGATCCTTCTTCGGCTTCAAAGCCGGGGGCGAAAAATCTCATTCAGACCGCCTCGCCGGAGCCGATCGTCGCTCGGAATTCAACCAGTTGTATCGCCGCCTCACGGAAAATCTCCGGATGCGCCTCGAACAAGGCTGCGGCCCCGGCAAACAAAATATCGCCGGCCGCAGCGACCTCCTCCGCCAGGTCTACACAGACTACCAATGGGAAAACTTCACCCTACGCCTCGCCACCCGCGACCAACACTCAGTCTCCCTCCATATCTTCCGCGATCAAAGCGCCCCCCGTAGCTTCATCGATCCCGATTGGGCCCCTCTCTCGCCCTCCGAACGCACGAACCGCCTCAAGAAAAACGTTCGCCATTCCGATCAAGGCGATCTCTACCTCGAAAATATCCCCATGTTTCAACAAGGTCACACCCCATTCTGCGGCATCCACTCTCTCGCCATGGTCGGACACTACTACGGACTCCGAATCAAAACCGCCGACCTCGCCGCCGGCGCCGAGTTCCGGAACACCGGCAGCGCCCGCGGTAGCAATATGCTCAATCTCTACCACGCCGCCGCGAAGGAAATCGACATGAAGGTCTCCGTCTCTTCACGCTTCGACCCTCGCCGCGCTGAACGTGCCCTCGAAGCAGGCCTCCCCATCATCGTGTGGCGCCGCGTCTCGGAAGAACGTGAAAAAGCTCACCAAACTCAGTCTCTCGCCGCCCTCCCCCCGCCCAACAGCACTCAAAAAAAATCCTGGCCCGCCCGCGACAAAAAAGGCTCCCCCTCGCATGCCTCGGTCATCACTGGAATCAATCTCGAACGGAACGAAATTATCTTCACCGAACCATGGGGTGATCATGCCCGCGACCGCCGCATGCGCTTCGAAGAAATGGAAGCCACCGCCTACGCCGCCTTCTACTTCAAATGGTAACCCTGGCGCCTCCCGGGTTGCCCCTCCCCTCTCACAACCACGGTAGCCGCGATCGCCAACCGCACGCCCTCAGATCCTTCAGAAACCGCCTCCCCTCCACAGTTCTTTCCTCTCGCCATCTCGCAAAATCTACGCAAACCTGCCTCATCCGTGGGCAAAATAATCATCATTCCCACCCTCTTGCTGGCCCTCTCATTCGTCACCGGCTGCTCCACGCTCTCCTACTACGGCCAAGCCATCGACGGCCAACTCGAGATCAATCAGAAACAAGAAAAAAACAAAATCCTCCTCGCCGATCCCGAGACCCCCAAAGAACTCAAACGCAAACTCGCTCTCATCGCCGAGATCACGGCCTTCGCCGACTCACAGCTCGACCTCCCCGCCGGAAAAAACTACACCTCTTACGCCGACCTCAATCGACCCCACGTCGTCTGGACCGTATTCGCCGCCCCGGACTTCTCCCTCGAACCCAAAAAATGGTGGTACCCTTTCGTCGGCGAACTCAGCTACCGCGGATACTTCGCCGAACAAGACGCCAGGACAGAAGCCGATGCCCTCCGCGCCAAAGGCTACGACGTCTTCATCGCCGAGGTCGACGCCTACTCCACGCTCGGCTGGTTCAACGATCCCGTCCTCAATACCTTCGTCCACGATCCAGACACCGATCTCGCTGAGCTCATCTTTCACGAACTCACCCATCGCAAAATTTACCTCTCCGGCGAAACCAACTTCAATGAAGCCCTCGCCACTGCCGTCGCCGAAGAAGGCGTCCGCCGCTGGCTCAAATCCCGCAACCAAACCACTGAACTCATGCGATACGAACGCGACCTCAAACGACGACGCACCGTCTTCGCTCTCATAGATGACACCCGCAAGAAACTCGAAATCCTGTATGCCCGTCCCAATCTTACGGAAGCCGAAAAACGGGTTCAAAAACAAGCTCTCCTCGACTCACTCGCCCAACGCCATCGTTCCCTCCTCATCTCCTGGTCCGACGGTGAACCTCTGAACCGCGACCCCATAGCCGAAATCGAAGTCAACAATGCCTTCCTCAACGCCGTAGATACCTACCACCGCATGGTCCCGGAATTCGAAACCCTCTTCGTCGCCTACAACGAAGACTTCCCCACCTTCTTCAAAAACATCAAACGCCACCGGAGATCCATGACGCCTCCCCCACACACAAGCCGGTAAGGACAACTGGCCTCAGTCCTCCGCTCCCTGCGAAATCGAAGCCAAGCCACCCAGTCCCCCCGCCAAAACGCCCCCTCTCACCACGACCTATATTCGTGTTCATTCCCGTCCATTCATGGTTAAGTAAGACCATGACCCGTTTCCTCTACCTGCTTCCCTCGCTAGCCCTGATCACGTGCTCCCACGCCGAAGACAACACCACCGCCACTTCCGATACCGAAGCCGCTCACGACGCCGCACGTCAGGTCATGGTCGAACGCCAACTCAAAGCCCCCGGCCGTGACATCCGCGACCCGCGCGTCCTAAAAGCCATGGCAGAAGTACTCCGCCACGAATTCGTCCCTGAGGACCTCCGCCTTGAAGCTTACCGCGATTCTCCCCTCCCCATCGGTCACAAACAAACCATCTCCCAGCCCTTCATTGTCGCCCTGATGACGGAAAGACTCGATCCCCAGCCAAATGACAAAGTCCTCGAAATCGGCACCGGCTCCGGATACCAGGCCGCCGTCCTTGCAGAACTCGTGGAAGACGTCTACTCCATCGAAATCGTCGAACCCCTGGCGAAACAAGCCACACAGGTCCTCAGTGACCTCCAATACGACAACGTCCACGTCAAAGCCGGCGACGGCTATCAGGGCTGGCCCGAACACGCGCCCTTCGACGCCATCATCGTCACCTGTGCCCCCGACCACATTCCCCAACCACTCATCGACCAACTCAAAGAAGGCGGCCGCATGATGATCCCCGTCGGCGAAACTTCGTTCACCCAGGAACTCGTCCTCCTCGAAAAACAAGACGGCAACGTCGTTCAAAAATCCGTCCTCCCCGTCCGCTTCGTCCCCATGACCGGCCAAAGCCAAGAACGGAAAAGTGACTAACAGCGCATCCAATCCCTCTCGGGTTCCTTCTCACTTGGATGAGCATCTGGTCGAGGAGACGCGAGCCTGGGTCGTCCTAACTTTTTTTCACTAAATCAACATGAAAGAGTTCTCCGCTCACTGGTCCACCTCCCTCCGCCTCATCTCCATCCTCACCACGATCGTTCTGCTCGTCGTCGCCTACTTCATCTACCCCACCTCCCCGCCATGGGGTCGCTTCGCCGCAGCCTTCTCCCTCCTCGTCCTTGTCGGCTCCCTCCTCTTTACCATCCGCGGCTACGCCCTCGACCCCAATACCAAAACCCTCCACATCAAACGCCTATTCTGGAACACAACCGTCTCGCTTGAACACCTTGAATCCGCCACCCCCGATCCCGAGGCCATGAGAAACAGTATCCGCCTTCTGGGAAACGGTGGCCTCTACTCCTTCTCCGGCATCTTCCGAAACGAACAACTCGGCACCTTCCGCTCCTTCGTCACCAATCCAAAACACTGCGTTGTCCTAAAATTTGCCTCAGAAAAACCCATTGTCGTGTCACCTACAGATAGGCCTGACTTTTTGGAGTTGGTTCGAACACGGCTCGCTAACAATGAAACGAGATAAGCTTTCGGTATGGCTGCCGCTGGCGACCTCGATCGCGCTACTGGTCACCGGAGCAGCGGTTGGCGCAGTACTTAGCATAGGATTGGAAATCTCGCAGCAATGGGCCCGCGATCTTTTGCCCGGGAAACCGATGCCCCCAATCACTAATTTCTATTACACCTACCTTGCTGAGCCCACTTCCCATCCGATCTTAAAACTGTGTTTGATACCAGCTCTCCTGCAATCTCTTGTCACCCTGTGGGCGCTACGAAAATCCGTTGATCAGTCCACCGCACAATTTCGCATCCTAGGAAGCGCAGTCATCGCGCAATCCCTATTGATTTCGCTAGCTTTTGTGTCGCTGGCAGCCATGCTGATACCTTTCGTCCACACGGGGCACGGCCGTCTATATTCAGATGAATACAGACTTCCCACAACGCTACGAGCAATCGACGGAGTCTGGTGGTCCCTGATCATTGCAAACCTCATGGCCTTTTTTATGATCGTCGCTGGCTCTTGGAAACGTCACCAAACACAAATCCCCGAATCAAATACAATCGATTCTTAGAGAAAACCCATTCCGCCATTCGCAACCCCCGCCCTTTGCCTTTGACGCTTGAACAGAAAAGCCCGGCCCATCGCACAAAGGCTCCTCGTAGACAATTTTCCTCAACATCCAACCTTCACGCCAAGTGCACGCTAGGGCGTCACGCTAAACACTGGCGAATTCATCCCAACGCGTTTTCCATGAAAGCATTCTCCCCACCCTAGAAGGGAAAACTACGGAGTCGCCAGCGCCTCCCGCCACAATCCCTTGATCAAAACCTCTTTGGGATGCTCCGATAAGCCCGTCCGATGCGTCTGCAACGCTTCAACCACAAGATCAAAGGCCGCGGCGCCGACAAGATGGAGATTCCCGTCAATCCCGGCCGTCTCCCGCATCTCCGTCCCCGTTCGATAAAGATGCGCCAACGCCACATCCTGAGGGACGCGAACCCCAAGCCGAGCCAACCAAGCACGCACATTGAGCTTGTAAACAAGCAACGCATCGGGCCGCTCAGCACGAAACCACCGACCAAAGCTGGCCTCAGCCCCCGCTTCCTCAAGAATCAACGGCGGACAGCCCTCATCATGCGTTCGATGCCGCTGCCAGTCCAAAGCGCTGCCAGACCATTGATAACCGGAAATGCGATTGTTAAACTCCGGCACGACAAGTCCCGTGCGGGCATATCCCCGAAGACGCATCTCCTTCAAAGCAAGCCGCACATTGTAAAGTCCGTGAAAATTCGCACGGTCAACCCGCATATCATGAAAATAGGTGCTCAGACCCGCGACACTGAATTGGTTGAGATCGAGATCGAGCTCAGTCCGATGGTTCCGTGAGAACCCAAGCAGCACTCCGCGAATGCCACGGGTCACGAGGGCCTTCTCCAAACGCTTTCCTCCCCCATACTCTGCAAGCGCAAATTCCTCGACCCGATACCCTAGACGATCCGCCCGTTCGCAAATCCCGTCATACTCCCACCGGCATACATCCTTCGAGCGCCATCCACCGACCCCCGGATAATCCGTAATCAAAGCCACGGTGTCAGCCTCCCCACCACCCCCACCATGGCGCCGCATCGACATGAGCGCGCTCACCATGGCATTCGGACGGTAATTTAGGCGAGCTGCCGCCTCCTTCACCCTTCCACGAGTCGCGGCGCTAATACGGGGATCACCCCGCAAAGCCCGCGAGACCGTCGATTCGGCCACACCAAGCTCTTTCGCCAGCTCAGCCATAGTGACGCGCGCCTGCATACCACCTGAAGAGAGAGCAGGTTCCATGCTAGTTGTGCAACGACTTGCACAACTGCGACCACTCGAACCCCCACCCCCGTCCGGCACTGGCACGAGTGGTGCTCTCTCTTCCACCCACCAAACAATCGGTCACGCAAGGCGGACCTTCAGTCTAAACATATCAACATAACAAGACCATGCCAGAGGTAGAAAAAGAAATGCACAAGGACGGGGACTACCTCGTCGACTACGAGGAAAAAGTCTTCGAAGATTATCAGGCCGAGCCAGGCGAAAAGGCCCTCGTCACCTTCCACACCGTAGCCTTCGAAGGCTCGATCTCCATCGTCAATACACTCTCCGCGACGCGCCTTCTGCGTAAAGGATACGAAACCTCAATCCTCCTCTACGGCCCCGGCGTCACTATGGGCTTTCAACGCGGTTTCCCGACCCTCGGCGACGAAGCATTCCCGGGACATCTCTTCGTCAACGAACGCCTCGCCAAATTCATGAGTGAAGGGGGAAAGGTCTACGGCTGTCGCTTCTCAACGCAAGCGCTGTATGGTCAAACCGAGAAAGCGTTCATTCCAGGCATCATTCCAATCAACCCGCTCGACGTCCTCGATTGCATTCTCATGCACAAGAAGGCCAACGCGGTCATCATGGACTCTTGGACCGTTTGATTGCTCGCTCGTGAAAGTCGTTCGCGCCGCCGCCATCCAAATCGCGCCCGATCTCTCGGGGGCCGAGGGCACCATCGACCGGATGGTCGATGCCGTGTCCGACGCCTCCGCCCAGGGCGTGCAGCTGGCGGTCTTTCCGGAAACCTTCGTCCCTTACTATCCCTACTTCTCGTTCGTCGAGCCCCCGGTGTCCTCAGGCAAGGAACACCAGCGGCTCTACGACGAAGCGGTTGAGATACCGGGCCCCCACGCCCAGCGCCTTGCAGACGCAGCCGCCCGGCACCGGATGGTTCTGGTGGTGGGCGTGAACGAACGAGACCACGGCACCCTCTACAACGCCCAACTCATCTTCGACGCCGACGGATCCCTGCTCCTCAAGAGACGGAAGATCACGCCGTCCTTTCATGAGCGCATGATTTGGGGCCAAGGCGATGGATCCGGACTGAAAGCAGTCGACACGGCGGTGGGGCGTGTCGGCGCTCTTGCCTGCTGGGAGCACTACAACCCGCTCGCTCGCTATACCTTGATGGCAGACCACGAACAAATCCACTGCGCACAGTTCCCCGGCTCAATGGTCGGACAGATCTTCGCGGATCAGATCGAAGTCACCATACGCCATCACGCCCTCGAATCCGGCTGCTTCGTGGTCAATGCCACCGGATGGCTTACCAACGAACAAATCGAGTCCATCAGTATCGATGAAAAGATGAGAGGCGTCCTTCAGGGCGGCTGCTGCTCCGCAATCATCGCACCGGACGGCCGCCATCTTTGTGAGCCCGTGCGCGAAGGCGAAGGCATGGCCATCGCAGACCTCGACCTTAGCCTCATCACCAAACGAAAACGCATGCTCGACTCCGTCGGCCACTACAGCCGTCCGGATATCTTTGACGTGACGGTCAACAAAACGCCCCGCCCGGCAATCCGTCCTACCGGACAAACGGAGAGAATTCCCGACCAGAAACCATATGAAGACGCTGGACTTCCAGACGGCGACGCTCAACCGAAAGCAACGGCTGCTCTCTGAACTCCAATCAGCCGGCGTGCGCATTGATGCGGCACCTTCCACCGCCCCCTCGCGTGAGGGCGGCGCCGGCCCTACCGATCATAAAGCCATCACTGTCTTCGGAACGACGATCATGGTTCCCGTCCATACCCGAAGTGCAGCAGACTCCCCCTTCTCCACCGGACAGCCGAACGCGCTGGGCCACGCCCCTCTCTTCGAAAACGGAGAGTCCGTCGCCACCGTAAGCTTCCCCCCGGAACCAAGTTTCTACCGACACACCACGGAAGACGGAATCCCCTACTGGAAGATCGCCCAACTCCACTCGCGAACGGTCCTCGCCACAACCCTTCTCCAAACCTGTATCCGCTACGGAAACGAAGCGACCAAGTGCCAATTCTGTGCCATTGGCGCATCGCTCAAAGCCGGGCGTACCATTCGCGAAAAAACCCCGGCCCAACTCGCCGAAGTCGCCACCGTTGCCAAAGAGCTCGACGGCATCGACAACGTCGTCATGACCACCGGCACACCTCCCACTCCCGATCGAGGGGCAGCCGTCCTTACCGCCGCCGCAGCCGCCATCAAAGAAGCTACCGGCCTCCCCATACAGGCCCAATGCGAACCACCTGCAGACTTCGCTTGGTTTCCACGCCTCCGAGCCGGAGGCGTCGATGCTCTCGGTATGCACCTCGAAGCGTGGGACGAATCCGTCCGAAATCGCATCATGCCAGGAAAAGCAGAAGTCCCGGTTAGCTTCTACTTGGAAGCCTTCGAAGCCGCCGTCGCCGTCTTCGGTAGAGGTCAGGTCAGCACCTACCTCCTCGCCGGTCTCGGCGATAGCGCCGACGGACTCCTCGAAGCATCTGAAACTCTCATCGCCCTTGGAGTCTACCCCTTCGTCGTTCCCTTCGTTCCGGTCTCAGGCACGCCGCTCGCCGGCCATCTCCCCCCCGATGCCTCTTTCATGCAGGCAGTGCTTTCCCCGCTGGGTGCCATGCTCGAAGAAGCTGGGATGACTTCCGAGAAAATAAAAGCCGGCTGCGCCAAATGCGGCGCCTGTTCGGCCCTCTCCGCCTTCGAAAAAAAATCTCAAACCCAATGCCCTTCCTGAAGCTGCCGCCATGCCCGAGACACCATTCACCGTTTCCCTTCCCGATGGAACTTTCTACGCCTGCTACTCACCTTCATCCGTGGTAAAACAGTATTTCGAAGAAGGCCAAGTCCTCCCCGCAGGAGAATTCCTCAAAGAGGCCCGCTCCGCCCTCAACGAAGCCTCGGAAAGAGTCCGCGCCAAATTTGGATATGCCTGCACCGCCGCTGCCTCTTCCCTCTCCGATATCGAAACATGGGCAGGACAGCTCCCACCCGACACACCACTCACCATCACCAAAATTTAACCCAGCGATCGACCATGCCCTTTTCCGGTTCCGAATACGTATCGGTCATCATCATCGGCGGCGGCCAGGCCGGGCTCTCAGCGAGCTTCTGTCTCAAGGAACGAGGGATTGAAAATCATTTGATCCTCGAAAAACACCGCATCGCGCACTCCTGGCGTTCCGAACGCTGGGATAGCTTCTGCCTCGTCACCCCGAACCATCAATGCCGCCTGCCTGGCTTTCACTACGACCGCAACGACCCTGAAGGCTTCATGGTGAAAGACGAAATCGTCGCGTTTCTCGAGGACTACGCCCGAAGCTTCAATCCACCCCTCCGCGAGGGTGTCACCGTCACGTCGATCAATAAACGCCAAGGCCACTTCCACATCACAACAAACGTCGGAAATTGGCACTGTGATGATGTCATCATTGCCATCGGCGCCTACCACACCCCCATTCTCCCTGACGGCGTAGAAAATATCCCAAAAGATATCCAGCAGATCCACTCTGTCGATTATCGCAACCCCGCGCAAATCTCTGCCGGGGGCGAAATTCTTGTCGTCGGTTCCGGCCAGTCCGGCTGCCAAATCATGGAGGACCTTCACCTCGCTGGACGCAAGGTCCACCTCTGCCTCGGAAACGCTCCCCGCTCCCCAAGAAGATATCGCGGCAAGGACGCCGTAACCTGGCTCGAGGAAATGGGATACTACAAAACGACTTTCGCCGAGCATCCCGACCAGCACAAAGCCCGCTCAAGCACAAACCACTATGTAACCGGACGAGATGGCGGACGCGAAATTGACCTGCGGGACTTCGCCCTCCGCGGTGTCAAACTCTATGGCTATGTCGAAGCAATAGATGAGAAGGGTCTCCAGACCCGAAAAGATATCCGCGATAAACTCGATGCCGCCGACGAATCATACAACGGAATCTGCCAGCGAATCGATGACTACCTTGAACACTCAGAGATCAACGCTCCCGAGCAGTGTCACTACACTCCTGTTTGGGAACCCGCAGAGGAACCTTCCCGTCTAGATTTTTCCGAAAACAGTGTTTCCGCCATCATTTGGTGTATCGGCTTCCGCCCCGACTTCGCGTTCGTGAAACTCCCCGTGTTCAACTGGCGCGGTTTTCCCGAAACAACCCGCGGTGTCACAAGCGTCCCCGGCCTATACTTTCTCGGACTGCCGTGGCAACACACTTGGGGCTCGGCTCGCTTTTCAGGGATCGCCGAAGATGCCGCCCATGTCGCCGACCAGATTCGCCTCCACGCACCAGCCGCCGTGGCAACCAGCTGACACCGAAACGTTTCCATTCCGAATCCAATCGACCCAACTCATATATCGAAATGATATTCGAAAAATATGTCCCCTACTCGCATTCGGACTTCGTCTTCAAAATCGCACGCTCGCCCGACGACCTCGATGGTTTTTTCAACCTCCGACGACAGATCTTCTGCGAAGAGCAGAGGGTTTTCGAGTCGGATGATAGAGATCCCATCGACGAGAAAATGATGCCGATCGTTTGCAAAACACTCCTTGCCGGCATGGAAGATGTCGTCGCCGGTGTCGTCCGTATCGACGAACGTGCCCCCGGCGTCTGGCATGGCTCTCGCTTGGGCGTCGCTTCAGAATTTCGTCGCTTGCGCCACTTCAGCCCAGGTGTCGCGATTCGCAATCTACAGCCATGTTACCATGGCCTCGGTGCCCTCGGCGCAGGTCTCATCTATAAGGCAGTCTCCACCGCCAACGCCATCGGCTGCCACGAATTTCACGCCACCGTCCAAAAACAGAATGCCCGATTCTTCACCCGCCTACACTGGGAACCAATCAGCGAAACAATGCTCCATGGCATTCCTCACGTTAAAATGCGCGCCGACCTGAATCACTACCAACCAGCCCATCGTGTCGCTTGATCCGGAAACCCTCAGCAACCTCGCCGTAAATCTCTCAAAACATCCTGCCGTCGTCGAGAAAGCGAGAATCTCCTACGCCTACACCCCCGCCACACACAGCGCCGGAGGTGTGCCCCTCGGCGACGACTGCGCCGCAATACCCGACCCCGAAGGAAATGGATACCTGCTTTTTGCAGCGGAAGGAATGCTGCCTTCGTTTGTCCAAGACGATCCTTGGTTCGCCGGCTACAGCGCCGTCATGGTCAACCTTTCAGATGTCGCTGCCATGGGTGGCCGCCCGCTTGCGATCACCGATGTCCTCTGGACACCCTCCGAGGACCTAAGCCTGTCCGTTTGGGAGGGATTGACCGCCGCCTCATCCGCCTACGGCGTTCCCATTGTGGGCGGCCATACCACTCGAATTACCCCCGAAAACTCCGCCGGCCTGGCAGCCGCCGTGCTGGGTCGCGGCGGAGAAAATCTCATCACCAGTTTTGACGCCCGGCCCGGCGACCGCCTCGTCATCGCCATCGATATGGCCGGAGACTTTCGAAACGATAAACCCTTCTGGAATGCAAGCACCACCACTCCCAGTGCTCGCCTTCGCGCGGAACTCGAACTCCTTCCCATCCTCGCCGAAGCAAAACTCTGTCGCGCAGGTAAAGATATCAGCAATGGAGGCATCAGCGGCACTCTCGCCATGCTCTGCGCAAGCTCGTCCGTCGGCGTAACTCTAGACCTCGACCATTTGCCCATACCCCCCGCCACCCCCTGGGAACGCTGGTTGACTTCATTCCCAAGTTACGGATACCTCCTCGCCGTCCCACCCGATCATGTAAAGAAAACCAAAAAGCTCTTCTCCCAGAGCGAGATCACCATCACCGAATGCGGTTTCTTCGACGATCAGCACTCCCTTCGCCTCCGCAGCGGGGGGATGGATGTCCGTCTCACCTTCGCTACGAGCCTTTAATAGACAGGCCGAATCCACCCCGCCTGCTCGCAAAAGGGTGCCGCGACTAAGGAAAATTGGTGGCGCTGGCGAAACCGCCTTTGGGCTCCATCAACCCTAAAAATGCGACCAGCGCAAATACCAAGGGTCTTGGTGTTAGCGATAAACAAAAATAGCGCCACGGTGGGTAAAAACCTCGCCTAGTCTTCAATGCAACGCCAATGTCGATGACCCCCCCTTTCAGTAGCCTCTCCAACCGCTAACGTCGAAGACTTCCCCATGCAAAGCCGCACTCTCGGAAAAACCAATAACACCGTCAGCGAAGTTGGTCTCGGCTGCTGGCAGTTCGGCGGCGACTTCGGCGACATCTCCGAACAGACGGCCCTCGCCATCCTCGACACCGCTGTCCGGAGCGGCGTGAGCTTCATGGACACCGCCAACGTCTACGGAGACGGCCGTAGCGAAAGAGTCATCGGCCATTTCCTCAAAACCTGTTCGCATCCCCTCACCATCGCCACGAAAACCGGACGCGAAAGCCAAACCTACCCCGACAACTACTCCAAGGAAAATCTCCTCCGCTCCATCGAAGGCTCACGCGAACGCTTGGGCGTCGATTCCCTCGACCTCCTCCAACTCCACTGCGTCCCGACCGAAGTCCTCAAAGATGGTGCCATCTTCGATTGGCTCAGAGACTTCAAAGCCCAGGGTCTCATCAAAGACTTCGGCGCCAGTGTTGAATCCGTGGAAGAAGGCCTTCTCTGTATGGAGCAAGAAGGCTTGGCCACCCTCCAGGTCATCTTCAATGTCTTCCGCCAAAAACCCGCTACTGAACTCCTCCCCATCGCCCAAGCCAATGACGTTGGCATCATCGTCAGGCTCCCCCTCGCCAGCGGCCTCCTCTCAGGAAAGTTCACCCACGAAACAACCTTTGCCGAAAATGACCATCGAAATTTCAATCGCGACGGACAAGAATTCAACGTCGGCGAAACCTTTGCCGGCCTTCCCTTCGATACCGGCGTCGACATCGCTAATGAAATAGAAACCCTCTTGCCCGACGGCATGACAATGATTGAACTCGCCCTTCGCTGGATCCTCGATCAAGAAGCTGTCTCCGTCATCATCCCCGGCGCCAGTTCCCCTGATCAAGCCGCCGCGAACGCCGCGACATCAGCCCTCACACCCCTTCCCCAAGACCTCCACATGGCGCTCAACACCCTCTATCAAAGCAAAATCCACAATGAAATCCGTGGTCCCTATTAAAACACTCGCCATCCCTGACAAAACCCCGAATTTCCCGCTGGATTTATCCGCCAATTCAGTATAAATCTAGTCCTCCCTTCCTTTTCAGCACAGTTTTAATGCGTTTCCCTCGGCACCTCCTCGCCGCTCTCGTGGCGGCCTCGCTACCCATGATCCTGGGCGGGTGTGCGTTGTTCAATCTCGCCGCCAATACCGCTCTTACCACCACCGCCGTCGCCACTCAAACGGCAATGACCGCCCTCCCGATCAAACTCGCTTTCAAGTGCATCCCCGAAGGGACGCTTATCGACACGCCACAAGGACGAAAACCCATCGAAGAACTGAACCCAGGTGATACGGTCATCGGTTTCTCAGGTAATCCCGTCTCCATCATCGAACGCCACTCCTACGAAGAAGACCCCACCTCAGAACGCTTCATGACCCTCACCTTTACAAATGGTGCAAGAGTCGACCTTTGCGACATGCACCGGATCGATGGCGTCCGCGCGATGGATATCGCCCTTGGCCAGACTGTCGGCAGACATACCCTCGCACAAATCAAGACTTATAACGGTGTCCACCGAAGCTACGACCTGCTTACCGGCGATGCCGGCTACCGCATCGACGGCATCCCCGTCAATAGCATGATCGAGGAACTGAACAACGCCGCCTATCAAATGTGGCTTCACGGCGAACCTCAACAATAGCCCTTCAGGCCCGACCTCCTGCATGGATGCACGTGTACCCTTCGTAGCCTTGGCGAAGAACCGGGTCGATCGTCCGCCCACGCGATCGACTCGTTTCTCATTCTCCCCACCATGAAACCGAATCCGAAAACCCGCCACCTTTTCACATGCGCTCTAATGACCCTCCTTTTGCTGGGCGCCACGCTCCCCAACCTCTCCGCCACTATCGACCGCCCCCCCAATGTCATCCTCATCCTCGTCGACGATATGGGCTGGATGGACCTCTCCTGCCAAGGCAGCGACTACTACAAAACTCCCAACATCGATCGCCTCGCTTCCGAAGGGGTCCGCTTCACCAATGGATACGCCGCATGCGCCGTATGCTCACCCACTCGGGCAGCCGTCCAAACCGGTCGCTATCCCGGTCGGATCGGGGTGACTGATTGGATACGCGCACGCTTCCAAAGAGGCAACATCGGCACTCCCGATCGCAACCCCACCGATTACGTCGGCACTCCGAATCGCAAACTCCTCTGTCCCCCCAACCCCTACTGGCTCGAACACGAAGAAATCACCCTCGCAGAAGCCCTCTCCCCGCACGGATACCAAACCGCATACATCGGAAAATGGCATCTCGGCGACGAAGCATGGTATCCCACCGGACAGGGATACGAAATCAATCGCGGCGGATGCGACTACGGTCAGCCCCCGTCTTACTTCGATCCATTCTCGAAGCCTGAGCATAAGCACCCCATGATTCAGGAAGGCATCCCCTTCCTCCCCGGCCGTCAACCGGGCCAATACCTCACCCACCGCGAAGCCGAAGAAACCATCGAGCTTGTTCGGCAATGGAAAGACGAACCCTTCTTCATTAACCTGGGACACTATGCCGTCCACACCCCCATTCAGGCCATCGACGAGGTCGCCGCCAAGTATGAACGCGACGACAAAACAGATGCCAACGCCAAATACGCCGCCATGGTTGAGTCCGTCGATGACTCCACCGGTGCCATCCTCGATGTCCTCAAAGAACTCGACCTCGACGATAATACTCTTGTCATCTTTACTTCCGACAACGGCGGGCTCGATCGCAACAGCGACCCCACCGATAACGCTCCTCTCCGCAGCGGTAAAGGTTACGCTTACGAAGGAGGCATCCGCGTCCCCTTTCTCGTCCGCTGGCCCGGTGTCATCCCCGCAGGTAAAGTCTCCAACACCCCCGTCTCTTCCATCGATCTCTTCCCCACCATTCTCGAAGCCACCTCCGTCTCCCTCCCAGATGACCGCGAAATCGACGGTCTCTCCCTCCTCCCCCACCTCACTTCAGGAACCTCTAGCCCCGTAAATCGTGATGAACTCGTCTGGCACTTCCCGCACTACCGCCACGACCCAGGCCCCTACAGCATTATCCGAAAAGGTGATCACAAGCTCATCAAGTTTTGGGAAGGCACTTACGAACTCTACAATCTCAAAACGGATCCCAGCGAAGAACGAAACCTAGCCGAAATTCAACCGGAAAAAGTCAAGTCTCTCGAAAGACGCCTGAAGAGAGAATTAAAGCAAATGAATGCCCGTCTCCCCATCGTCAATCCTGCATACAAAGGAAAGACCGAAAAAAAGAAAGATGCCTGACTTGTCCTTTGTCTCCACGGCGAATCAGACTAACACAATTATGAAAGCGCTTGTCCTCTCTCTCCTCATCACCGCAGCAGCCTGCTTCACCGTCGCTTGCTCCTCTACCGTGGGTGTCGGAAACGATCCGCTCGGCGACTTCACCTCCGTCAATGTTAAAACCAACGATTCTGCGCTTCTTGGTAACACCATCGTCGAAGTCTTCCGAGAAAATGGGTTTACCCACGCCTCCACCGGAGCCATTAGCATGACCTTCAGGAAACTGGGCACCGGCACCACCGACCTTGTCTGGGGCAACAATATGAACGACAACCCAACCTACATCGTCGCCACCGTCAACGTGATCCCCAAATATGGCTCCAACGAATATCACGTCACTTGCACCCCCACCATCGAGCAACAAAATCGAAGCTTCGGCACCAGCGAAAAACACCCCCTCCTTATGGGCAGGATCGGATACCAAGGCATACTCGACGAAATCAAAAAACGCGTCGAAAAAGGCCAAGCGTAATCTCGCCCGGCCCACCTCTTCGTCATCCAGGATAAGACACTTTTCCTCGGGAAATCGCCTCCTCCCACCGCTTCCTGCTCCCGGCTTAATTCCGTGCCTTTGTGATCAATAAGTATTCGGTAGATGACCCCCGAAACGCTTCAACAACTCGAAGATCGCCTCCTAGAAGAAATCGCCGACACCGAGGAACGCATCGTCGACCTCGAAAAGATCGTCCAACCGATCTCCCCAGACAAAGCGATCGGTCGCCTCAGCCGACTCGATGCCATGCAGGATAAATCCGTCACGGAAGCCTCACTCAATCAAGCGAAAGAGAAACTCACCCGCCTCGAAACCGCTCTCCAACGCATCTACGATCCCGAGTTCGGCCTCTGCGTCACTTGCCGCCACGACATTCCCATCGAGCGACTCCTCCTCTTGCCCCACGCCACGCAGTGCGTCGCCTGCGCGAGCTCGTAATCCGACATCGGCAAGGTTTGGAGGCGCGAAGAACCCACCCCGCTGACTCACAAATCTCTCAGCCCCGTCCCTCGACCATCCGCAGACTCCGCAACCGATTCACAGCTGCCGCCAGTTCATGGCGCCGAAACGCGGCGATCCCGCCCGGCCGCCCCCCGGCAATCCCATCAAAACCCTCCCTCGCAATCTGCTCCTCGACCGCATCCAATATCTCTCCGACACTCCGCTTCCCATCTATAATCCCCCTTCCCCGCGCCCATACCAAAGCCGACGCAATCCCACGCGTCTGCGATTCCGTAACCAACTGACTCACCGCCCCCAAATCAATCGTCTCCTCCCCAAACGAAATCACATCCACCGCACGTGTCTTCACATTCACTTCTTTTCTCCCCCGCGCCGGATCAATACTTCGCGGCAGAGGGATCCGCCCGCCACGCTTGCCCAACTCAAGAGCCCGAATCTCTTCTTCACGACCCGTCTCCCGCTCCGCAGCAATCGCCTTCGCTTCCGCCGTCACATCCCGGGGCACATATTCTTCCATCATGATCACGGTATCCGCGACATCAAAGTAGTCACCCGATCCCCCAATCACTAACACCGCCGATACCCCATGCTCATCACGCAACGGTCGCACCCGGTCGATAAAAGGTGTGATTGGTTCCTTGTCACGCGCTACCAATTCCTGCATCCGGCGATCCCGTATCATAAAATTCGTCGCCGCGATATCTTCATCAATCAATAGCGCGTCCGCACCACTCTCAATCGCTTCTACCACATTCGCCGCTTGAGAGGTTGATCCTGAAGCATTCTCTGTCGAAAAATTCTCCGTCCCCTTGCCGCCCGGCAAAGTTCCGATAAACGGAGAGATGTCCACCCCCGTCACACTCCTCCCATCTTCCGCCCGAATCTTCACCGCGTCCTGCCGCGTCACTACAAATTCCCGCCCGTCTCCCGGACAATGATTGTAGACACCCCGTTCCAACGCATTCAACAAAGTCGATTTCCCATGGAAACCCCCGCCCACAATCAAATTCACCCCCTCTGGAATTCCTAATCCGCTGACCTTCCCACGATTTGGCACTGAAATCGTCACCCGTAAACTCTCTGGGCTCTCAAACGCACGCACTTCTTCACCACTCATCGGCCGCTGATCGATCCCCGATCGTCGCGGCAAGACCGCTCCGTCCCCCACAATCGCCACAAGCTTTTGCTCCGCTAAACCAGCACGAAGAGCATCAGCATCCTCATTCACTTCCACCGCTTCCCGAATTTGATCCCCATTCAACGCTCGATACAACAACGACTCGGCCACAATCCGCGGCAAATCCTCTCCTAACATCGCCGCCGCTGCCCGCCCCAATACCCGGCGCCCCTGCGCCGGGAGCCCTACAAAAAATCGCGCTTCCACCGCATCCTCGGTCACCATGACCGCCGTCCGCTCCACCACTTCCTGCCCCGGCCGATCATTCCCGAACTTCCCAGACTTGCCCGAACCCGCCCGCGTCGAAACAGTCTGGCAAGCCGCCGCGAATTCTTTCGCTAAATAGGTCTCTAAGCCCACCCGCCGAGACTTGCTGCTCGACACCCATTCCGGAAAACCCGCCACCCCCGTCTCCACTCGCACCCGCATGCGCGATGGACCCGCAAACGGATCCCCCTGCACATAGTCCACATGCAAAACAAAGCCCGCATCCCCCGGCTCTAGATAACGGCGACCCTGGATATCCTTGTAGGCTCGATACCCCTTCCCATCAATCCGATACAGGTCTTGCTGCAAGTCATCCATACTGTCCATAGGCGCTACCCAATCCACTAGTTCCCTATAATCAAATGACCCTCCCGAATCTCCAAAAGATTCGCCCCCTGAATCAATCTCAGCTCCTCTTCATACAAAACCGCTATCCGCTTGTATGAATCTAAAACAAACTGAATCACAAGATCCGGAATGCGAATCCGCCCCACCGAACTGCCCGCCACCCGCACGAACCGCCCCCCTTCGACGGTCTCAATCGATATAATACAACTCACCGTCGAAAGTCGTCCGAAACACCGTCGTACCAAAAAAATCTCTGCTTCATTCTCCCGCAAATCAACACACGCTCCCTCGAAAGACACCACGTGACGCACCAGCCCCACTTCCCGCCCTACCAAAGTTGCTCGCACATAGGCATTGAGCTCCTGCTCACCGATCACCACCCCCCCGCGCCCCGCCCCCGCCATCACCTCACGCAAATCACGACATCCCTTCGCATCATCGCCCGCCCGTATCCCCTCAATCCCGGAAAAATCCGCGGCCGTCAACGCCCTCGTCGATATCCAGATCGACAACAGCGGCAAAACCACCACCACCACCACCAAACCAAAACAACCTCCCTGCTTTCGTCCCGCCATCGTTTCCCCCAGCTACCCCGGTCAACACTTCACTCCTACTCGGTCGAGGAGTTCGTTTTCCCTCCAGACCCACTCGTCGTGGAACTCGATGAACTTGCCTTGTCACTACTCGCCGATGTGCCCTTGCTCGCACCCGACCCCTTATCCGCAACACCGGTGCCCTCGCCTTCACCACCTCCGTCGCCACCCGATTCTTTCTTCGCCCCCGCCTTGTATGAATCACTCCGATAGTCCGTCTCGTAAAAACCCGAGCCTTTGAAAATCACTCCGGCTCCAGTCCCGATCAATCGCTTCATCTTCCCGTCACAGCCCTCATCCAGGCACTTCTCCAGGCGCGGGTCATTCATAGACTGAAACACCTCAAAGTCTTTTCCGCACTTGTGACACACATAATCGTAATTCGGCATTGCTTCGCTCCCGTTAGCTTCCTTCGAGGAAAAATTGTCCGGTTTCCCAGCCCCATTTCCGGTCGTTACTTATAACCGGGCGCGAAAATGCGGCAACGCCAAATAAAGCCTCCTCGTTCCAATCCCTGACGATAAAGTAGTTGCGAACCCGAAATGGTTAAGGAATCTTAAACATTGTTGCCTATTTCTCCCCTTCCAGGATAATACTGACACAAACATCGCGCCTCCCATGAGCTCGACCTCACGATTTACAATCACCACCATTCTCATTGGCTTCGCCTTCAGCCTCTTTATTGGGTGCTCTTACAATTCATCCAGCCCCGCCTATTACGGCGCAGACGGCACCCAATACCTCGGCGCCCTCGGTGGCTCTCCCATCGGTCGCCAACCCTACACTCCCGGAGGACCCCGCGTTCTCCAGGACAACGTCTCCTACTGGGACGGCGACAACGTTAGTGGTCCTGCCTCCATCAAAATCGATCTGAGCGATCAGAAGGCATACTTCTATAAAGGTGATCAAATTGTCGGAGTCTCACAAGTCTCCACGGGACGCGAGGGCTACAGCACACCCTCCGGAAAATTCAAAATTTCTCAAAAGAACAAAGACCACCGTTCCAATCTGTACGGCGACTACGTCGATTCCGCCGGAAACGTCGTCATGCGCGACATCGGAGTTAGAACTCACGCCAAACCGGCCGGCACCACCTTCCTCGGTGCACCCATGTGGTACTTTATGCGGGTCCACGGGGCTGTCGGTATGCATGCAGGTTACATTCCTGGATACCCGGCCTCGCACGGCTGCATCCGCCTGCCAGAGCAAATGGCGAAAAAATTCTACGAGCACGCATCCCACGGAACTCCCGTCACTATCACACACTGAACGGGAGACTTGGCATCGGCCGCGTCACTGCCCTAGTCCTCGCCCAACCGCTCTCGCCGCGCCGCCTCATTCTTCAGCCGCAATCCGTTCAACCGGATGAATCCCGTCGCATCATCCTGGTTGTAAGCGTTGGTGGGATCCGCCTCCATCGTTGCCACATCGGGATTATACAGACTCTCCGGCGACCGGCGGCCTGCCGACATCACATTACCCTTGTAAAGCTTCAACCGCACCTCACCGGATACATGCGCCTGCGACTCCTCTACCAACGCCTGCAACGCCTCGCGCTCGGGCGCAAACCAGAAGCCGTTGTAAACGAGTTGACTGTATCTCGGTGCCAGCGAATCCCGCAGGAGCATTACCTCCCGATCCATCGTCAGACTCTCCATCTGCCGATGAGCATGGAACAAAATCGTCCCACCCGGAGTCTCATAAACCCCGCGACTCTTCATCCCGACAAATCGGTTCTCCACCAAGTCCACGCGCCCGATCCCATTCGCTCCCCCAAGCCGGTTTAACACCTTCATCACCCCAAACGGAGTCAAGAGCATGTATCCATCCCGCTCTCCCGCTAAGCTTGCCTCAAGCCCAAGAGTCGCGACTAAATCGTCCAGTCCGTCCGATTTCAATCCCACGCAATCCCCTCTCTCAAACAACAACTCCACATAAGCCGCCACATCCGGTGCTTCCTCCGGAGAGACACTCAAAACATACATGTCCCGACTTTCCGCTGCCGTCGCATCAAACCAAGGATCTTCCAAGACCCCGCTCTCAAAACTAATGTGCAATAAGTTCCGGTCCATGCTATAAGACTTCGACGCAGAAGCCTGGACGGGAATCCCCTCCGCTTCCGCATACGAAATCATCTCCGCCCTGCCAGGAAACTGCTCCCGAAACCGCTCCTCACGCCAAGGCGCGATCACCTCCATCTCCGGCGCAATCGCCGCCGCCGTCAATTCAAACCGAACTTGGTCATTGCCTTTTCCCGTCGCCCCGTGCGCCAACGCCGTCGCGTCGTTCTCGCGAGCCGTTTCCACCATCCCCTTGAAGATAACCGGCCGCGCAATGCTCGTACCCAATAAATACTGATTCTCATAAATCGCTCCCGCCCGAAACATCGGAAAAATAAAGTCCCTCGCAAACTCCTCACGCAAATCACCAATCACACACTTCGTCGCCCCTGTGTTCAGCGCTTTCTCCTCCAAACCATCCAGTTCCTCCTCCTGCCCCACATCCGCACAATAGGCAATCACCTCCGCCTCATAGGTCGTCTGCAACCATTTCAGCAGAACCGACGTGTCCAACCCTCCAGAATACGCAACGACTATCTTCTTCATCTCACCTGTAAAAAAAAGCCGGGAGCGCTTTACGCCGCTCCCGGCACTAAAACTGGTAGCGGGGGCAGGATTTGAACCTGCGACCTTCAGGTTATGAGCCTGACGAGCTACCGGGCTGCTCCACCCCGCGGTCTAGGGCTCGTAATATGCGAGCCCTCACCATGCCTTGCAAGCAGTTTCTCCCTCCCAACCTTGATCCCCCCAGCCTCCTCCGCTATGTCTACTTCAACCCAAACCCACCCCATGGAAATTACCGTAAACGACGAAATCATCCCCGCGTCCCTCTTCGAACAGGAACGTGATCGCCTCCATATGGACGAAAACAGCCCGCCCTACCACGAACTCGAGGAAATCGTCCGAGACAATCTCATCTCCCGAACTCTCATCCGCCAAGCAGCCAAAAAAGCCGGCCTGAAAGTAACCTCGCAAGAAATCGAGGAATCCCTCGCCGATCTCAAACAAGAAGCCGGCTCCGAAGACCTCTTTTACCGCCGCTACGGCATCACCAACGAACAAGAACACCTCGTCAAAGAGGAAATCGACCTCACCCTCCAGGTCGAAAAATTCCTCGAGCAAATCACCAAGGATGTCCCCAATCCCTCCGACGCCGAAATTCAAGACTACTTCAATGCACATCAGGCCGATCTCACCGTCCCGGAAGAGGTCGAAGCCTCTCACATTGTTAAGAACGTCCACTGCGAAGATGAAGCACCCGAGGCCTACGCCGAAATGCGCCTAGTCCGTGAAAATTTGATCAACGGTGCCGACTTTGCCAAACTAGTCGCTGCCCACTCCGACGCTAAGGATAATAACGGAGAGCTCGGAAGTTTCCAACAAGGTCAAATTCTCCCCGAACTCGAAACGATCTCCTTCTCGATGAGACCAGGCGAAATCTCCCCCGTCTTCCCTTCACAATTCGGATACCATATCGTCAAAGTCACCGCACACACTCCGTCCCGCCCACAAACACTTGAAGAAGCTCAGGCAACAATTCGCGAAAAAATCCTCTATAATCGAAAGAACATAGCGATCGAAAAATGGGTCGATGGAGCAGAAGCAGAAGCTACGATCTCTATACGAGAGGATCCAGACAAATCAGAGTAGCCTCTCTTGATCCTGCTATGAATGCGCCTCATTCCAACAGAGCATTGAATAACTCTTCCATCTTCGCCTGCTCGTCGATTAACTCCCGCCCCGACGCCCTCGACCCCGGCAAAAACCGGGATCTCCCCTCCCCTTGATCCGATATCGATGGAGCCATCGCCCCCCCCACATGCCTCGCCAGACGGAGACTCAAGTCTTCCACAAGCTCACCTTCTTCCCCCGAGACGCTCACGTCCGCCATGCTGAATCCCCCTTCGGGTCGGCCGAAAAATGACGGCCGTCCCGCCGCAGACCGCACGAGGTAAGCCTCCGGAACCCCGACTCGTAGTGCCCCCTCAACGCCGCCGCCCGGCGACAACTCCACCATCCCCGTAATCCGCAAAAGACCCGGCTGAGTCAGCGTTAAATCGTCTATCGTCCAAAATCCGCCGCTCCGCTTGACCCTCGCCGAGGCCTCCTCACCCACTTCCACTCGCATAATTCTAGATTCCCCGCAAAAGTCACTTAAGCGGTCCAACATCTCAAAGTTCCGAATCTCGCCGCCTGACAAGTTCACTACTCCTTCAATGTCCGCAGTCCTGTTTGCCCCCATCTCTTTCGAAATGGTTACGTCACCGTTCAATCGACCGGAAATCCGATCAGCCCAAGCATCTGTAAGAACATCACGCAATTCAATATCAACGAACCGAAGCTGAAGCCGTGATACTTCGTCTTCACCCAAAGCAAGTACTCCGCTCACGACGACACTCCCACGCTCCCGGTCCGGTCGCATCTTCCCGTCCTTCAACGCGAGCCCTTCCTTTCCAACTGTTATCTTCCCATCCCACAGCTCGTAATCCACATTCCCTAATCCAGTTACCGTCCCCTCGACCACGCGCACCGACCGCTGCTGCGACACATTGGTCCCTACCAAACGCACGGCCCTTGCCTCACCACCTTCACTTCCCCTCTCTCCCTTCCAGCGAAACGATAGAAAATCCACTTCAAACTCCACCAACTGCCAACGCAACGGTACCGCACCAAGACCCAAACGCGGTTCAAACACCTCCCCTTCCGCCTCACTCGATCCTCTTCTCTCTCCTCCCGCACCTGGGTTGATCACCACATCACACTCATCCGTCGTCAAACTCTTCACCACCCAGGTCGTCCCAAAGAAGGAAGGCAAAGCCAAGCTCAAGGCCACCTCGCGAAACTCGAGACGCTCCAATTGCCCGCCCAACGCCCCCTCCAAACGCACCCAGGGGACGGCAACCGTCGTCCCGCGTACCGACACATCTCCCATCTCAACCCGCCCCCCAAACCGCTCACGGAAAACGCCGCTCAGTTCCTCCCGAAATTGATCGCTTTCCAATCGCACCTTGATCGTCAATCCCACGGTCACTATTGCCACGATAAAGAGCAACACGAATCCCAAAATTATTCCCATCCCCAAACGCCGCCGTCTGATTCGCTTATATTTCGGCTGATAGGATCGCCGCCGTCGTCGCCGTCCCACCCGTGGATCCCCCTTGCGCGACCGACGGATGCTTTCCATCATCGCCTCCTTGGATATTTGCCGTCGCGCCCCCGGTCCTTCGTCCTCAGCTGACATATGTTTGGCGCCTCAACACTCGATCCACCCTACAGACTCGGGATTAGTTAGTTCGTCACAAACTTGTTCACCGGCGCGCCCGAAGGATCTATAATCCGCACCGTCACGAACAAAATGATCGCGCGCTTCGTGCGTCGCTCAGAAGACGACTGAAACAACCGCCCCACCACCGGCAAATTCCCCAAAATCGGCACTGAATCTTCAATATCCTCTCGCATTTCTTCCAACAATCCACCAATGACAACCGTCTGCCCGTCGAGCACCGTGACCGATGTTGTCTCCCGCAAAGACTGAAACACCGGCATTAATATCTGATTCTCAGTCACCACCCCGCCAAAAAAGGGATTAATAATCGGAGTCCCGTAGTTGATAAAGCCAATGAACTCAGAAACCTCGGGACTCAAACTCAGGTCAACAAACTTGTTGTCCGGTCCAATCACCGGCTCGACTTCCAAAATAGTTCCCAGCTCCCGTGTCTCAAACGCGGTCGGATTCGCGGGCGTCACCGGGAACTGATCCGTTGGCACAAAGATATCCGCATCCGCATCCGCATCGCCGTCGGCTTCAAGAACACCCACCGCTTCAGGTATCTCCGGCGGATCATACTCCGTCGGGTAGATAAACTCCCGAACCGACCGAATACTCGCGATCTGGTTGCTCCGCGCCACCGTCTTCGGTACGTTCACCACGTCCACCCCCTTGTGCTGTCCGATTGCCCTTAGGACAACTTGAAACTGAGGATCCGTAAAAACTCCCGCCAAGGAAAAAACCCCCGGCGCCCGCAGGTCTCCCGACGGCTGCGGTAGGCCCCGGTCCAAAACACCCTCGATTGAATCCACCTCGGTTAAGTCCCCGCTCCGCAGCCCGCCCGTTACTGGGTTTTGACCTACAGGCACTCCTGAGTTCGGTGGCACGAAGGGCCAATTCGCCGCATCCGTGATGCCCTGCCCGGTAGTTCCAGGGGTTCCCCCCGCTCCAAATACCCGCTCGTTCCCAACATTGAAGGCACCCAGCAACCAGTCAAAACCCATCTCTACAAGATTGGTCTGTTTGATATCCAAAATCCGAACCGCAATCTCCACCTGCTTCGGAACATCCGTAATGCTCCCGTCCACAATCGCCTGCACCATTTCCATCGCCTCCGGTGACGCCCGAACAATTAAACTGCTAGACTCCGGAAGAAACTGCGCCGAATCGTCGGGACCAAAAGGCACACCTCGAGAAGCCAGATACTCCCTCGCCGTCAGCTTGGGCGCCAATTCACTCCCACCACCCGCATCCACAGGCGCAAACGGATCATCCACCGCCGATGCCCCAGCCGATGGCGCACTACTCAAAAAATTTGGAGGCACCCGAAAAACCTTCAGCATCTGGCCCGCGGACTTAGCCGCACCAACCGGCGCCAACACCACCGCAAACTGCTCAATGTCATAGCGCAATCCCGTCAACTCCGCGACATATCGCAGTAAAGCGGACAGCGGAGCATTATTCAGTTGCAGCGTAACCTTCTTAGTCCTCCCAAGCGTCGGATCTCCACCATCATTCAAAATAATCCCTATCCCTTTCCTCGCTTCGTCCGCCTCACCAACATCCAACTCAACGCTGCGCTGTCGTATAAACTCGATGACATCATCCAACGGCGTCTCCCGAAAACTCACACTCGGCACCACAATCGTCTCGAGCTTGTTGCGCACATACGCCCGCGGATCGGCCGCAGCCGAAGAACGGTAAATCTCCGTCCCCCCTGCAGGCAACGAAAGATCGGGAACCGGTAGTTCCCATTCCGCATCCACTTCAGCCAACAGCGTCGCCCGCGCCTCATCGTAGGCCGCATTCGCATAGCGCGACATTTCCATATCCACCCGCTCCAAACCCTTCCGCGCCGCGACGTTGTATTTGTCATACGCTAACACTTGCGCGAAATACAGACTGGCACCGTCAAAATCCCCCAGATCCATCAGACCATGCGCCTTCCGCAACAAGTCCTCCACTTTCCGCACCAATTCCAAATGCTCAGGAGAATTCGCTTTGTTGTAAAAATCATCACCCCGCAACCGCTCACGCAGTCGCTCCGCAGGCGCATAACGCGAACCCACCTCCGGCAGCAACAACCCATCCAACACGGCTTCCGCTTGCTGAAATCGAGCCTCGTCCACCAACTGACGAGCATACGCCGTTGCCGTCCGCTCATACTTCGCCAGCGCAGCCGCCCGCATCACCGCCATCGCCGGAGTGTCCCGCAATCCCAAAAACGCTTCGCGGTAACTCGCCACCGCTTCCGACAGCTGACCCTGGGTATAAAGCAAATCACCCTCCTGAATCAGCGCCTGCGCCTCTTTCAATTCCGCCTGACGGCGCGCCACCTCCCGCTCAGCAACGGACTCCACCGTCCCACCTCCCACCCCTCTCTCGGAAATCTCACCCGCCTCAAGCAAACCCATTACCGCCGCAAAACCTCCAGCCAACAACAACGTCCCTCTCCCACACAATCCACCCCACCGGCTGAACACAAAAGTGCTCCTTGCCCGATCCACCTCAGGTTTCCGATTTTGATCTGTCATGTTGAAAGGGCGAGGGCAATACCAAGATCACCACTCGACTCGGCAAAGAGCTATCCTATCCCGAGATTTTAGTAGTTTACACAACTTTCGCCCCTGACGAAAAGCTCAAAGATCGCAAGAACCCTCCCACAAAAAGCTTCACCTCCGCTGAATCTCCTTCGGCAAAGGCAACTCGAGTTGCCGCTCACGAGGTTTCGCCTCACCCCTTACCCCTTTCAGCCCCCGTCGCCGAACCCTCCAACGCCCCCAGGCTCGCGCAATGCCTTGCCAGATCACCGCTAGCCCATGTTGAATACTCATCCCGCATATTACTGTTCATAAGAACATATACAAGCCTATTTTTAACCCTGCCGAAAAACTCACCCCGCCATATCCCTATGACACTACTTTAGCGCCCCCCTTCCACCACCGTTCCCCCCGAAAACCCGTCCCTTTTATCCCCTCCCTCCACCATGAAGCCAGCCGCTTCCGCCGCCGCCACAAATTGCTGCAAAACCTTCGCCCCGTTGTCGCAAAATGCATGCAGATCCTCAGGACGCCTCTGTTGCCCCGGCCGAAAAACCACCATCACAGCACCGTCCCCCTCCACTGCAATCCCACGAATCCGCTTATAGTGTTCGATCACACTCTCGGAAAAAATCGCACGCACCGCCGACTCATCTTTTCCCTTCACAACAAATCCCTTTGCAAACCCCGGATGCGTGGCCGCAAAGTCGACCTCCACGAAGTCCCAAGCCATCGGAACCTCATGATACGATCCCACCGGACGCATGCTGAAAGCCGGTAACGCCATGCCCTCTTTCTCAAAACATGCCACCGTCTGCACCTGCTCCATCACAAACTTCCCCTCCCCCACCCGGCTCGCATAATCAAAAATGGACATCAAGGCCCCATCCCGCATCCCCTGCATGACGTTTGTGACCTTTCGCTTCTTCCCCTGAACATACAAAGCAATACTCTCCAACCCTTCAGGCAGCACAGACTTGTCCTTATCGTAAGACTGCAACCCCAATCGACCCGCCAAGCTGTGCAGAAACTGAACCCGCATCTTCTCCCTCCGACTTGCAATGACCACGAGCAATATCAAAATTGCCAAAATGATCAGGCCCGTGAAGTAAGCCGGCACTAAATCAGAATCCATCTCGAAAACCCCTCCAAAACCCGTTTGGTATCATGAAAAACGTCCTACCTTCAAGCGAATCCTCTGAGCGTCAAGGTTTTCTTTCACCTCCCCTCCGCCTCTCCTTGTTCGCACTCCACCCTCGCTTTCCACACCCATGACCCCCTTCCCAACTGACAAAAAAACTATCGCCGCCATGATTCACGTGCCCCCCCTCCCCGGCACACCACTCGCCCGCGTACCCATAAGCGAAATGATTCCCTCCGTCCGCAATGAAGCCGAACTCTATCGTGACCTGGGCGTCGATGTCATCCTTGTCGAAAACATGCACGACCGCCCCTACCTCCGCGGTGATGCCGTCGGACACGAAATTACCGCCGCTGTCGCCGTCCTTGCCGCCGAAATCAAAGACGCTTCCCAACTCCCCTGCGGCATCCAAATCCTCGCCGCCGCCAACAAGCAGGCTCTCGCCTGTGCCTTCGCCAACGACCTCGACTTCATCCGCGCCGAAGGCTTCGTCTTTGCCCACATCGCCGATGAAGGCCTGATCGACAGTAATGCCGCCGAACTCCTCCGCTACCGCAAATCCATCGGCGCTGAGGATATCGCCATTCTCACCGATATCAAAAAGAAACATAGTTCCCACTCCATCACCGAAGATATCGATATCATCGAAACCGCACACGCCGCCGAATTCTTCCTGAGTGACGGCCTCATCATCACCGGCGCTGCTACCGGCAGGAAAGCGGACCTCGAAGAGGTCCGCGCTGTCAGGTCTGCCCTACCCCACCTCCCCCTCGTCATCGGTTCCGGCATTACCGCCGATAACATTCGCGAATTTCTAGACCACACGGACGGCGTCATTGTCGGAACCGCTATCAAAAAAGACGCCAACTGGACCAATCCACCCGATCCCACCCGCCTCAAAACTCTCCTCAAAGCCGCCCGACGATAGGCACCCGCAATAACCCCAGCCGCAATCCGACCCCTTACAATTCCCAAGGCACGCTGTTCCGCAGATACCGCCCCTCTTCAAATCCACTAAAAAACATTTCCAACAGAGGATGCACAACGACCGCACCCGATCCATCCGCCTCCAAACTTGATTGGGCCGCATACGTCACGCTGGGACTCCCATGCACCAAAACGTGATACCAAGCCTGATCCTTTGCCGGCTGAGTCTGATTCTTCTGATACCACTCGTCCGCCCCCTCAAAACGCTCTGTCACAGCCACGACCACCCCCCGGTACCCATACCGCCGATGTCGCACCAATTCGCCGATCTCATAGGCAGCCGCCTCCTCAAGAAATCCGTCCCTCAGACTAATCAAAACAAAATCCCCGGAACTATCTTCACAAAAATGGTGCGCGATGCTGGATTTGAACCAGCGACCCCATGCGTGTGAATGTGGGGGTTCGCCCGTCCTTCCTTAGGTTTCCCTTTAGTTATCGAACGATTTAGCCTTGTATAGGCGTCCATAGAAAGACAAAAGTGCACCCCTATGAGTGCACCCCTGCGAATCCCAGGTTTATATCAGCCGAAAGGGCGGGTGTATTGGTATCGGGTAAGGATCGGTCGGGAGCTGTATCGCGGCAGCTTGGACACGATGGATTTCGGGGA
>JBCDBW010000025.1:0-43949 GCA_039182965.1 Verrucomicrobiota bacterium
AAGTCAGCGGGGTGCAGTTTTTGCATTTGTTCGTAGTATTTGAGGGCGCTTTGGGGGCGATCTCTATCCTCGTAATATTGAGCTGTTTCAATCAACTCCGTGAACTCGGTGACGTTGAGGGTTCTTACAAGCATTTTGGCCTGAGGGGTCTTTTCGCTCTCCGGGAAAGCTTGGAGAAAGTATTCGAATTCAAGCTGAGAGCGCCGACGCAGGGATGGCTCGTCGTTGCTCTTTCGGGACAATTTGTAGTCGATATAGGCGATTTGGAATGCGGCATCATCGGCAAGGTGGTGCGAAGGATACTTTTCCAAGAAGACCTGATGTTCTCCCCGGGCTGTTCTGGGTTTTTCCTCCCGTTCGAGTGCGATTGCCTTGTTATATTGAGCGAACGGCGCCTGCGGTGCGAACTGGCCGTTCTGGACAATTTTCCCGAACATCTTGCTAGCGAGGTTTTCACTCGGCAGAGGTTCTTTTCTAATATGATCTCCTTTTCGTTTACGGAGTTCGTAATTTGACATCACTCGTTCAGCAATGTCGATTTGGCCATCCAGGGCATCTTGATAGTGATCTGACTTCTGGAAGTGGTCGAAGATGATCTGGTAGGAATCGAAAGCTTTTACGTTTTCGTGATTCTCGTTGTAGAGCCGGGCGATCTTCATTTGTGCTGTCGGTGCGAGCGAATCGTCGGAGTATGCATCGACAATGATTCGCAGTTTTGAAATGGCATCACCATGTTTGCCTGCGGCGATCAGCTTCTGCGCATCCTCAAAAAGGGCTTGTGCCCTGCTTCTATCCGTCTTGACGCGGAGTTCTGATCCAGCGGGAAGGGTGAGCGCAACAGAGGTGAGAATGGCGCTCAGAGAAAATACGAGTAATCGCCTTTTAGGGAGATGCGGCATTGCTTGAGGCTGCCGCATCGGCGGCAAACATGGCTTGATCGGTATCGTAGATCTTCTCGATCATTTGCCTGGTTTGTTTTCCGTATGTGACGGTACCGAGCGTTGCCCAGATGGTCATTTTGTTCATGGGATTCTCCACCTCAATTTCTTGACCGGGGTACAGGTTTTCGATCAGTCCTGAGTTGGGTCCATCTTTGTCGACGTGCGGAATGTCGGGTTCATCTCCGATGGTATAGTCAAAGGTCATTATTTCTCTTCCGACGTTCCTGAAGACGACACTATATTCGAGGGGTTCGTCTTCGTGAATCACTTCGCTTTTGACGCGGACGGCGACGGGATGGCGTTCGAAAGTGATATGTCTGGTATAAAGGGAAGCACATGAAGAGAGGATGACCGTGCTTGCGCAGATTAGGAAGATGACCACGTGGAGTTGAGTTGCCTTCATAGGGCTTAGAACAGAGAGAGAAGAAGTTAGAGTCTCAGTATTGGACCTTTAATCCCATGGTCCAGAGGTCTAGCTTGTAGTCGCTGACGTTGTCGGCGGCGACTTTGTCGAGAACCAAGTATTTGTACTCACCATAGACGCTGACACGCTCGGTGAGGTCGATCTCGAGGCCGGCAAAGAATTGCCACGCGAAAGCGTTATCGGAGTTTTTTCCAAAGGTTGAGGTGCCGGCCGGAGTAGTGAGCGTTCCGGCGCGCTGGCGGGAGTAGGCCCAACCGAGTCCGGCACCCACGTAGGGATGGAGAGCTGCAACAAAATCGCCGACATCATCTCGGTGTTGATCGAGGTCTAGCGCAAGGATGCCATTAGCCATCAGGGTGTAGATGTTGAGATCGGCTGCGAGGCGGGTTCCACCTGCACCGTTCCCGTCTATGGAGTTGTCGCCCAGGTACATGAATTCAACTTCGAATCCTGGTCTCAGGGGAGTAGCGGTATCCCACGAGTATCCGAGTTCGGCCCCGACGAGCCATCCACTATCAGAATCGAGATCCAAGCCCAATCCTCCTAATCGTCCCCTGTAGTCGGCGTTGTTGGGGTATGAGCCACCTCCAAAAATCCCAAAGTATGCGCCTTGGGATCGGGAAGCTTTGGCGGTACTGACGGTATCGAAGAATACCTCTTCAGCATTAGCGGGAATCAAGGCTGCAGAGGAGCTAAGAAAAACTGTGACGACGGCGGCTAGCGAGAGAGATGTGCTTTGTAACTGCATGGTTTTGAAGCGGGCTGGAAAATGAGTGGGAGGCGAGTGTTATTCCTGGTTTTCGTTGTCTAAAATGATTCGCAGGCCTCCGACATTGGACTTGGTCTTATAATCTGACACTTCGTCATCGAAGTCTTCGAGTCGGACCACGCGATGTTCGAAGTAGAGAGAAACGTCGTCGTTGAAGAAATACTCAAAGCCAGCGTAATATTGATAGGTTCCGACGAAGGCATCACTCGCAAAGATTGTCGCCGTAGGGTTTACGTCCGGGTTGGCCGTGGTGAGTGTGGTATCACGAAACCAAAGTTGGGTGCCTCCAATCCCGCCCCCGATGTAGGGATGAATTCGAGAAATGGGTTTTCCGATTCGAGGGGCAAACTGTCGGAAGTTCAGGCCCAATTGTCCATTAACCATGAAAGTGGCGCCGAAGATATCGGTTGAGTAATCGGTCACGTTGGAGCCTTCAGGTGGGGTAGCCGAAGGGCTGCGGGTACCGTTCATTTCCCCCGACCAGAAGGTCCCTTCGAACTCCAAGGCGTAGTCGATGGGAAGGGTTTTGTGGCGCCACTGATTCCCAATTTCGAAGCCAAAGATGGCGTCTCCATCTCTGGGAATGATTTCGAAGGGAGCCCCTTCAATCTCGATTCGATAGGACTGTTCCGTACTTGCTCCCGCCTTGACTCCAACGTAGGCGCCTTCCCCTTTTCGTTTCTTGTCGCCGGATTCGGCCGTGAGGGGGTCGAGTGCCTGCTTTATCTCCACTTCTCCGGCGAGCACTGAGGAAATCGGTGATCTGAGGTCCGCGCAAGCAAGACAAAAGAAGAAGACCAGAGCGACCTGATGCGATCTTTGTGCAGCTCTCGAGGTGAGGACGGATGGCATGGTGTGTTGTGGGATGGGCAAGGGTGATTCCGGCTCGTGGATTGATGGCCTAGAAAACCTCTCAGGAGTAAGTTCAAAGGCGTTACAATTTCGTCACAGTGCCTCTGTTTTCTTTTTGCAGTCATGGATTAAGGATCACCCACCCCTCTCTGTCTGAAAATGATTCTATCTTTCGCCAGCCGTTTGTCTCTCGAGCGCAGAATTGGTCGACCGTTTGCCTTGAGTTTTGTCATTTTGGTCTTGGCCACGTATTTGGGGCCAATGGGAGTTGTCAATGGCGAGCAAAGTGTGGCGCGAACATCCATAGGCAATCTTGCTTCGAATTTTGTTCCTGAGATTATTGTTAGGAAGCACGCTGATGAGCCCTTCTATGGGGACGTTGATCGCGGTAGTGTACCTGAGATCGTGGTGAGAAAGGGGCGGAATGTGGGCTTGTTTGATGGTGTGCCGGACGTCGACACGGACTCTGAATCCTTTATCCGGGCCAACCCTCTTTTTGCGTCTCGCGGCGGGCGTTTCGATGATTGGGCTCCGTCGTCCTTGGAGAGTCCCGAAACCAGTCCTTGGCGAGCGCGTGGGGATGAGTCTGAGGCGGGTCAGTTTAAGACCGAGACGAGCCTCGCAGGTTCGGAATTACTGGTCGACGAGGAAGCGGCGTTTGGTTCTATGAATCCCGATCTCTGGTCACTGGATTATGTCGTCGAGACCGACGAGCCGGCTTCTTCCGAAGACGTTTCGACCCGTGAGCTGGTGAATTTGGCTGTTGCGATTGCCCCTGCGGTGGTGACATTGCGAGCGTGGGATGAATTTGGAGCGGAGTTGGCAAGCAGTTCTGGTTTTTTTGTTCGCGAAGACGGCTTGGTCTTGACCGTTATGCAGTTGGTGCACCCCGAAATCTGCGGGCGGATTGATTATATTACGGCGACTACGGGTGACGGGGGAAAGTATCTGGTGACGGGTGTTTGGGAGCGGGACGTAGTTACTGGCTTCACTTTGTTGGAAACGGACGCAAGGGGAGTGGCGACCGTACACCTGAGCGAGGAAACCGATTTTGATTCCGAGCAATGGGCGGCGGTATTAGCGGTTCATGCCACTCGCGGTTTGATCATTGCGGACGCGACGGTTCGTCGAGACACGACCATTGTCGGCAGCGGTGAACTGGTTGTCTCCGGTGAGGATTCGGCGGGGTCTGTGGGTTCGCCCCTTCTTACCCGTGAGGGGAAGGTGATGGGTATGGTGACAATGAGTACCCCGCTGGAGGAGTGGACTAATTTTGCGCTCCCCGTTTCGGGATGGGCGGAACGGATTGAATTGCTGGATGGGGCGGCCAAGCCCGTCTCTTCTCTTCCGGGGGGCAGTCTTTCGAAGGAAATTGCGAATGACCGTCGATTCATCGATGCCTTTACGGACTTGCGGGACGGGAAAAAGAAGCGAGCTGCGATCGCGTTGCTGAGGTTGTCGAGACAGTATCCGCGCAGTGCGGAGTGCTGGACCCTTTTGGGAATTGCCTGGCGGCACTTGGGAGAGAATGAAGAGGCGGCGCAGTGTCAGAAGCGTGCCGTGGCGTTGGATCCAAGTCTGAGTGAAGCTTGGTATCAACTTGCAGTTTCACATTCTGCGATTGATGGGGAGTTGGGCGAGACCGTATCGAGGGAGGCTTTGGAGAAAACAGTAATGGAGCGTCCTTGGGATCAGCTAGCGTGGCTTCTCCTGGGGCACGAGTATGTGAAGGTGGAAGATTTTGAGCAGGCCGAGGCCGCGGTAAGGCAAGCGATCAAGATCAATCGTCGTTCCGCACAGGGGTTTTATTTGCTTGGGTTTGTTCGCGGTAAGCAGGGAGACCTCGCGGGGGCAGAAGCGGCAATGTTGCGGTGCGTTGATCTGAGACCGAAGCATGTGGATGCATGGTTTTACTTAGGGCTGCTTTATACGAACCAAGAAGACCCGGAGCGCGCCGCGGAGGCGTTTGAGGAGGTCGTCTCGTTGAGTCCATATCATCCACATGCGTGGTTAAATCTTGCCTATGCTTATCGAGACTCGGGCAAGGGGACTGAGGCGCGAAATGCTTTTTCGCGGCGACTTGAAGTCGAGGAATACCTTCGCGGGACCTGAGGTCGACCGATGATGAATGGAATCGGAGCGAATGGAGCGGCAATCAGGCGGGGTAGTTTCCTATTGAAGTATGCCCGTCGTCTCCACGCCTGGGTGGCTATACTCGTTCTCCTGCTGATTGTACCTGCAGGTGATGCTGACCCGAAAGTTGGTGGGCAGAACGAGAAAGGATTCTTCAATCATCCGCTGACATTTGATCAGGCCGTTGAGTCCGCGTTGAATCGATCGATGGAGCGATTGGAAAGCGTTTCGAGGCTGTCGACCCAAGGGCTCTACATGCTGCAGACGGCACAGGATGTCGAGAGTGAGATCGAATTTGATCGGAATCTGAGAAGCTATCTTGAGGGCGTGATGCCCGAGCACAGACTCGATCCCTATCTTCGCATCGCGGACAAAACGCTTCCACGTCCAGAGTTGCCTCAAGAACTCGGCTCAGGCGTCAGTCGACTAGGCGTCTTCCTGATGGCTTCGATTGGTGTGCCGGATAACCGAGCCATCGAACATCTCCGCACATTTCTTGGAGAGGAACATTCGGCATATGGTCTTACTCATCAGTATCTGGTTTTGGAGTGGTATGAAAAGGATGGGCGGAAACTTCCGCCCGACCTCAAGGGCGCGAAGAAGCGAATGCTGAGGCGGATTTATGAGGAGCAGCGGGCGGCAGGGGAGGATTTTTCCGATTTATATGCTGAGCGTGTCCACTTGCTTATGGCTCATCACAATGAGCTTAATTGGGCAGATGCCCGAGATTGGGTGCGGGTGATTCTGGGATCTCAGGAGGAAAGTGGTGATTGGGGCGAGCAATCGTGGGACGCGACTTTTGATGGTGAAACCATCCCTGTGCGGGGCGAGGTAATACATACTCACGTGATGTGTGTTTCGGCGCTCAGGCACTATCTCGATCGGTTTTATAGTATCGAGTTGGAGTAGCGTGGTTCGTCTGTGATGTCGAAGCAGTGTGAACTTACGGATGTTGAGGGTCGGATCGCGATGGTCTCGAGATTCTATTGTTCTGAATCGATTTCATTCGGAACGTGAATGCTATGATGAATGTCTCCGGAAACAGCCCGATTGATGACATTGTTAGCGAGATGGGGTGGTAGCAAATCGCGAATGACCGGAGGAGCTCCTTCTGGATCATAGGGCACCGCGACTTCGGCGAACTGCCACAAGAGTGCATCCCGAAAATCCTTAGAAGCCCCTTCGTATAAATCGATGAAGCCTGAGTAGTCCCCATTTGCCGCCGCCGTTTCAGCCAAGCCCCTGGCAAAAGCGGCGCGGACGTCTTCTTCTTCAAAACTATTCCAATACAACTCCGCACTTGTTGGATCGGCTGCCGAAAGGTCGACGAATGCGTTTGAGAGGGCGCCGAATTGACGAGGAGTAATCTCAAGGTTTCCGCCTGTATCGGAATGCAGGAAAGCACTGGTCGCGTCGATCATGAGCTGGGCGGATCTTCGGGGAAATTTTTGGGCGTGCCGCCGCACGGCTTCAGAGGCTTCGTTCAGTCGCCTTTCCGGGGCCATCCTTTCTATCTCTTCGGCTTCCTTTTCGAATTGGCGTGTTTCTTCGGCAGACGGTTTGGCGCGTTCCAGAGGTGTTGATATCCCGGCGATGTTGTCGGATTTGCCGATTGGCCCACTCGTCACGTCGCTCATGTTCCGGGGTGACTCCTCCGATTCTGTCCGCGGGGTAGATGTCTCGGCGCGGGATTTATCGAGAGTTTTCTTAAGGCCGAAGACCGCTACGATCAGCAGAAGCGAAACGGCAGCGGCAGAGACTAATTTGGAATTTTTCATGGAAAGGGTGGTTGGATATTCGAGCGGTCAAAAGAAAACAGAACGAAACGAGTGCGACTGACTGGGCGACCGAGGGGACGATGCGCGCGTGCGAATTGCCTCGCAAGTAATTAGTAGCAGAAGGGCGTTTCATTTTGGGGGAAAGGGCGGCGTCGAGGCTGTGGGGAGGAGTAGAAATCCTCTGATATTCAATAGAATCGGCACCTTGGCCCAGTGACGAACTTGTTACATCGAATCAGTTCCCAAAACGCTTGGTTCGTCTAATCTGCAGCCCGAAACACGGAAAACTTATGTCCGAGTTTCACGCCGAAATTGAAAAGAAAACTCGTTTCAGACCACTGCCTTGGTTTGGACAAACCTAATCAACATCAAACCGCTACACACCTGATTTACACTTTGTTAAAATGAAAACTAGCAAATCCATTGCTCTGCACGCCTTGTTTGCCGCGGCCCTCTCGCTTGTCGGTATGGAGGTTTTGCGAGCGCAAGATATTGATCCTGAATTGCCGGTCAGTCGGCGATTGTGCTGCTGTTCCGTTGAGATCCCTGCGTCGGCGCTTTCTTTCCTTTCGATAGGGGAATTGGCTCCGGTTGCGACTGGGACGGTTGCTCCGGATAGCACGGGAGCTACGCTGATTGCCGACGAGAATTTGAGCACTTACAACAGCGGACATTACGTGAAGATCTCTGCTGACGGCCGGGTGGTATGTTCCATAAAAATTCTTGACGCGAGTGGGGAGGGTCCTACGACGTTAACACTTGCGAGTGATCTTCCATCGGGTCTTGCAACTGGCACCACATTTGAAGTGGTTCCCTGCCAGACTCTGGAAGGAGCGCTTGGGGCGAACGCGTTCAATCTGACGGAGAACTCTATTCCAGCGAACGCCGATCAGGTATTGGCGACGGTGGGCGGCGTAATCAAGCGCTATCATTACACGCCTGGATTTCCTTCTTTTTCGCCTGCGCAGTGGCAGGAGGTAGGAAGCACTGCCGACGCCGGCGGCACGCCTTTGGATCCCAATAGCGGTTTGGCACTCAATCGTATTGAGGGCAGCGCCGTCGGGATTGAGGTTTATGGTATTGCCAAGTGCAAAACTCAGAAGCTACGAATTGTTCCTGGTTTGGGATTTTACTCTTGGCCATTCGTCGGAGATGTGACCTTGGACGAGAGCGGCCTCCAGGACGTGCTCATTCAGGATGCGATTCCCGCCAATGCCGATCAGGTCTTGATTGAATCAGCCGGCGTCATTCGCCGGTATCACTATACTCCTGGTTTCCCTTCTTTTTCGCCTGCACAATGGCAGGAAGTAGGAAGCGATACTGACGCTGGATCTACGGTCATTCCAAAGGGTCGTGCCTTTGGGGTTGATAAACTTGGGAGTAGTGCTGTGGAGCTAGCCGTTGATGACCCGCTCTCCTTCTAGGCACTCAGGAACCGATTTTTCCAACGACAACACTTAATTCAACTAAAATGAAAATTGTTAAATTACTATCCATCATCACGGCGGTATTTCTTGCTGCCCATGGCGTTTCGAATGCTTATATTATCTCGATCAACGCCGCAACGGTGCCACCTTCCGGTGGCGGGATTTCCAATGCTGCGGGTTCCGCGTTGACGCCTGCGGCTGGTCTTCTTCAGTTGGGATTTTTCACGGCTGATGGCACTCTCGGAGGCGCGGTCTTGGACAACGCGGGGATTCTTGCTTTGGGAGCAGATCCGCTTGCGTTGTCGGCTAGCTTTGTGCAAGTGGCCCAGACCACCAACATCACCGTTGGGCCAAACAATGGGTTTGTTAACGAGACGATTGCGATCGCCAGCAACCCTGATGGAGAGCAGGTGACGCCGTTCACATTCGCGGAGTATGATACGAATATCAACGGCAAGGACGTCTATGCGTTCGTGCTCGGGACCAATACTGTGGAAGCGGGCTCCGACTTTGGAGTTTTTGATCTGGGCGCGAGCACGTTCGTGTCCGGTGCCGACGCTGCCAACAACTTGACGTCTGTTTCTCTTGCGGCATCCGACGTGACCGCTCTCTATGGCAGTACGACGGGACCAGTTATATTTCCTAATGCGCCTGCATCGATCCAATTGGTACCGGAGCCATCGGTTGGGCTTTTTGGCATGATTGCAGCGTTCGGCATGGTGCTGCGCCGTCGCCGTGCTCGGAGCTAGAAGACAGCAGGCGACCACTGAAATCAGACTATAACTTTCTTAATCTAATACTATGAAGAGATTACTTACATGGATTGCTCCTTTTGCGGTTGCGGCCGCTTTTGCTGATAAGGTTCAGGCATTCACGCCCACGGCTTATGTCGAGGTGGAGGCCAATATCACCGGGGACGTACGTTGGACCTGTGACAACGTTTACATTCTTACGCGGATTATATTCATCGAGCCGGGCGGCAAGCTTACGATTGAGCCGGGCACGCTGATTCGCGGTATACCCACTGACCTTTCTGATTTGCTGAACGAGCCAGGTGCTTTGGCCGTGACGCGTGGTGGGGTGTGCGTTGCGAATGGGAAGCCGGAAGCGCCGATCATTCTGACGTCAATCGATGACCCGAATGTCCCACGAGGCACCGTTGCCAATAATTACTTGATCCCGACGAGTTTTACGAACTCGCAGGATAATGTAAAGACCAACCAAGGAGAGTTTCCTGACTATAGTGATGGGTTTGGGACTTTACCATTTCGGAACTACGCTCCGGGAGGGCCTACCTTGAACAATGCATTCACGCACACTGGTGTATGGGGTGGACTCATTGTGTTGGGCAAGGCTTACATTGGTGTGAACACTGACGGACTAACCGACAACACCGGGGACGACCTAGCCGATCTCGACCAGACCGACAATGCGGCGTGGACAGATGCGGATACAAACCCGAGCGGTTCTGCCTATGATCCAACGCTGCACACCAAAGCGGGGACGCCACGGCCCAGTTCCAACAATGTAGGGTCGGGCAACGGGTCTCTGAACCTTGTGAGTCCTCTTGGGATTGCGGGAGATGGCACGGGGCTTGAGATGATTGAGGGCCTAAACTCTGCGGCGATCCCCGGGGGTCCCGTCTTCGGTCAATACGGTGGTGTTGATGACGATGACTGCTCCGGCTGGTACCGGTTTGTGCAGGTTCGATACGGTGGATTCACGATTGGTCAAGGGAACGAGATTAACTCGATCACCACGGGCGGTGTTGGCCGCGAGACTGTGTTCCAATGGAACGAATCGTCATTCAACCAGGATGACGGTTTTGAGCCGTTTGGTGGGACATACGATCCGAGCTTTCAGTTTGCGCACTACATCGGTGACGACTCATTCGACGGTGACCAAGGGCATCGCTCCTGCATCCAGTTCATTCATGCGTTACAGCACGACAGCTCTGAGACCAATGGCTTCAACGATGGGCAGAGTGTCGGTGTCACTGATGGAGGTGATTTGATCTTCGAGCTTGATGGCGCGGAGCCATCCGACGCCATTCCGAACACCTTGATGGATCACTACTGCGGGACGGGTCTTATCAATGATGACACCTCCGGTGGCATCGATCTATCCCAGAACGGCATCTTCGGCTTCTTCAATTTCTGGGTCTGTGGCGATGCAGAAAGGGATCCAAACCAGGGCCTGATCGTCAACGGTGGTGGATCTCCTCAGTCTATTGTCAATAACTTCCACTTCACTGATCCGGACGGCATCGGGTACACCACGTCTGCTTCAGGCACTGTGTTTGCCGCTGATTGTCCGATGGGCGGCACGCTTCGGTATTCGCCGGGAGGCTATGATCCCCGACCGGCAAATGATGCGCCGCCTCGTGTGAACGACGGTCCGGTTCCGCCGAGTTCGAAGTGTTTTCAACGTTTTGCTGGATTCCAGCGTAATAATACGATGCTGAAGGGGTGGTCGCACATCGACATTCTTGGCGTGGTAGCGGCCGATGGGGGAAATGCACCTCGCGTGGTGCCGTCCGCGGTTCTTGGGACCGCAACCACTCAGCTCACTTGGCAGACTGATGCGAGTCGGGTAAGCGAAAATGATGAGACCAAGCCCATCTACTGGGTGTTGTGCTCGACTAATCAGTGTGATTGGTTCCCGATCGCAACGGTTTCGGACAACGAATCGGTCAACGGGACCACGACTGATGCGGCCGACGAGGACAGCAATGCCGGTGTCATTGTCTATGACACGGGATTGCAGCCGGTCACCGGTCAAGTTCGCTATTACACCGTTATTTGCAACTAGGTTAGAAATGAGATTACCCGGTTAGTTACTCAGCAGAGAAAGACCTAAACGGGGGAGGGCGGTGCTTCGGCACCGCCCTTCCTTTCTTTCTCGCTCCTCTGATTCCTCCACCCTGGATTCATCCAAAAGGACCCTTCAACGCAGCATCATGGAACACGTTTTCGATCTGGACGGCTTTGGCAAACGGCTGGCGGTTTTTCTTATTACGATTGGCCCTGGGTTGATTTTTACTGGTGATGATCTTTTCGCTCTCGAGGCCAAGGTCAAGGAGACCACCCGAGCGGTGATGGTGGGTGACCCTTCGATTGCTCGCGAGGGTCAGGGGCTGACGCATGGTGCCGGCCATCGTGAGGACGAGGCCATTACTGGTGACGAATTTTTGAGGCGGCGACTCGAGGAGAGTGTGACTGCTCCGGAACAGTCCATTGTCGGATTTTCTGCGGGGTTAGCGGGTCTTCAGCCGTCATCGCTTGGCAGGGCGTTTGAGTTCGCGATGAGGATTGAAGGGATGGAGCCTTGGCGAGATCGGAAGTTGGAAGTCGTGGCGGCCACGTTAGCCGAGCGAGGAGACGCCGCCACCGCCCTGAGCGTTTATCAAATGATCTCCAATTTTCGTCGAGGTGTTGGTTATGCTTATTTGGCTCAGCTCGCGGCCGAGCGGGGCGATGCTGAGGGCGCAGAGCAATTGATTGCCATGATTGACCGGGACGGGGGGGCTGCCCAATCGTGGGAGATTGAGCGGATTACGGCACACCTGATCGCGGCTCATGCTGTTCTTGGCAACCTTGAAGAGGCGAATGCTTTGCTTGACGGGCTAAGCGACCGGTCCGCCTTGACCTATGCGAAAGCGCGGATCGAAGAGGCGAAAGCGATGCGGGGAGAGGAATATGACTTGACGATTCCAGACGACGATGGCGCGCACTATGTGCCCCGACCAGACCGGTTTGCGTTTGTTGATGCGCAACGCCGTCTTGCTTCGAGGCGCTTGGAGGATCTCCGCGAGGAAGACAAGGACATATTACCCGCCCTAAAGATGTATCGGGAGGCGATTGGAATGGCCAGAGATACCAACATTCCTATGGGGCCATTCCTGGTGTCCTTGGCGAAGGAAATGAAGTCCAAGGGGTTGGAGGGTGCCTGGGAACAGCTCATGGAACCAGCTTCTCTCCAGATTGGTGCCCTTGAACCGGGAGATGGGTCCCCCGATCAAGTAAACGTGGCGGGTGAGCTTGTCGAGCTGTATTCCGGGACTGAGCACGCGGCCCGCGCCAACGAGTTGCTTGGGAAGAATCGGCGGCACATTCTCGAGCATGTAAATGCCATGGAGCAGCCAGGGGCATTGGCGCGGGTGGCTAAAGCTTGGCATTCCCTTGGCAAGAGCGAGAAAGCGAACGCGCAGTTTCTGGAAGCGGCGGAAATTGCATCGGCCCATCAAGTTCCCCGGGTGCGGGCGCTAGGAGGATTCAGCATCGCGATGGCGTACTATGACGCGGGCCGGGCGCTTGATGCCAACGTTGAGGCGTTATTTGAATCGATTCTTTCCGAGTTACCGGACGAGACCGGAGTCATGAAGGCTCGCGTGAGTTCGCGTCGATCGCTCTTTGATGATGGCGCAGAATCAGAAAAGAAACCGTAGCGACGTGCTGACTCGGATTGACGGCCAATGCGATACTATTCCGGACTAAATCTTTCATTTTGTATCTTACTCCTGGTCAAGACACGGCTTCTTCCAGTCTCTCTGAACGATGAGCCTTGTCGTCAGAATACTAATTTTATTCATGATCCTTACGTCTCCTTCTCTTCACGGGCAGGTTGGGGGATTGCGTGGAGTCGTGGTGGATGCGGATTTTTTGCAACCGCTTCCCAACACGGCGGTATTGATTGAAGAAACAAGTCAGCGGCAGACGACGGATTCTGATGGAACGTTTTTTTTTAACGAGATGGAGCCGGGTGTGTATACGCTTCTGGTTTCTCGAGACGGCTATGTTCGGAAGCGGGAGACGGACCTTCTCGTTTCTCCCGGGGCAGTTCGCGAGGCGAAAGTCAGTTTGGTCTCGGATGTTTTTGAGTTACCGGAGTTTGTCGTGACCGCAGACAATTTGATTGAAAGCGATTCGCAGGATCCCTTAGCGATTCGAATGGAGTTGGACAACTTTGCCGATGTTGTGGGAGAGGAGTTCATTTCGCAAACGGGGGCAAGCGATGCGGGGGAAGCGCTGGCACGAGTGGCCGGCACATCGGTGGTCGACAGCCGTTATGTCGTGGTTCGTGGATTAGCTGATCGATACAACACGGTGGTATTGAATAGTGCCCGGATTCCCAGTTCGGATCCCGACCGGCGGGCGGTGAACGTGGATATTTTTCCCGGCGGACTAATTGACAGTCTTGCGAACTCAAAAACATTTACGCCGAACATTCCTGGAGAATCCACAGGTGGTTATATCAACATCGCAACAAAGTCTATTCCGGAGAAGACCTTTTTCAAAAGCAAGGTAAAGGTGGGATACAACACACAGGCAACGTTCAATGACGAATTTCTTTCTTACCGGGGTCCGGGGACAGGGTTGTTTGGGACCATGGACGAGCGGGCGATTCCCGGGGACTTGTTCGCTGCGAAGCTCGAAGACTTGCCGGCGAACATATCGGCAACGGCCAGTCCCCAAGTGCGCGTTAATCGTGAGAACGCCACCCGTTCTTTGAACCGAATTACCGGGACTTCGGTGCGACGGGCACCTCTGGATACCAGTTATGGGTTTGAGTTGGGCACTCAGTTTGAGATGGGTGGTTTTCCGGTGGGCGTGATTGGAGCCTTTACCTACGACAAGAGCTACAATTACGATCCCAATGGGGAGCTTGGGCGAGAGATTGTGCTGGTTTCTGGCGAGACGGTGACGCCCGTCGAGACGCGACGTCTCGATGTGATCGCCGGCGGCGAGAGCCTTCTATCGGGTTTCTTGTTGAGTGGTGGGATCGAGTTGAGTCCGACCGACCTCGTGAAGGCGACGCTCTTTCATAATGTGGCCGCTGACGAAGGGGCCTTGTTTGCGGAAGGGAGCCTCTTAGGAGTGGGGAACTCGCTCGTCGAGGCCTTGGAATACACCGAGCGGCGATTGACGACGGCGCAACTGGCTGGAGAGCATGAATTCAGCGGGGGGGCCGCCATCAACTGGGTGACGGCTTACAGTGAGTCGTCCCAGGATCAACCCGATCAGCGTTATGCCACCGCTCGATACAATCCCACAACGGGTCAGTTTCGCAGCGTGGGCGCCGATTTCAGTGGAGAGCCATTTGAGCGTATCTGGCGATCGCTGGATGACGACAACTACTTTTTGTCAGCAGACATTGAATTGCCGATTTTCGGAAGCGGGACGACCGAGAAAGAGGTCACACTCGATTTTGGTGGCAGCTTTGACCGGAGCACTCGGGAGTATCGTGCGGACAACTTCGCCTATCAGGAGCAATTCCTTTTTTTTCCGGCAGAGTCTTTTCCGAACGCCGTGCCCGATGATCGAGTCGGCTTGACTGTGGCTGATCAATTGGCTCCGATTGACGGAGTTCCGTTTCCCAACGCGAACTCCGACTTCATCTACCCCTTTCGGAACAATATTCCTGAGATTTATAGTGCCGACCAGAATATTGTCGCTACTTACGGGAGTATTGCTGCGGATGTCACGGAGAACTTGGATCTTGGATTTGGTTTGAGAGCGGAATTGACGGACATTCGGTTGAGCCGAGATAATCTGGGAGACGCTATCTCGAACATCACGGACCCCGGTCTCGAGGCTGTTTTATGTCGGAACCCCGTGACGGGTGAACTGATACCGGACGATCAGAAGGGCAAGGCGAATATCAACCAATGGGACGGATTGCCCGCGTTGTGGGCGAATTGGAATTTCCGGGAGAACATGCGAGCTCGGGTGGCGTTTTCGCGAACGGTTGCACGGCCGTCGTTCAAGGAACTGTCACCGGTATTTACGCGCGACCCCGGATCATCGACCATCTTCGTCGGCAATCCGGCGCTTATTTTGTCGAAGATTAACAACTACGATTTTCGGTGGGAATGGCTTCCGGACGACGATGCCGATCTCGTGGCGGCCAGCTTTTTCTCCAAGTCGATTGACAATCCGATCGAGTTCGTGACGCTCGGGAGCTTTGACAGCTTTGGCAACTCTAAGTCGGGGAATCTTTATGGATTTGAGCTTGAGGTGGCCAAGGACCTGGAATTCATGGGGGGCGCCTGGAACGATGTGAATATTCTATTCAACTTCACCCGCTTGGTTTCTTCGGTCGAATTGATCGAGGGCCGATCCGGGAGTAATCCGGCGCAAGACCGGAGAGTTCTTGGTTTGCCAGTCAGTCGGCGGCTTCAAGGACAACCTGACTATATTTTCAATTTGAGCGGCACCTATGACAACGAGAACCTGGGTTTATTTATGGGCATTTTCTTCAATGCGACGGGAGAGTCTCTCTTCGCGACCGGTGGGCGCTTTGGCACCGAGTTTACGACCGATGTCTTTGCGCGTGCGCGGACGAGTCTTGATTTGGCTTTTGGCAAAACACTGGGTGACAATTGGAGGATGACCATTCGAGCAGAAAACCTTACCAATTCGCCACGTCTCCTCGAGTACGCCAGTGGCGGCATCTATTCGCGCGCGCGATCCGGAATCAAATACTCGGTGAGCTTTACCGGGGAGTGGTAATTTTGGATACGCGAGATTTAGTAATCATGGGAAACACTGAAAACAGGGGCTGGAATTCGATGAATATTCGTGTGGGAACAGGAAGGAGGCTATTGACCATAGCGGTTTTTGTGGTTTTAAGCGGGAATTTGTATGGGCAGCGAAGTTCTCCTCGGGTTCCGGCTTCAGGGGGAGGGGCTTCCAAGGAGGAAGCGAAAGCCAAGCTAGCAACGATCCGCAAACTCTTGGATGAGAACTACGATCTGCAGGCGAAGTTGTCGGAGGAGCGGACCGATTGGAAAGTAGGTAAAGAGATCATGGAGAGCCGGGTGAGTTTGTTTCAGTCGCAAGTTGATGACCTGAAGGAAAAGATCAAGGAGGAGGAAGGAAATATTACGGCGGCAGATGAAGAGCGCGAAGACTTGATGGAAGAGAATGAAGCTCTCGAGGCGGTGCAGATTTTGCAGAAGAATGCGATCGACAACCATGAGCGTCGCGTGCGGGAGATCGTCCCGCGGCTTCCGGAAGTCCTGACGGTCAAGATTCAGCTATTGATCGACCGCCTACCTGAGCCGGGGAAGAAACCAGAGGAGATTAAGTCCTCAGTATCAGAGCGGTATCAGAACGTGTTGGGTATCCTGAATGAGATCAACAAGTTCAACAGTGATGTGCACGTGGTCAATGAGCGTCGTGAGACCGCGGATGGGACGGAAGTTTCGGTGCAAACAATGTATATCGGGTTGGCCCAGGCCTTTTTTGTGGGAGAGGGAGAGACCGCGGGCTTTGCAGGGATTGGACATGTCACTCCGGAAGGTTGGGTATGGGAGGAACGTCCGGATCTCGCTGAAGTAGTCGGGCAACTGGTCCAAATGCATTCGGCCGAACTGCCCGCCGATTTTGTTGATGTTCCGATCCAGATCGATTGATGAGCTGAGCGCGGTTGAGGGAATTGAAGACATGAGCACGAGTTGACATGGTGTGGTTGAAAGTAAAATTGTGGACGGTATTGCTGGTTTCAGCAGCATACTGTCTTTCTTTTGGTTTGGTGGCGGGACAAGAGGGGCCGCGGTCATTGGACGATGTGGCTGAGGCTTTCGAAGCGCAGTTGGAGGAGAGTCGCGCGGCCTTCAACGCCTTGATGGCCGAGATTGGCGGAGAGAAGATTCCGCTCAATGAGAAGATCGACGAGCTCGAGAATGAGTTGGTGGACATTCGAAAGGAGTATGAGCGCATCTTGCGGTTACGGGATGGGCGAACCTTGGATTTGAGCAATCTGAAAGCGCAGATTGAGGGGAAGAAGAAGCAGAATGAATACTTGACCAACGTATTGGACGAGTATGCGCGCAATTTTGAAACACAGATAGATATTTCAGAGCTGCAGCGATATGGCGATCAGGTGACGCAGCTGCAGAATGACGCATTGAACGCAAACCGGAGTCTATCCGAGAAGTTTGATGCTAGGCTCAAGTTGTTGGATGTATCCATGGATCGCGTTGAGGACGTGATTGGGGGTGCTAGGTTTCCAGGCAGTGCGATTGATGGGAGCGGGGTCGCATATGATGGGCATTTCGTTTTATTGGGTCCAATCTCTTTCTTCTCTGGGGATAGCGTGGACGAAGTTGGGTTGGTGCAAACGGCCTTGAATTCGACTGAACCCACACTTGTGGATGTCAGCGACGAGGATTCGGAAAGCGTGCTTGAGACCGTCCAGGAATCCCGTGGCGAGTTACCGCTGGACGTGACGCTTGGTGATGCCGTCAAGATGGCAGCGACGAAGACTTCCATTTTTGATGAGATTAAACAAGGCGGCGCGGTCATGTATCCGCTTTTGGGGTTGGCGGGCATCTCGCTGATCATTGCGTTGTTTAAGTATATTCAAATCTCCATGGCGCAACGAATCGGTCCGCGACGATTTATGCAGGTGATTCATGCGCTCAAGGAGAGGGACCGTGAGGGTGCGTACGAACGGGCGGCGACTATCCGCGGGCCGATTGGAAAGATGCTGCGGGTCGGAGTGGAACACTATGATGAGCCGAGGGCATTGCTCGAGGAGCTGATGTTTGAGCACATTCTTCACGCGCGCGCCCAGTTGAACAGTTTCATTCCCTTCATCAAAATCACGGCGGCGGCGGCACCGCTTTTGGGGTTGCTGGGGACGGTTTCGGGGATGATCAACACGTTCAAGCTGATCATGGTATTTGGGACGGGCGATGCCTCTACGTTTTCGGCTGGTATTTCGGAGGCTTTAATTACGACGAAGTGGGGATTGATTGTGGCAATTCCCACACTACTACTGGCTGCATTTTTATCGCGGAAAGCGAAAGCGATTATCGATGACATGGAAAAAGTGGGTTTGAGGTTCATGAACTCGATACCCAGCGCGGGCGGGGAGGAGGAGAACTCCGGGGTGAGCGAAGAACGATCCCAGGAGCCTGCGGGCGTTCTGGCATCGCATGTATCGGCGACGGGTGGGGCTGAGGAAGTGGGGAATGACGCTGAGTCGGAGTCAGGTGACGAAAATGTCACCGGCGGTGCTTCGAAGGGAAGCGATGAGTAGCGCAGTTTCAGCTCTGGGATGGATTCGATGGATGTCTTGATTGAGAATGTGCTCAACGTTTTCAACGGAGTACCCTTCGTGAAGGGTGCCTTGGAGTCGGGCATTGATTTGTGGGGAAAGGGTGGGTGGGCGATGATCCCGCTCGCATTGAACGCGTTGATTCTATATGGGAAGGCAGCGGAGATTCGTTGGGAGTTGGGCCGCAAGGACTTTACTTCGGAGCGTTGGGAGTTGGGTTCAAAGAAGTGTTCGTATAGAATGCCCACCGAAGTTGCCCGTGGGTATTTGGTATCGCGTGGAGCCATGCTAGGCAAGGATCCCGGTCCAGAAGCGATGCGTGATGCCTTTGATGAGGTGCGCGCTGAGGAAATGCCACCGATTGATCGGAACCTCAAATTTATGAAGGTGGCGATGTCGGCGGCACCTCTTTGGGGGCTATTGGGAACGGTGACGGGGATGCTGGTGACTTTTGACAGTTTGGCGCGAGGAGGTGGGAGCGACGACACGATGAACAATATTGCGGGTGGTATCTCAGAGGCACTCATCACCACGCAGACTGGTCTAATGGTCGCGCTTCCGGGATACTTTTTTCATTATTACCTCGTGCGGCGACGGGATGCCTTTGCGCGTTTCCTTTCACGACTAGAGACCTCGAGCGCCCAGCAGTTTATCAATCACAAGGGTGGATCCAATGATCGGGGTGGGAATGATCCAGAGGGCATTTCGGGGAGTCGGGAGAGTGGTGGTGCCAATGGGTTGTTGGTCAATCCGGATTCGGTTCCCGCGTAGCGAGAAATGAAGCAGAAGCATATTGGAGCAAAAGTATGAGTCGATTTCGATCAGCGGGAGAAGGAGATGGAGACGATTCGGAGATTGATATCTCTCCTTTGATTGACTGCGTCTTCATTCTCCTGATTTTCTTTATTGTCACGACGGTATTTGTCGAGGAGACGGGAGTGGAGGTCAACAAACCGCAAGCGGCGTCTGCGAGTGATCTTGAGAGTGAGAGTATTTTGATTGCGATTACGGCTGAGGGAGCGGTGGTATATGGTGGCCAGGATATAGGGATCAGCGGGGTGCAACCTCTTGTGAAGCGGATGGTTCAGAAAGACGAGGACATGCCTGTGATCATTCAAGCGGATCGCAAGGCAAACGTAGATACGTTTGCCAGAGTTTTGGACGAGGCCAACTTGGGGGGTGCCAAGAATGTCAGCCTTGCCACCCAAAAATAGGTAATTGCGGGCGAGTAATCATGGATGGGAAAGAGAGACAGCCGGGAGAGAAGGACGGAAAAAGTTTTTTCCGTGCGGGACTGCGATGGGCGGGACAGAATCTTTTCGGGCTTGGCACTACCCTCGTCGTTTTTCTTGCGCTTCCGTTTCTGCAGATCGTAGCCAATTTTGGAAAGAAGGATATGGAAGTGCGCACGGTCGCGGTTGTGGAGCCTCCTCCCCCGCCTCCTGAGGTTTTGGAGGAGCCTCCCCCTCCGGAGCCAGAGCCGGAGCCCGAACCGGAAATGCAGCCGGATACGAGTCAGAATCTATCGTTGAGTGATTTGCAGTTGATGTTGAATCCCGGCGGTGGTGGTGGAGCGGGAGGTCAACTTCTCAGTGAGGCTTTAAGCGATGCGATGAAGGGAGCGAGCGAAGCCTTTTCAGGAATGTCGATTGAGCAGAAGCCGCGGCCGGTTTATCAGCCGCCTCCGAAGTATCCCCGCGAAGTGTTCAAGGCGGGGGTCAGTGGTGTAGTGACGGTTGAAGGGGTCGTCGGGGTTGATGGCAAGGTGCGCAATCTACGGGCGGTGGGCTCGTATCCGCACCCTGCCCTCCGTGATGCGGCGATTGCGGCGGTGAGCAAGTGGCGCTTTGAGCCGGGGGTGCGTGATGGGACAAAGGCACCCTTCAAGATACAAATTCCGCTGAAGTTCGCGTTGGGCTAGGGGGAGCAGCCTGGGGAGCAATACTGAATCAATGAGTTTTCGACAGAATCACATCTTCTTCCTTTTTGTCGCCATTCTCGGTTTTGCGATGCATGTGGCCAACGGCCAGAGAGTCGTTCGGTCGGGTGGGGCACCGAAGGTTGGCATTTCGGCAAGCTCGCTGTGGCGTGATCCTACGTTCCAGAAAGAGCTAATCGGGAGTTTTGGGATCAATCCAGAGATTGAGCCCGGTTTTACGGAAGAGGAGCGTCAATACCATGATCGAATCGTGTCTTTGCTGAGCGATGATCCGGATCAGGCGATCGAGTTGCTCGAGAGCGTACTCGAGGTTGATGGAGTGAGCGCGCGATTCGACTTTTTGTTGGCGACGATACTCTTTCAGAACGACGATCGGAGTGGTGCAGTTCAGAACTACCGCCGGGCGATCGAAAAGTTTCCCGACTATCGCGATGCGCACAAGAATCTGGCGACGATCTATGTGCAGCAGGGAAGCAATGAGCCAGCGATTCAGCATTTCACGAGGGCCATTGAGTTGGGTGCTTCTTCGAGTCTTATGTATGGGTTACTGGGATTTGCCAATATTGCGACGGAAGATTTTTTGGCAGCGGAATCGGCGTTTCGAACGGCATTGCTATTGGGGGCGGCGGGGTCGCAATCGAACAACTGGAAGCTTGGGCTGGTGCAATCGTTATTTTCTCAGGAGAAGTATGCGGAAGTGGTATCGATGTTGGACTCTATGATTGCGGCGAGACCTGACGACGAAAGGCTTTGGGACATTCAGGCGAACGGATTCATTGGAACGGAAGAGTTCCTAGAGGCCTCCAAGAATCTTGAGATCATGGATGCTTTAGGCTATTCGACGGAGGAGACCTTGAAGAAGGCTGCGGACATTTACGTCAATCAGGGGCTATTTGATATGGCGGCCAACACGTATCTGAAGATCTACGAGAATGACAGTTCAGGTGATGTGGATGGCCCCTTGAAGGCGGCCGAGGTATTGATGGAACGTGATGGTGTGGATCAGGCACGACGGCTGATCAACGAGGTTCGGGCCACGGCCGGGGCGGAGTTTTCCAAGGAGTCTGAGGGAAAGCTGCTGCGGCTCGAAGCGCAGATCAGCATGTCTCAGGAAGAGATGGATGATGCGGCGAAGTTGCTGATGCGCGTCATTGAGATTGATCCGCTGGATGGCAAATCGCTGATCATGCTTGGAGATATCTATCGTGACGAAGGTCAGATAGAGAAAGCGGCTTTTCAATATGAGCGCGCCGCAGGCATTTCGGAATTTGAGGCCGATGCGAAGGTGCAGCATGGTCAGCTTTTGGCGTTTGACGGGAAATATGAGCAAGCGATCCCTCTGTTGCGTCGGGCGCAGGAACTGAATCCCCGGGAGTCGGTGGGACAGTTTCTCGAGGATATCGAGGACTTCGTGAAGCGGCGGAGGTAGGCAAGAGGCTACCGAAGCCAAGTAGTGGATATCAGTTCGTAGATTTGGACCTGAGTTTCGTCCTTTGTGGTGATCGGATAGCCGAGACTTAGGATAAGCGGGGTTTGGATACCGGGGCGAACGATGCGGGAGAGTTCTTTGCCGAAGTTAGTATCGCGTTCGATATAACCATGGAGAAGGAACTCTTCATTTCCAGGATAGCGTAGTTCCAGCGCGAGCCATTTCTCTTCGTCCTTGTAGTGGTAGTTAAAGTAGTCCGACAAACGGGCTTGAACTCTGAAGCGAACCGGCTGGCTTGGTTTCTTCTCCATGAATCGCTCGAGCGGCAACTCCTGGTATTGCTCGGTGATCTCCCAGTCGACTTTATAGGCTTCAGCGGGAGTCTTCTCGACGATGAACGTTTTGGTTTCGTATCCTGGGGAGATTGGAAGGGCCAGTTTTATAAAAAGCCTCTCATTGTCTATCAGCTCCGCTCGGAGTTTGACTTCGCCCCCTTCGTGTGGAGCATCTTTGCCCCTATTAGCCGGTTGGTTGTAGAAAGCTTCCATCGCCCCTTTTACCGTGTCCGGATTTCGAACAAAAGGGAGTTTTGCTTTCCAACCATCAGCCTCGAGATAGCGGTGTATGACCTCGAGCGCCCCTTGCTCCATATCACTTGTAAGAAAGGTATGTTCGATTGGGAGGCCCCCTACACGGAATTCGGGTTGGGCGATGGCGGGAGGCGGATCGTTTCTCTGGAACACGAGCCCGTAGAAGCTACTGATGCCTTGGTAGATGACGAAGATGATACCCGCGAGGACGGCGAGCACAATGAGACCGAGGGTCGTGAGGAGGTTCTTGCGAAGGAAACTGATGGAGAAGATCGGTTTGCGCTTTGGTTTGGGGGCGGAACTCGGGAGGCGGGCAAACTGTTCGCGGAGATCTTTCGGATGGACTTTGGATTTGGCAGTTCCGCGGGGGTTGACCGCCGCCATATGCGTCTGATGGCGGGGGGTGCTGACGGGTTTCATGCGACGATCGTTGTAGCGACGAGAGCGGTGAGATTTTTGCTCCTCAGGCTTGATTGAGCCGGCGGGGAGGGGTACGGAATCCTTTTTTTGAGGAATGGCGGAGGGAGCCGCAGTCGAATCAGCGGATTCGATTTCGTCATCTTCGTTGTTGAGAGCAATTTCTTCGAAGTTCCCGTGTTCGAAGATCTGCTCTCTGCTCAAACCTTCGTGGGCTTCCTTGGCGTCCGAGTTGGACGTCTCGTCTTCGATTTGGCGGGACTCCATGCGGGTGGGGATCGGTGAGTCAGAAGTGCAACAGGGGGTTGCGAGCGGCGGTTCGGGATGAAGATTGGTCATCGGAGTCGAGGTTGCGTTCCGGCAGGGGCAGCTTGGGGGCAGACGGGTCTGCTGACTTCATGGAGTCCGAGGCGACATACCCGGAGACACCTGATTCGAGGCGAACTTTGCTCCATGCCCTTTCTTCTGCGACGAGAAAGACCGGGGTGCCACTGTCGAGGTAGGCATCTGCAGGCGTGATCTGGGTCGGGCCTTCGATATAGATCGGGGTATGATCTCGTCCAATGACGTAGCGCGGTTCATTTGGCGGCGCGGGTGGGGCTTGGGAACTCTTCGCCGGGGCAGTAGGCGAGTTGGACTTTGCGACGGCATCTGCGCTGCCGGTCTGGGAGAGAGCTTTTTCAGGAATTGCTTCGATGGCCTCGGGAGAGGGGGTAGCGTCGCCTGCCAGGGGGGTGAGATCCGAACCGTTTTCCGGCGAGATGGTCTCGAAAGACGCGGGAGTGGTCTCGGCCAGGGGAGAGGAATCCGGTGTTTCGATCGGTCGGGCGGGGACGGGATCGATTTCTTTCGAAGGTTTCGCTGCCGGGGTAGGTATGGAGGATCGGCTTATTTCGATCTTCGGTTCCTCCGGTGCGTCTGGGGGAGTGTGCGAGGATTTTTCAGCCGGCAATCTCTCGAGTTTTTTCGCCACATGGTCGGCCTCGGCTTCTTTCCAAGTAAGTCTTTCTTCGCGACTCGCCAGTTCGAATTCTTTTGCCTGAAGGACTTGTTGGGCTTTTTGGCGATTGAGTTCTTCTTCGCGGCGTTGCAGCTCTGCGTGGTCGGCGTCCAGGCGAGCTTGGATTTCTGCTTCCCGATCAGCGATGGCCTTCTCGCGTGAATCGAGTTCTTTTTGTCTTCGAGTTAATTCGGGATCAACATTCGAAATGGTTGTGGAAGGGGCAGAGGGAACTGGAGGAGGGCTTGCGGTCGGGGGGGCAGACTGCGGACTTGGTCCAGGGGGAGTTTGTTGTGATGGAAGAGGAGTGACAACGGGGTCATGTGCTTGGAGAGTTGCGAGTTGTTGGGGGTTGAGAGGGCCATGCTCGGTGAGGACGAGAGTGCCGCCTTTTGGAATCCGCATTGATTTGGAAGGACTTTTGTTTTGTTTGGAGGGAGACGATTGACCGGACTTTCCCAACCTGTCTTTGAACCATGGGATGAGGCCATCGCGTGTCGTTGTAATCTCTTGTCCGAATGAGGGGAGAGTGAAGGCTAGGGCGTTGGCGAGAGCGATGGCGGTGATGAGAAACGGTAGGGCAACCGGTCTGCGATTCTTTGGGTACAATGGTTTCACGGGTGATGAGTGAGGTGTAGCCTGCAGCGCGAACTTACGGTGATAAAGCGCAATGTGGGGGCCATTGAAGGTGACGTTTTCGTCACGTATGCGCCGGAGATTCAGCTGAAGAGACCCGAGATATAGGCCTCGGTCTTTTTGTCGGCGGGGTTGCTGAAGATTGCCATCGTATCGTTGAATTCGATGAGTTTGCCGAGGTAGAGAAAGGCGGTGCGATTGGAGCAGCGGAGGGCTTGCTGCATGTTGTGGGTGACAATGACGATCGTATAGTTTTTTCGGAGTTCGCCCATGAGTTCTTCGATGCGCAGGGTGGCGACGGGATCGAGGGCGGCGCAGGGTTCATCCATGAGGAGGATTTGGGGTTCATTGGCGATGGCGCGGGCGATGCAGAGGCGTTGCATTTGACCGCCGGAGAGGCTGTAGGCGCTTTCGTGGAGGCGATCTTTTACTTCATCCCAGAGGGCGGCGCCTTTGAGAGAGCGTTCGACGACTTCGTCGAGTTGCTTGCGCCGGTTGCGGCCGGCGACGCGGAGGCTGAAGACCACGTTTTCGTAGATGGATTTGGGGAAGGGATTTGATTTTTGGAAGACCATTCCAACGCGTTTGCGCAGGGAGATCACCTCGACGGTAGGATCATAGAGGCTGGAGCCGTCGAGGAGGATATCGCCTTTATGATGGACCCCGTCGATGAGGTCGTTCATGCGATTCATATTGCGGAGGAGAGTGGATTTTCCGCATCCGGAGGGGCCGATGAGGGCGGTGATTTGCTTCTCGGGAATATCCATGGAGATATCGAAGAGAGCCTGTGCGTCTCCGTAGAAGAAAGAGAAGTCTTTCACCTTGATATAGTCGGGCGCGAGGGTTTCCTCTTCAGGTGAAGCGGTCTTGGGGGGAACAGTGGATGGGGCGGTGGAGATGTCTTTTGCCATGGTATTGGCGTTTGGGAGAGGAGCGCTCTAGAAGGTGCCGACAGTGTATTTTTTCTTGAGGTGATTGCGGAGTTGAATGGCTGCTAGGTTCATGACCACGACGAGGACGATGAGGAGAAGGGTGGTGGCGAAGACCATGGGTTTGGCGGCTTCGGAGTCGGGAGACTGGAAGCCGAGGTCGTAGATGTGGAAGCCGAGGTGCATGAATTTGCGTTCGGGGTGGATGTAGGGGGCGATGGAATCGAGGGGGAGTGAGTCGGCGAGTTTCACGACACCGACGAGCATGAGGGGTGCGACTTCGCCGGCGCCGCGGGCCATGGCGAGGATGACGCCGGTGAGGACGCCGGGAGTGGCGGAGGGGAGGACCACGCGTTGGGTCATTTGCCATTTGGAAGCGCCGCAGGCGAGGGCGGCTTCCCGGATACCGCGGGGAACGGCGGCGAGTGCTTCTTCGGTGGCGACGATGACCACGGGCAGCGTCATGAGGGCGAGGGTGAGGGATGCCCAGAAGATGCCGCCGGTGCCGTAGGTGGGGCCTTCATTGGCTTGGAAGAACACGGAATCGATCGTGCCTCCGACGAAGTAGACGAAGAACCCGAGACCGAAGACGCCGAAGACGATGGAAGGGACACCGGCGAGATTGTTGACAGAGATGCGGACGGAGCGGACGAGGAGGCCTTGCCGAGCGTATTCGCGAAGGTAGATGGCGGCGATCACACCAAAGGGAGCGACGATGACGCTCATGATCAGCGTCATGACAAAGGTGCCGAAGATAGCGGGAAAGATTCCGCCTTCCGTATTGGCTTCGCGAGGGGTATCGCTGAGGAAAGTCCAGAAGTGTTCTGCGGCGACGCCGAGGCGTCCGAAAAAGTTGAGGCGATTTGGATAGTAGAATCCGACGAGGTCACCGATGGCGTTGGTGCGAGTTTGTCCGGAGACGAGTTCATAGACGAGCGAATCGGCTGCCTGTTTATCGCGAAGGGTGCGGGATTGCTCGGCGAGGGATTGGTATTCGTTCTCCAGGTCTGCGATATTGGTGTAGTATTTTTTTTGGCGTTCCGTTCTTTCGGAGTCGCTGAGGTTTTCGTTGAGGTCGAGTTTCCTGATGGAGCGGCGATTTCGTTCGATGGCGGCGTTGATGCCGCCGATCTCTCTTTTTTCGAGTTTGAAGATGCGTTTGCGACGATCGCTGGCTTCACGGACGAGGGATTTAAGTTCGTTTTCGAAATCGGGAGAGGATACGGGGATGACGGAGCCGTCGGCGCGTTTGATTTCAATGGGCAGAAAGATCGAGTTTCCGTAGGCCATGCGTTCTGCGACGATGAGGTTCTTCGGGAACTCGCTGGAGGCGACGGTATCGGCATTGAGGAAGCGGAAGGAAGAGCCATAGGCATCTTTGTTGCCGGTAAAGAATTGCCATTCGAGACCGTTTCCGTCGGCGCGGGGTTGTTTTTTTACGATCTCGCCGGCGATTTTGGGGATGCCACCCGGTGCGCCGGCACTTTCCGCAGTGAAGGTGATTAGGGAAACGGGTTTAGGCCAAAAGACGGCGACTCCTTTCACTAGGATGAGGCCGAGGAGAAACACGATCATCGTGATACCGAGGGCGAGACCGAGGCCGCAGAGCCAGACGCGGCCTTCGCCAATGGCACGGGTGCGAGCGGGCGGCTTGGCGTTTGGAGAGGTCGCGGGTTCGTCGGTCATACAAGTTTAAACTTTTCGCGGAGGTGTTGTCGGAGGATTTCGGCAACTGTATTGAGGACGAAGGTGAGGGCGAAGAGAACGAGGGCACCGAGGAAGAGGGTTCGGTAGTGGGTGGAATGGACGGGGGCTTCGGGAAGTTCGACGGCGATATTGGCGGAGAGGGTTCGCATTCCGGAGAAGATGTTCCATTCCATGATGGGGGTATTGCCGGTGGCCATGACCACGATCATGGTTTCTCCGACGGCGCGTCCGAAGCCGATCATGAGGGCGGAGAAGATGCCCGCGGACGCGATGGGGATGACGATGGTGCGGACGGTCTGCCAGCGTGACGCGCCAAGGGCGGCGGATGCGGCGGTGAGGGACGGGGGGACGTTCGAGAGGGAGTCTTCGGCGATGGTGAAGATCACCGGGATGACAGCGAAGCCCATCATGAAGCCGACGACGAGGGAGTTTCGCTGATCGAAGGGAGTGCCTGTAATTTCCGGCCACCAGAGGCGAAAGTCGGCGGTTTTGGTTCCGGATTCCGGATCGGTAACCACGAAGGCGAATTGTTCGAAGGCGGGTCCGAGGTGCCACATGGCCCACATGATAAAAAGCATGATGGGCGTGAAGATGAGGTATTCGTGGCCGGGGCGGACCGCGTTACGATATGCGATGGGGAGACGGTTCCAGAGTTGGCCGAAGACAATGGCGCTAGTGGGAAGCGCGAGGAGGATGAGGATAATAGAAGGGACGCGGTTTTCGATGATGGGGGCGAGCCATAGAGCGGCGAGGAAGCCGAGGACGACGGAGGGCAGGGAGGCCATGATTTCCATGGTGGGCTTAATGATGCGCTTGATGGGAGGGTGGAGGAAGTGTGCGGTGTAGATGGCGGAGAGGATGGCAATGGGGATGGCGAAAATCATGGCGTAAAGGGTTCCCTTGAGAGAACCGAATATGAGAGGGACCATGGAGAGTTTTGGTTCGAGGTCATCGCTACCGCCACCGGACTGCCATACGTAGTCTGGACCGGATGCTCCTTCATACCAGATTTTACCGAAGAAGGCTTTCCATCCAGCTTCAGGGTGAGGGTCGTGAAGGTCATAGAGGTGTAGGACGCCGGCGTCGTCGAGAAAGGCGAGGGTTTCCCCTTTCCGATCGAAGGCGGCGGCATTGATTTCGAAAGGAAGGCTATCCTCCCACCGGACGGTTTCGGTGGTGCTGTTTCGAAGGGTTGCGAAGCTGTTGAGTCCGGTTACGAAGGTTTTATTTTTTTGGCTGGCGACGAAGAAGGTGGCGGGGCCGGGAAGTGGGGGGAAGGTTTTAGTTTGTCCGAAAATGCGATCGGGTTCGTTTTCGGGGCGGAAGAGGCTAAAGACGCGTTGCTCACCGGAAACGCCGCTGAAGACGAGGGACACGTCGCCGAAGATAAAATCCATTCGCGCAATACGCGGGTCGGCGAGGTCTTCGAACGGGGTGAAGGTTTGGCGGAGCGCGAACTTGCCGTCGTCGAGAAAGGAGTAGGACACCTCTCCGGAGGCTGAAGAGACGATAACGGCATTGGCTTGGGCGGGGACGAGGAGGTCTAGGGGGTTCGCGGGCAGATCTTGGGTGAGGTCAAAAGACTGATCGGGTTCGATCTTGCCAACGCCGAGGAGGGATCGTTTTTGTTTCAGGGTAACCACGTGGTGTTCGAGGCTGTTTCCAATGTTCTGGATCGCCGCGACGAGCTTTGTTTGGTCGGCGTCTCCATAATCGATGTGGGTGATCGGGTAGTCGGCGCGGCCGATGGGATAGAGGTCGCCGGCTGCGAGCGAGGGGTCGATGGTGCGGGTATTATCGGGGCCGAAGGTCGGGCTATATTTGATATCGACGACAGCGAAACGGCCTTTTGAGGTGCCGACGACGAGGTGTTGATAGCGGGGGTGGAAGTTTGCGGCGGAGATTGTTTCACCTGCATCGAGGTTCACGGGGAGGGGCAATTCGAAGGAACCGCGATCACCTTCGAGGTCTGTAAAGCGGACGGTGGTGCCGCCGGAGTAGGAGAAGGGCAGTTCGGACCATTCATCGAGACCGATGATCCAGGGACGTTCTTCGGCGATTTTTGTTTGCCTCATCTCTTCGACGGCGGCGCCTTTAAAGAGAGGGACGATTTGGAGGAGGATAAAGATCAGGATACCGAAGACAGCGGCGATGATTACGATACCGCCAACTTTGATGGCGTGTGTCATGAAGCGGTCGAGGCGGAGTGTGGCGGGTGCGACTTGGAAGCGTTGCGGGACAGGCTTAGGAGCGGCTCCAGAATCCGAGGAAGGGGGAGAGCTGGGCTGGGAGTCCGAGGAGGGCATAGGGATAATCGAGATCTCGCCGTTTTTATAGTGGGTCGGCCGGAATGACGAACCAAAAGAATGGGATCATTGTGCCGATACTGTCACGGCCCGGACGGGTGCGGGAAGCGGGGTGGGTCAGACCGCTGATTCCGGTCTGACCCGCGGTGGTGGGAAGCGAGCGGAGTCACGGGAAGGCTCGACGGCAGCGTCCGTGACGGCTGGAGAGCGGTATTTTTATTTGGTGGCGTTGATACCTTCAGCGGAGATGGCTTCCGGGAGGGGATAGTAGCCATCTCGGACGACGATTTCCTGTCCCGCTTTGGAGAGGACGTATTTGAGAAATTCGGCGGTTAACGTATCGAGTGGTTCGTTCGGTTTTTTATTGATGTAGACATAGAGAAAGCGAGCGAGCGGGTAGTCACCACTGAGGCAGTTTTCCATATTTGCTTCATAGAAGGTTCCGTCTTCGGTGCCGAGAGGAACAGCGCGGACGCCAGATGTTTTATAGCCGATACCGGAGTATCCGAGCCCGAACATATCAGAGGCGACGCCTTGGACGACCGCGGAGGAGCCGGGTTGTTCTTTGACAGTGCTTTTGAAGTCTCCTTTTCCGAGAGCGACATCCTTGAAGAAGCCGTAGGTACCGGAGGCGCTGTTGCGACCGTAGAGGGAGATGGGTCGATTGGCCCAATCACCTGTGAGGCCGAGTTGGCCCCAGGTCGTGATATCCTCGCCGCCGAGACTTCGGGTTGAGGAGAAAATGCCGTCGAGTTGTTCAAGGGTGAGCCCTTCTATGGGGTTATCTTTGTTTGCGAAGGCTGCGAGTGCGTCTATGGCGACTCTGATCTGAGTGGGTTTATAGCCGAACTTCTGTTCGAAGAGGTCAATTTCTTCCGCTTTCATGGCGCGGCTCATGGGGCCTAGTTGGGAGGTTCCTTGAATAAGGGCGGGAGGTGCGGTGGAAGAACCTTTTCCGACGATTTGGATATTTACGTTCGGGTAGATCGCCTTGAAGCCCTCGGCCCAGAGTGCCATGAGGTTGTTTAGGGTATCGGAGCCTTCGGAGTTCAGGTTTCCGGAGACACCACTGACCGTTTCGTAAGTGGGCAGGTTTTCGTCGACGGCCGGCGGCGCGGCGTGCGTTACGGCTGCGAGGAGGCAGGAGCAGAGTAGAGTTAAGGTGATTCTCTTCATATCATTCAATTTTCAGGTCACTTGACTCGATCGGATCGTCCGTTCTTTATGATTGCAAGGAGCAATGCCGACCGGCTGGAGGAAGGTTAGTTCTGGGTCGTAGAGGGTAAAATGGAATCACGTGACGATTCTGTAACAAATTACAACAGCAGCCTTGGTCACTTTGAGTTGGACGGGACCATTAAAGCCCGAAAGGCGTTTAGTGCCGAGATCTTTACGGTTCCTAATGTGACGAAATTGTAAGATTCCAATGTGACAAATTTGTTGAAATAGAAAATGAAGGTCGGCAAGATGCCGTCAACCTCGACCGGGGGTGTTGGGCAACGAGCTGGGTGGATCGTCACTTGAAGCGACTTTCAGATCTGTTTGATTACCCGTCTTAGTAAACGATTTAAAAAAGCACAGGAAGCAAGACAAGGAATGATTCGATTGAAAGCCATACCATTGATAATTGCGGCGACGGTGGCGATCGTGGCTGCTACGGCAGGTGCCGTGCGTGCTGGCGATGCCGGAAAAAGCGTTCTCATCGAGGATCCGCTGACTCCTCCCGAAGAGGCTTGGAGTTTCTGCGATCTTTTTGACTTCGGGCAAGTCTACGAGAGCGAGAAGGGTTTCATCAAGAGCTTTACATTCATAGGTCGTTACCAGGGTCAGTATATTTCTCAGGATGAGGATATTGGAGACACCTCGAACAGCTATAACCGTTGGCAGCACCGTCGGGCTCGTTTCGGTGCGGAGATTGAGATGGCGGGCAACCTGACGTTTGAAGCCGAGAACAACATGGCGGACAATGAAGGAATTTTTGCCGGTCGGGTTCAGAATAACTGGCAGAATTTTTTCCTCAGGTGGGAGCCTGAAGATGACCTCTCGTTGACCGTCGGCAAAGACAAACAGGGTTTCACCATTGAAGACGAAACCTCGTCGAAGCGCATTTTGACGGTAGAGCGTTCGCCGATCGTCCAAGAAACAGCCGGGGCGCGGCCGTGGGGGACTGTTGTACGCACTGATCTTGCCGGGTTTGATACGCGGATTGGAGCTTGGATTACGGGTGGCGACGACTCCTGGGGAAGTTGGCCCCAGTTTGACTCGAATCTTTCTTTGTCGTTGAACACGGCATACGAGATGTTTGAGGGCACGGACTTGCGTTTTGACTATGTTTATAATGACAACAAAGGGGGGACGGAACGGGTGCAGGGGGATGCCGATCGGAGTTTTGCTTCGGCATACCAGCATGGGATTTCGGTCGGGACGCTTTCCGACTGGGGAAACCTGGGGCTGGTTACGAATGTCATCGTTGCGAAGAATAGGGCGGCTGCCGGGAGGCTTCCTGACAAGAGTGATACTTGGGGCGCGGTTGTGATGCCGAGTTACTACATCACCGACAAGCTGCAGGCGGTTTTCCGATATGCCTACATGAAACGGGGTCGCGAGCAGCGAACGCAGCGTTTTGACGTTCGTGCGACCGTTTCCAACTATCACACTTTCCTAGGTGGGTTAACTTATTATATTTGCGAGGATAAGCTCAAGGTAATGGCCGGGTATGAATACGCGATCGGCGACGTATTTGAGGAGCCGCGGGATATTGATAGCGGCACGTGGATGTTTGCGGTGCGCACCTATTTTTGAGTGGATTTCGAGAGTTTGAGGATCTCTGAGAATCTTTTGTATACCTGATAGGCGGAACGCGAGTTCCGCTTTTTTTTAGGAATCCTCCTCTATCGCATACAGGGATAATGCCAATAGTGCCGATCGTATGCGGTTCAGGAGGCAGTTCGAATCCGGTGGGCGTTTACGGGATGATTGATTTTTGGGAGATGGGTGTTTGTATCTTTGAGGGGGATCCAGTTTAATTGCTCGGGGCTGCTTCTTGGGTCTTTTTGTGCCAACATGAGGCCCATGCATAGATCTTGATTGGTGTTTTCGTCAGTGCGCCCGTTGAGGGGATGGATACTTAAGCTTGGACCTTTCTTGCGTGCGGGTCGAGCTGTGACTTTCAACGGTTTAAGCGATATAAAAATCCTGTAAATTCCAGTAATAATAGATCCTGGATTGCCCTATTTGTGACGCGGAGCAATTGCGGTCGTCGTGATTTTTTTGAGTTTCGTGGATGCCGGCCATGACCCGGACGAATGGCCAAGGAGGATATAGTAGGAGAGCGCCTATTCTCTGGATGGTGATGTGAAGAAGTTGTCACATTCTTGCAGTTACATTGAGCGGAATGCATGGTAACTAGGTGATCTATGGCGAGTGTGCTGGTAGTAGATGACGAGCGCGACATCTTGGACCTAGTCGCGTTGAATCTGAAGCGCGTGGGAATCGAGGCGTCCTTGGCGGAGGATGGATTGACTGCTTTGGAGTTGGCGAAGACGGTTGGTCCGGATTTGATTGTGTTGGATTTGATGTTGCCTGGGATGGACGGATTTACGGTTTACAAGAGTTTGCGCAAGGATGCGCGCACGCGGTCGATTCCGGTATTGATGTTGACGGCGCGGGGTCAGCAAGGAGACAAGATCACGGGTCTGGAAATGGGGGCGGACGACTATGTGACGAAGCCGTTCAGTCCGCGCGAGTTGGTGTTGCGAGTGCAGAATTTGTTGAAGCGATCGAAGAAGATAGCGGCGCAGGCGGTGTTGCATGTGGGAGAGTTCCATTTGGATGCAAAGAATTTGAAGGTGTATTTAGCGGGAAAGCCTCTGGACTTGACCACCACGGAGTTCAAGCTTTTGACGTTGCTCGTGGAGAACACAGATGTGACCCAGAAGCGTGGGGATTTACTGAGTGAGGTGTGGGGGTATTCAGACGAAGTTCACACGCGGACGCTCGATACGCATGTGAAACGTGTGCGCGAAAAGCTGGGGGATCATTCCCGTTGTATTGAGACTGTTCGTGGCGAGGGATATCGGTTTACCCTAAAGTCGGTGGCGGCGGTGTAGCCTGTCATTGTGGGGGAGAGCCATGGGGGATGCCATTTTAGCGGTTTTGCTTTTAGTGTCGGTAGCTGTAATCGGATGGCTGTTGTGGGAGCAAGGGCGGAATCGGCGGATGGTGCGGCAGATAACGGAGGCGATACGGGCGGGTAACGGGGGTGAGAGGGCAACGGCGATGTCACGTGAGGGCCGTGAGCATGTGCAGGAGCTAGGCCGAGTAGTGGGGGAAAGTTTGGAGGAGATAAGGGTGATGGAGGCCACTGTGGAAGCGGGAGAAACCTTTCGGGACGTGATCTTGGGTTTGAGTCAGGGCTTTCTTGTGACCAACCGCGATATGGAAATTATTTTCGCGAATGATGCGGTGCGACGATTATTTGACCTGAGTGACGCGCCGGTGGGAAGGCCTTTGATCGAAGCCTGTCGTGATCATCGGTTTGTGGAAGTTGTGCGGGAGGCTTTGGAGAAGCGTCGGCGTGTGAAAGCGGAGGTGAACATCCAAGGGGCGCAGAGTGGAGATTTGCCTGAGCGACTCTACGAAGTGGAAGCGGCAGCTTTACCAGAGGGACCCGGTCGTGGATGCTGGGTCGTGATTCGTGACGTTACGGAGGAAGCACTCACCGAGCAGGTGCGGAAGGATTTTGTTGCAAATGCCTCTCACGAACTGCGGACACCTCTGACATTGATCAACGGATACATTGAGACGCTTGAGGATGGGATGGTTGAGGATGAGGAAGCGGCGAGGAAGTCATTAGCGGTGATGCGGAAGCATTCGGAGCGATTGGTTCGGATTATTGAGGATATGCTCACCATATCCAAGTTGGAAGGCACGGCGACAATCCTGAGTCTTGAGTCATTTAGTGTTCAGGATTGCGCTTCGGATGTCTTGAATTATTTGTCGCCGTTGGTGGAGGAGAAACGAGCAAAGGTCGTGCTCGATTTTAAGGAGGGAGAGAACACCATGGTCGGAGATCGATTTTATTGGGACCAAGTGCTTATGAATTTGATCGAGAACGCATTGAAGGAGAATCAGGGCAAGGGGTTGAAGGTGACCGTTTCTTTTCGGACACAGGATGGGCAGAATGTGATTTCGGTAAAGGATAACGGGATTGGGATTCCCCGCGCGGACTTACCGTTTATTTTCAAGCGTTTTTACCGGGGAGCGAAGCATCATTCTCAGGAGATCAAGGGAACAGGGTTGGGCCTATCGATCGTCAAGCGTGCGGTCGAGGCGCATGGAGGAAATATCAGTGTTGAGAGCACCCCGGGGGCATCGACGGTGTTTACCATGACGGTTCCCATGCATGTGGAAGCCGTGGTAGAGAGTGACGGCGCGCAGTAACGAGGTGATACTGTCCGGGTGGTTTCCTGATAGAATTCGACTTTAGATACGTTTCTAAATTTAGAGAGATTCAGGCCAATTTGAATCTCCTTTGAAGATGAGTCGGTCGGATATAGAGCCTACTGAGGCGGCTGTGGAGGGGCGTATGGACTCTGAAGAGCCATCGGGGATCGCGAAGTCACTTTCTCCGTCAACGGATCGAACCATGGCGATCCTCGAAGCGTTGAGCGATTCCGCAGGCGGGTTGAGTTTATCCGAGTTGGTGAGGGCTCTTGGGATATCTCAGAATTCCGTTTACCGGATCACGGACACCTTGCATGCGCGGGGCTATTTGCAGCGTCGTGAGAGTGACAAGCGATACGTGTTGACGAATCGCTTGTTTGATTTGGGGCGACCGCGGGTAAACGAGAAGAGTCTGGTGGTTTGTGCGCTTGAGGCATTGAAGGTCTTGCGGGATGATACGGGGGAGACGGTGCAACTGGTGGTGCGATCTGGAAGGAAAGGGGTGGTTTTGGAGCAGGTGAGTGGCCTTCATCCAGTTCAAGTGACGGGCGAAGTGGGCTATCGGGTTCCCTTGTATTCGTGTGCGCCTGGGAAAGCTATTCTGGCCTATTTGGGGCCTGAGGAATTGGATGAGTGGTTGGGTATGGTTAAACTGAAAGCGTTTACCGGTTCGACTTTGAGTGACGAAGGAGCGTTGCGCAGCGAACTAGCGGGCGTTCGTGAGGTTGGCTATGCGGTGGATCGTGCGGAAGGGCTTGAAGGGATTCATTGCGTGGCGGCGCCGGTCTTTGATGCCTATGAGTATCCTGTGGCGGCGGTGACCGTCATGGCGCCGCTGTTTCGGCTGCCGGAAAATGAATTTGAGGGTGTGGGAAGGAAGTGTGAGGCGGCGGCCCGCCTCGTTCAGGAGCGACTTTTGGCCTAGCGCACGAGAATGAACGGAGGGACCAAAGACGGGAGTGGAAAGATGCTGTGGGTTATGACGGCGCTGTCTTTCCTATTGATCGGAGCGGCATCGGAGGCGTCGCCGACGAGCGAGGCGGTGGAATTTTTTGAGGCGCGGATTCGTCCAATTTTGGCTCAGGATTGTTATGAGTGTCATTCGAGTGCGGGGAAGGCAAAGGGTGGATTGGTGTTGGATCATCGGGAGGGTCTCTTGGCGGGAGGTGATTCAGGGCCGGCGCTCGTGCCTGGGAATCCGGAGGGCAGTTTACTGATGCGGGCGATGCGGCATGAGGATGAAGATTTGGCGATGCCGAAGGCAGGGGCGAAGTTGGAAGGAGAGATTCTGGCTGATTTTGAAAGGTGGATTGAGATGGGGGCGCCCGATCCTCGGGATGGGCCGCCGAGTATGGCGGAGGTTGAGGCGGACCGGGCGTGGCCGGCGATCTTGGAGCGGCGCAAGCAATGGTGGAGCTTTCAAGCGGTCGCGGATGTGGAAGTGCCGGATTCGGAGGGTTGGTCGGAGCACGAAGTGGACCGGTTCTTGGAGGCGGCGATGCGGGATCGGGGCTTGGAGCCGGGTTCGGAAGCGGATCGGCGGGTATTGATTCGGAGGTTGAGTTTTGCGTTGCGGGGATTGCCGCCGTCGGCCGAAGAGATTGATCGATTTTTAGGAGATGAGAGTGGGGACGCGTGGGACAGAGTGGTCGACGAGATGCTCGATTCCCCGCGTTTTGGAGAGCGTTGGGCGCGCCATTGGATGGATTGGATGCGGTATGCGGAGAGTCATGGGAGCGAGGGGGACACGCGTGTTCCGCATGCCTGGCGGTATCGCGACTACCTGATTCGTGCTTTAAACGAGGATGTGCCCTACAATCAGCTGGTTCGTGAGCATCTGGCCGGCGATTTGCTTTCGGAACCGCGGGTGAACGCGGCGTTGGGTTTGAATGAGTCCGCGATTGGTCCGGCGCATTTACGGATGGTTTTCCACGGCTTTGATCCGACGGATGCCCTTGCGGAGTTAGTGCGCTTCACGGATGATCAAATCAACGTCGTGTCGAAAGCGTTTCAGGGAATGACCGTTTCCTGTGCGCGTTGTCATGATCACAAATTCGATCCGATCAGTGACGAGGACTACTATGCGTGGTTTGGAATTTTTTCGAGCACGCGTCCGGGGCAAGTCGTGGTGGATGATGGTGCGACGCAGGAGCGGAATCTTACTGAACTGAGGAGGCTGAAAGAGCGGATTCGTGACGTGATAGCCGAGGCCTGGCTTGATCGGATCGGGGAAATGGATGTGCCTTTTTTCGACGAAGTGATGGGGGGCGACGAGGTGCAGATGAGAAGAGACGCGGAGCATCCGATGCGGCCGTGGGGACAGATGCGGGGTTTGGGTGGCGCGAAGACGCCTGAGGATTTGTGGACGGAGTTGAGGGGCGGGCGAGAGGATGTTGAGGTGGCGGGGGACGGGGGCTGGCGGTTGGAGGGTGGCGACGAGCATGGTTGGCTAGCAAAGGGGCTCTCCCTCGGAAAGGCGGTATCGCAACCGGGAGAGTTTCGCGTTTTGCCTGAGGGCGATCGGGTATTCGAGGGATTGTATCCCGCGGGATTGTATTCGCATTTGGTCAGCGAAAAACATGCGGGCGTGGTGGGTTCTCCCCGGTTTACGATTAAGCATGAAAAGGTGAGTGTGCGGTTACTTGGGGGCGGGCGGGCATTTGCCCGATTGGTCGTGCAGAACTACCCGATTCAAGGCGGGAATGTTTATCGTATGTTTTCGGAGCCTGATTCGGATGAGATGGGATGGGTGACGTGGGACGTTTCCTATTGGCAGGGGGATGAGGCGTTCGTTGAAGTCGTGACGCGAGATGATCGAATGGGGGCGCGTGGTCAGCGGGGGATCGCGCCCGAGACCAATGGCCGATCTTATTTTGGTGTGGCGGAAGTTATCTTGCACGACGAGGGAGCATTGCTTCCGGGGGATCGGGGCAGGGCGACTGCGGCTTTGCTTTTGGGCGCGATTCCTGAGTCGGTCGAAGCTTTGGCCGAGGCCTATCGTGAGGCTTTGGCCGAAGCGGTTCGGCGATGGAAGTCGGAAGAGGCGAGGGAGGATGACGTGGCATTGTTGGATTGGTTCGTTAGAGGCGGTTTTTTGCCGACTTCTATGGATGCGGTTCCGGAGGCGGCGGAATTGGTGGCACGATACCGGTCTTTGGAAGAAGAGATTGCGTTTCCGCGTCGGTCACCTGGGGTATTTGATCACCTTGGCGAAGACAGTCCCGTGTTTGTGCGGGGCGACCCGAAGGAACATGGGGAGCTCGTATCGCGGCGTTTTTTGGAAGTCTTCGACGATCGTCCTTACGAGACGGAATTGAGTGGGCGGCTTGAATTTGCGGAAGATCTGTTGCGCGAAGACAACCCTTTGACGGCGCGGATCGCGGTGAATCGGATTTGGCACTATCTTTTTGGACGAGGTCTGTGTGCGACGGTGGACAATTTCGGGCGGATGGGTGAGAAACCTTCGCACCCGGAGCTTCTTGATTTTTTGGCGACGCGATTCGTGGAGCGAGGATGGTCGATCAAGGAATTGATTCGATATCTGACCACATCACGTGCTTATCGGATGAGCGCGGTTTCTTCGGAGCGCGCGGAGGAGATCGATCCGGACAACGTTTGGTTATCTCACTTTACGGTTCGCCGGCTGGAAGGGGAAGCGATTCGCGACACGCTGCAGTCGGTGTCAGGGCGGTTGGATTTGACGATGTATGGGTCAGGGGTGGGGGAGAGCAGTGGACGGCGAAGTGTTTATCTTTCCTTACGGCGGAATTCTTTGAATCCATTTCTTGAAGTCTTTGACGCGCCAGCGCCCGGGGGGCCGAAGGGGCGGCGTGATGTGACCACCGTCCCGGCGCAGTCGTTGGTGATGTTGAACGATCCGTTTGTCCTGGAGTGCGCGCGTGATTGGGCAAAGGGGTTGGCAGCGGACCCGAGGCCGTTTGAAGAAGTGTTAGGAACGATGTTTGAGGCAGCCCTTGGTCGGGAGCCGACGCCTGGCGAGGTAGCGGCAGCCCATCTTTATTTGGACGGCGTCAGTGGTGTGCGTGCGGGGCACCGGGAGGAATTAGTGAGATTAAGGGTGGAGATTGCGGGGCGGGAAGCGGCGTTGCGTGGAATTGTGGAACCGGTCCGGGAGCGCTTGTTACTGGAGAGGAGCGAGGAGGATACGTCTTTGCAGGAGGTATCGGGGCCTTTGCCGCTAGCTCGGTGGAGTTTTGAGGAAGGGTTTAAAGATGGGTTGGGAGAATTACATGGGACGGCCCATGGTAGCGCGACGATTGAGGGAGGCGCTTTGGTCTTGGATGGGGCGGGCGCGTTTGTTTCGACCAGTACGATTCACGGGGAATTGAAAGCGAAAACTCTAGAGGCCTGGGTGGAGTTAGATGGGCTCAATCAAGCCGGGGGCGGCGTGATGACTGTTCAGAATGTGGATGGGAAAGTGTTTGACGCGATTGTTTTTGGCGAAGGTAATCCGCGCTGCTGGGTTCCCGGGAGCAACAACCATCAGCGGACGCGAAAGTTGGACGGGCCGATGGAAGAGGCAGCGGTTCGCGAGGCGGTTCATATTGCGATGGTCTATTCAGAAGACGGGAGGGTCACGGCATACCGAAACGGGCGGCGTTATGGCGAGTCTTATAAAAGCCGGGGACCCGCTACGTTTGCGGCGGGGAAGAGTCAGGTGTTGTTTGGCAATCGGCATGGGGTGACGGCGGGCGGTAATCGGTTGCTGGCGGGCCGGATTTTTGAGGCCCGTTTGTATGATCGCGCGTTGAGCGCCGAAGAGATCGAGGCGTCCTGGCGATCATTGGGGACGGTTTTGAGTGACCGTGAGATCATTGCGGCTCTGGGCGAGAATGAGGTCATGGAAAAAGCGGTCTTGGAGGTTGAGATTGCGGCTTTACGAGAAGAATTGAAAGAGGCCGAGGTGTTGGCCAAGCCGGGTGATGATGAGTTGCAAGCGTGGCAGGATTTAGCGCATACGATTTTCAACTTTAAGGAGTTTATATACATTCAATGAAAGCAGCTTTAACGAGACGGGAAATGTTGCGCCGAACCTCGACGGGGTTTGGGATGGCGGCCTTGGCAGGATTACTGGGTCGACCGCGAGCGGGTTTGGCCGGCGGGCTGACGCCCGATTTTCGACCGAGAGCGAAGAGTGTCATCTTTTGCTATATGAGCGGTGGGGTATCGCAGGTGGATTCTTTTGATCCGAAGCCATTGCTGAACAAGTATGCGGGGCAGGCCATGCCGGTGAAGGTGGAGCGGACGCAGTTTAACAACAACGGGACCGTGATGCCGAGTCCCTGGGAGTATCGAAATCGGGGTGAGAGCGGCATGGCGGTGAGCGAATTGTTCCCGCACATCGGGGGATGTGCCGATGAATTGGCGGTGGTGCGATCGATGACGAGTCCGGTCAACGAGCATGCGCAGGGGAATTATCATTTTCACACCGGGTTTCCTTTTATGGGGCATCCGAGTGCGGGTGCCTGGGTAAGTTACGGGTTGGGGACGGAGAATCGTGATGTGCCAGGTTTTGTGGTATTGAAGAGTGGAGGTTCAGTGGTGCCACATGGCGGATTAGGACTGTGGAGTAGTGGATTCCTTCCGGCTCAGCACCAGGCATCGGTGGTGGATGTGGATGGTGAGGCGCCGGTGCGCAATATTCGGCCGAGTGAGGCGGATGCCCTGCAGCGACTGCGTCTGGACCTCGTGCGCCGGGCGGATGAAGGGTTTCTGGATCGCTTGGGGGGGGAGCGATTGGTGGAAGCCGCTGTGAAGAACTATGAGACGGCGTATCGGATGCAGGCCGCCGTGCCGGAATTGTGCGATATGCGGGGGGAGAGTGAGGCCACGGGGAAGTTGTATGGCGTTGATGATCCGGACCCGCAGAAATCGGCTTATGCCCGGCAGTGTATGATGGCGCGGCGTTTGGTGGAGAGGGGCGTGCGTTTCATCGAACTGACGTGTTTGACCGAGGGGATTGGGGCGGGGAATGCAGCGAATCCATGGGATCAGCACAAGGCATTAAGGGATGGGCATGGGGCGATGGCACATCAGGTTGATCAGCCGATCGCGGCACTAATTAAGGATTTGAAGGCGCGTGGTTTGTTGGACGAAACGCTTTTGGTTTGGGGTGGGGAATTTGGGAGAACGCCTTTTGCGCAAGGCAGCGACGGGCGGGATCACAATCCGTATGGATTCAGCGTGTTTCTTGCAGGGGGAGGTGTGAGGGGTGGGACGGTATTTGGGGAGACGGATGATTTTGGGTATCACGTGGTGTCGGGTAAGAAGACGATCTTTGATTTGTGGGCGACGGTTTTGCATTTGATGGGCATGGATCACTATGATCTCACCTATCGCTATGGTGGGCGGGATGTGCGATTAACAGACGTGCACGGAGAAGTGATCAAAGAGATTCTGGTCTAGGAGAGCCGGTTGCGGAGTTGTCAAGGAGCGGCGGTGAGGCTGTCGCCAGCCGTGGTGATCGCGGAAGAGGACCCTGTGTCGACTGGGTCATGTGGAGAGGCATTTGAGAGAGGGTTGTCTTGCTCGTCTGCTCGAGGAAGGGATTGTGGGGTGTGCCATTCGATCAAGAAGGCATGTGGTTCGAGGGGGTTGTCGGGCAGCCAGTTGGCGAAGTGATGGGTGCCTTCCTTGCTGAGATGGGTGGGAACGAGGATGAGGGCAGCGTTGAAGGAATCCGGTTTTGGGATTGGGCGGTGCTCGAACCCCCAAGGGTCTCCCGTGATCCACTTCCAGTCCGAGCCACGGGCAAAGGCGCCGAGCCAGAGCGTTTGAGCGCTTTGGGGACCGAAAAACTCATCTTCGATCCATTTCTGTTCTTCCGGGCTGGTGACCACGGCGAGATGACCACCGGTGGCGGCAGCGATTGCTTTGGCATCTGCCCATGGCAAGGGGATGCGAACGAGGAAGTAGGTGCTCTCGCCAAAGCTTTTGAGGCGTGAGTTATTGAGGAGATCAGAGCCCCGTTTTGTCGGATCGGCGATCCACCGGTCGAGGACCAGATAGTCACGAGCGGCATCACGGACGGCCCGGTTAGGGTGATTGATAGCATCGGGAAGGGCGATCTTGGCGGCGGTTTCCCAGTTCTTTTTATTGAGGGCGGTGATGAGGGGGAGATCGACTTTCGGCGGTTTGAGCTGGAGGACAATACGAAAACCAAGATCGGAGTAGCGGGCTTCCTGATCGAGGGAGGTGCGGTTTTGCGGCGAGATGCGTCCGGTAGAGAAATCGCTTCCACGAACGATAGAGCCGGTCTGCTTGTGATCGGATGTATCGGAGCACCATTCACGGACGTTGCCGAGAAGGTCGTAGAAGCCATTGATTGAGTCGAAACGGCCGACGGGACCGATCCAATCTTCGTCTCCTCCGGCTTCTGTTGTTGTGAGCGTCGGAAGAGCGGAGGCTTCGGAGGTAATGCCCTCCCAATATTCGAGTGCCTGATTCGGGAGAGAGTTGTATGGAGAGAGATCGGAGGACGGCTGGAGGCTTCGTGTTTTGGGGTTGAGCAGAATATTGTTCGTGGTTTGGACGACTGTATTCCACTCCGAGTCTGTGGGGAGACGGTAGAGCTGGCCTTTTTTTATCGCGCCTCGATCGAGGTCTTTCTCGGTCAGCCATTTGCAAAAGCGGGCGATGTCCCGTTTTGAAACGCCGACGACGGGGTGGTCGTCTTTTGTATCGTATCCAGGTTTTTTCCATGTGGCGCCATCCGCGAGCCATTTATCGTCCGCGAAGCGGAGCATTTCAGGGATGATGGCAAGTTTGCTTGAGATCGCGTAGGCACGGTAGTCGGCGTATCTGGTTTCCCAGACCGACATGAGCGCCTTTCCATCGTCAATCGGTCTGAAGCGCATTCCGAGAGTGTTTTCCCAGACGGATGCGGCATTTGGAGGCAGGTATTTTTTGAAGGTAGAATCCTTGTAGTGCCCTCGCGCGGATTTGAGGGACTTCATTTCCTCGAGGACGGAAACGTCCGTAACGGGGGCATGGTTAAAGGTGAAGACCGTGAGCGAGTTCTTTTCAAGCGGACTAATGTCCCTAATGGGTGTGCTATCGATGCGTAGAACGGAAATAGGCATGCTCTGGACAGGAGACAGGTCCGTGACTCGGGTCCAACTGATATCGAGTTCGTTGATGGGGAGGCCGGCGAGAGGTCCAATATTATTGAGGCCGATGTTATGACTGAGATCGACACGGGAACCTTTGCGATCGACGTAAACGTGGATGCGCCAGGAATCATAGTCTGGATGGAGCGACTTTAGCGCGCCAATGCCATCCATGATCCCAGAGTAGATAAAAACGGGATTCTCGTTGATACGGTGGTTGATAGTCATGCTGCCGGGTATAAGCTCGGCGCTTCTCTGGAGGGCTTCGAGCTCGAGAAAGTCGTCTCCCTGCGTTCGGGCGCTATCGGAGAGAGCCTGGAATTCAAGAAAAGGGACAATAATTTTTTCTCGAGCGGCGAGGATATTCGAGAGGTCATTTCTTACTTGAGTTTCGAAAGGGGAGCGGTCCGTGAAGGCTTTGCCCAATTCAAGAGCGAGCTCGTATTCCTCCCAATCTTCGAGAGTGGACAGCATCTCTTTGAGGACCGGTGCTGATGTGTCCGCGGAGGTGGCGACTTCTTTGATGATTGCTTTACTGGGCACCACCTGGCCATCTGCATGCAGGACACGGGCTCTGGCTATCAGAGTGAGGGCGGCGTTCGGGTCCAAGGAAGAATGGAGAAGTGCCTGTTCGGATTCGGGGTCGGGAGCGGTGATGTACTGGAAGGCAAAGTGGGAGAGCAACCCGAGGACGGTGACGGTCAGAGCGATGGGAAGGAACCATCTGAGCCATGAGAAATCATGATCATAGCGCTTGAGCAGAGAATTTCTGACAGTGGGATCCTCGTGGTCGGATGAAGTGTCGGTGGGGACTCTTGTGAGGTGACCGCTGAGTTCCTGAACGAGCTGGGCAATTGACTGGGGCCGTTGGTCAGGCTCGTAGTGCATTGCTCCGAGGACGGCATCGTCGATAAACGTGGGGAGACCCGTTTTTTGGGAGGGCATGGAGGCGAAGGCTCCGGAGGGGAGTTCAGCGCAGAAGCACTGGTAGAGGATTCGTCCGAGGCCAAAGATATCGGAGAGGTGATTTCCT
>JBCDBW010000026.1:0-43754 GCA_039182965.1 Verrucomicrobiota bacterium
CCCAAAACCTTCCCCCCACCACCCACCGCCTCCCTTCGCTCACAAACCACCCCCCCAAAAAATACTCACGACCTCTCCCGCCCTCCCTCCTCAAGCCACGCGCTCGGGCAACACCCAAGCCTCAACCCTCACTCTCTCTCAACCAACTCCTTCAAGACAAACGGCAAAATCCCACCATACCGATAATACTCAATCTCCATGGGGGTATCCAAACGCACCACTAACGGAACTTCCTCGCTCGAGCCATCCGCTCGATGGATCACCAAAGTCGCCTTCTGCCGCGGCTTCACATCATCACCCACGCCCAACACATCAAATACCTCACTCCCGTCTAACTCTAATCGCTCGTAGTCATCAGGATTCTCAAAGTTAAACGGCAAGACCCCCATCCCAATCAGGTTCGAACGATGAATCCGCTCAAAACTCTTCGTGACCACCGCTCGTACCCCCAGCAATCGCGTGCCCTTCGCCGCCCAGTCTCGAGACGATCCCATCCCGTAATCAATCCCCCCAATCACCACTAACGGCTTCCGCTCTTCCCGATAACGCATCGCCGCTTCAAAAATCGAGGTCTCTTCTCCCACCGGACTCCCATTATAAAACTTCGTCACCCCACCCTCCGTCCCCGGCACCATCAAGTTCTTGATCCTCACATTACCAAATGTCCCCCGGGTCATCACCCGATCATTCCCACGTCGACTCCCAAATGAATTAAACTGCGCCCGCTCCACCCCATGCTCCACCAGGTATCGCCCCGCCGGCGAATCCTCTTTGATCGCCCCCGCAGGCGAAATGTGATCGGTCGTCACCGAATCACCAAAGACCCCCAGCGCCCGCGCACCCCGAATCTCCTCAATCTTCCGTGGTTCCACAGAAAAATCATCAAAGAACGGCGGCTCCTGAATATACGTCGAAGCACCATCCCACTCGTAGACCTCGCCAGTGCTCGACGGTATCTCATTCCACTTCGGATTCTGATCCTCAAACCCGCTGTATAAAGACTGAAACACTTCCGGCTTGAGCGCCGACTGCATCTCTTCCTTCACATCCTCCAGACTCGGCCACAAATCCCGCAAATACACATCCGTCCCATCCGACGCCTGACCAATCGGCTCCGTGTCCATGTCTATGTCCACCGTTCCCGCCAAAGCAAAAGCCACCACCAGCGGCGGCGACATTAAAAAGTTCGCCCGCACACTCTGATGCACGCGCGCCTCAAAATTCCGGTTCCCCGATAAGACCGATGCCACGACCAAATCCTCTTCCTTCACCACGCTCTCAATCCCCTCGTCCAAAGGCCCCGAGTTCCCAATACAAGTCGTGCACCCATAGCCCACCGTTTGAAATCCCAGTCGGTCCAACTCAAGCTGCAAGCCCGTCTTCGACAAATAATCCGTGACCACCCGTGACCCCGGCGCCAGTGAAGTCTTCACGCTCGGTTTCACCGTTAGTCCCAAGGCATTGGCTCGCTTCGCCACCAATCCCGCCGCAATCATCACACTGGGATTCGAGGTATTCGTGCACGAGGTGATCGCCGCAATCACCACCGAACCATGACTGATCTTGTCGGGAATCCCCTCCTTCGAATCAACCCGCACGTCATACGCCGCTTCCAAATCCGCATCCGCTCTCCCAAACCCCCCATCTGTTGCCGCCACCGCAAACAATCCCTCAAATCGCTCCTTCAGTTTCGGCAATTCAATCCGGTCCTGCGGCCGCTTCGGCCCCGCCACCGATGGCACTACATCTCCCAAATCCAAATCCAAGTCATCCGTGTAATCAACTTCCCCCTTCCGCGGAATCCCAAACATCTCCTGCGCCGTGAAATACGCCTCAAACAATTCGCACACGTCCTCACTACGCCCCGTCGCCCGCAAATAATTCACCGACTCCGCATCAACGGGAAAAAATCCCATCGTCGCCCCATACTCCGGCGCCATGTTAGCGATGGTCGCCCGATCCGGCAACGGCAAACTCTCTGCCCCCGGCCCATAAAACTCCACAAACTTACCCACCACCCCGTGCGCCCGAAGCATCTGCGTGACATGCAGGGCCAAATCCGTTGCCGTCACCCCCTCACGCAAAGCCCCCGTCATATGCACCCCCACCACTTCCGGGGTCAGAAAGGTCACCGGTTGCCCTAACATACCCGCCTCCGCCTCAATGCCTCCCACTCCCCAGCCGACCACACCCAATCCATTGATCATCGTCGTATGCGAATCCGTCCCCACAAGCGTGTCCGGATAATACACACCATCCTTCTCCAAAACCCCCTTCGCCAAATACTCCAAATTCACCTGGTGCACGATCCCTATCCCCGGCGGCACCACCGAAAACGTGTCGAACGCCTGCTGCCCCCACTTCAAAAACTCATACCGCTCCCGGTTCCGAATAAACTCAATATCCAAATTCTGACCCAACGCCATGGGCGTCCCCGCAAAATCAACCTGCACCGAGTGATCCACCACCAGATCCACCGGTACCAAGGGCTCAATCATCACCGGATCCTTGCCCATCCGGTCCACCGCACTCCGCATCGCCGCCAAATCCACCAACAACGGCACCCCCGTAAAATCCTGCAACACAATCCGCGCCACAATAAATGGAATCTCCGCCGTCGACGGCGTCTTCGCATCCCACCCAGCCAAATTGCGCACGTCCTCCTCCGTCACCTTCATCCCGTCGCAATTCCGCAGCACCGATTCCAACACGATCCGGATACTCACCGGTAAACGAGAGATCGTCCCCATCCCCTCTTCCTCCAGCGCGGAAAGCGAATAATACTTTCCCCCCTTCCCACTCGCGGTCTCAAATGTCCGAACCGTGTCCTTCATTGTTTCCAGTGTCACCTGTCAAACCGCTCGGGACGCCATCCCAAACTTCCATTGGCCAACCCTACCAGGGCCGACCATAAGATAACTCAAGGCAAACCGTTAGCGAACCCCAATAGGCCCCCTTCAGTCCATCCGGACCAGATCAACCCAACTCAGCCAATTTGGCTTTGATCGCATCAAAGTCCGGCAACTGCTTCGGATCGTCGCTACTCTCGGCGTATTGGATCGTGCCCTCCTTGTCGACAACGAACGCCGAACGCTTCGCCACCCCGCCCATCGGGAGCTTCAAATCAGGCAAAAACGAGTCATAAGCAATTCCATACGCCTTCGCCACCTCGTGCTCATAATCACTCAATAAGGTCAACTTGATCCCCTCCTTCTCCGCCCACGCCTGCTGCGCAAACGGATTGTCACCGCTGATCGCCAAAACCTTCGCGTTCAGACCCTCGTATTCATCCAATCCCTGCGTCACCGAACAAAGCTCCTCCGTGCAAACGCCGGTGTAAGCCATAGGCACAAACAACAACAACACGTTGCCGTCCTGCGCACTCAGCTTTACCAATTCGGGGCCTTCCGCGCCGATCGTCGAAAGTTCAAAATCAGGTGCCTTATCTCCAGTTGAAAGTGCCATGTCTCTTTGTGCTTCAGGTTTATGTTTTACTCCGCTTCACCGGCCACGCCCGCGAAGGATCCTCACTATAAAACCGCCCATTTCCCGGTCAACATCCAATTCCAAAGGTGGACGACCGCCTCCCTTTCTCTATGCTTCCCCCAACACAACCGCTCGAACATGAACCCACCCGCCAACCTCAAAACCGTGAACGACATCATTCGACACCGCCGCTCCATCAAGCCCGCTCTCGTCGATCCCGACGCCCCCATCCCCGATCCCCTCCTCAAGGACATTCTCGAAAACGCTAACTGGGCCCCCACCCACGGCATGACCGAACCTTGGCGCTTTCACCTCTTCACCGGCGACGCCCGCCAACGCCTCGCCCACACCCTCCAAGCTATCTACAAAGAAACCACGCCCGCCGAAAATATCCGCTCGGATAAACTCGAAAAGCTCGGCACCAACCCTCTCCTCGCGCCCCTCGTGATCGCCATCGTCATGCATCGCCAAGACATCGAAAAAATAGCCGAACTCGACGAAATTGCCGCCGTCGCCTGCGCCGTCCAAAACATGCACCTCACCGCCTCCACCGCCGGCCTCGCCGCCTTCTGGTCCAGTCCCCCTCTCCTCTCCTCCCCACAAATGAACGCCTTCCTCAAGATCGGACCGAAAGACAAAGTGCTCGGCCTCTTCTATCTCGGCTGGCCCCTCGACAAAGACGCGTGGCCCCAGTCCACCCGCCACCCCATCGAAGAAAAACTCACCTGGCACAAAGACTAGAAACCATCTCATAAATCATGGATGGCTCCGCGATAAAGGATTTTGGCATCAGGCAAGGCCCGACGAGGGAGCGGGTCGAGACCCGTGACCGAGGCGCAACGCCGCCTGAGGCCAAAAGACTTATCGCCCGAAGGGCCTCCTCTATTACACACGACGAAGTCGCAATCTCAATCCTTTCTCTTTCCTCCGGCGGGGCCGTGCAGGATTTATGAGATGGGTTCTAACCCTTCTACCAACCAATACCCAACCAAGGTCTACCCGCCACGACGAAACTCCGACTTCCGAATTCTGACCTCTGTCTTCCCTCCTCCATCCCCACTGCGTGTCCCCCCTCTTCCATCTCGCCATCAATTGGTCCCAAATCGGCTCCGCCACCCTCGACTCCCTCATCTGGGTCTTTATCGGAATCCTCATGATCGCGGGTCTCGTCGGCACCGCCCTCCCCGTGCTCCCCGGCACCATCATCATCTTCCTCGCCGCAGTCCTCAACTTCGCTTTCATCGGACCCCCTCACTCCATCGAATGGACCGGCTTAATCGTCCTCCTCTTCCTCGTCATACTTTCCTATATCGTCGACTTCGCCGGCGGCGCCGTCGGTGCCAAATGGTTCGGCGCCACCAAATGGGGCGCCATCGGAGCCATCGTCGGTGGAATCGTCGGCATGTTCTTCATGCCCTTTGGCCTCATCATCGGCCCCCTCGCCGGCGCCATCATCGCCGAAATCATCTTCGCCAAGCGAAGCTGGAAACCCGCCACCAAGTCCGGCGTCGGCTCGGTCGTTGGCACCGCCGGCGGTATCGCCGGTAAACTCACGATCGCCCTCATCATGATCGCCTGGTTCTTCTTCGACGTCTTCTTCTTCAAAGCACCCTTCTGATTGCTTTCCGCGCCCACTTCATTTGGTCGCACCACACAAGCCCCTGCCAAGCCGTCCTCACACCTCCCGCTCGATTTTTGTCCCACCCGTTTTCGATGTATTTTGCTGACCACCGCCTCGCACACTCAGCCCAGAAATACTCCAAAACCGAACCCCCCTATGATCGGCAAGCCCAGCCTATTGGCCCCTGTCCTGTTCGCCACCGTATTGGCGTTCCTCCCTGCCCACGCCCACGCTGCCCCCGCCGTCGGCCTGTCCAAACTCCCCGCCGATCGCCCCATCGTGATGGGATATGTCAACGCCCTCCGCTCCGCTTCCGGTTTCGAACAAACCCTCTCCCCCGCCCAAGTCGTAACCGAAATAAAAGGACTTCACTGGGCCGGCTACGACGCCGTGATCCACGCATTCGCCGAGCCCATCGATTCCAATGGCTCCATTGGCGAATCCCTCGGCAACTTCAAAATCTATCAATCCACCCTCATCACCGAGGCCCACGCGAGAAACAAATCGGTCATCCTCTCCATCGGAGGAGCATTCCCAACTCGCCTCCAAGATCAATTCCTCGCCATCGCCACAAACGATACGAAGCGCGAAACCTTCGTATCGAATATCGTGACCTACCTCAAAACCAATGGTTACGACGGCGTCGATATCGATTGGGAGTTCCCCAATGCCACCAACGGCAAGGCCGCCCTCACCCAGCTCATGATCGATCTCTATGGCGCCGTCAAAGCGGAAGACCCCGACTATATCGTCATGTTCGGCACGGGCCCCGCTTACTACATGGGAGGATACGATTTCGCCACCCTCAAAAACTACGCCGACTTCTTTTTCTACTTCGGCTACGACTGGAAAGGCGCGAGCCCCTCCGGAGCAAACGGTCCCATCAAGCAACCAAACTCGGGACCCCAGTGGACCACCGCCAACGACACCCTCTACGAAAAATCCGTTCGCGGTGGCATCCAATACGTGATCGATAAAGGGTTTCCCGCCAACAAAATCATCTGCGGCTTGCCCTTCTACGGCTCCAATAATGTTTCCTGGTCATCCGTGCGAAACACTTGGGCCGCGGATAAAGCCACCTTCGATGCCGCCATCGATCCGGACGCCATGGAGGTAAAAATCAATAATGCGTGGTTCACCAGCCCCAAGGCCATGAAAATGAAAATGGACGCGCTCCTGAAAACCAGTTCCTCCGTCCTCAATGACAACCCAACCATTCGCGGGGTAGGCACCTGGGAAATCGGACACGAACATCGAAGCAACCCGGACCTCTCGACCGCCTTCGAAGAATGGATCACCGAGTTCTCTGGCAACCCCGTCCTCCCAAAGATCAGCATCGCCGATGCCTCGCTCGGAGAAGGTGATTCGGGCTCTTCAAGCCTCACGCTCACCGTGACCATGGATCGCACATCAAGCGCAGAGGTCACCGTCGAATACGACACCCGCGACGAGACCGCCACGTCCGGATCAGACTACAAATCGACCAGCGGAACACTGCGCTTCGCATCGGGCGAAACATCCAAAACCATCACCCTCACGATCATCGGAGACACCACGTTCGAATCCGACGAAACGTTCTCGGTGACACTCAGCAATCCCAACGGAGCCGCACTCGAGAAGTCGACGGCGACCGTCACAATCGTAAACGACGACGCATCCCCCCCAACCAATCAACCAGGTTGGGTGCGGCACTATCAGACAAGCAGCGGGGTATCGGTGTCCTTTGTCCCCCCCACAGGACCCGCCGTATGGAGCAGCGGATTCTCCGGAAAAATCGAGGTCACCAATAATGGCTCTCGCCTCGACGAGTGGACCCTGGCGTTCGACGCGCCATGGACGACAACCGGCTCAGGAAACGCAGGCTCATGGAATATTTCCAACCAACGCCACGCGGTCACCCAACCCACCTGGGGAGGCTATTCCGTTGCCAGCGGCGCCAAAATAACCTTGGACTTCGTCGGCAATGGCGTCTGGTCCGAACCAACAAATCTGGAGTTCAACGGAGACGGCACCGCTCCAGGCAATGAAGACAACATTCCGCTTTCAAGCTGGCAGAACACTCACGAGATCACCGACATCACCGACGATTCCAACCGGAACGGCCTGCCCGATCTGGTCGACTTCCTCCTCGGAAATAACCCCAGCACCGGGTCCGGTGACCCAGAACCATTACAGGCTAAACTGCAAGACCTGACGGTCGATGGCCAAAGCAATACGTATTTCTGTGTCGAGTTAACCGTCGATACGAAAGCCGAAGGCGTGGAATATCGTATCGAACTGTCGGAAGACCTCTCGTCCTGGACGGCAGGCACAAGTGTAATGGTGCTTCACGAAACCAATGCGAATCCCGACGGGAGCACTAAAGCCATCTGGCGAAGCGCCTCGCCCGTAAGTGAGGGAGACACCAAAAAATTCGCCCGCCTCGTGGCACGTGAGATTATTTGAGGTAGGAATGGCAGCGGCAAACCATCGACCCGGCGGATGACCCCTCAGAACGATGCCTAAAGTCCAAATCACTTGGGCGCGGTAATGTTGATGCCCTTTCGAAAAGCGGTAATCCACTCTTCCCATGTAATCTCCTGACCGAACTTGGGCCGGGTCAGCTCGAACAGCTTCTCCGCACCCGGCGGCATCGAATACCGATCGGTCACAACCTCGATGTAAGCAGCCCGGTCACCGCAACTCGCCTCTTCCAAGGCGGCATCCAATTCACCAGTGGTGGTGACTCTTACACAATACCAATCTTCACAGCCAAACGCTTCGGGAAGCTTGTAGTACTTCCAGTTGGGGAGATCGTTGTAAGACGCTTCCGGATCGCGACAGGTATACCGCTCTACCAAATACCCGTCGTTGTTCACGACGATGAAAATCGGCTTTAAACCGAACTTGTAAAACTGCCCGATTTCCTGGGCCGTAAGTTGGTGGGCCCCGTCCCCCCCAATCATCACAAGCCTCCGGTCCGGCGCCGCCACCGCACAGCCAAGCGCCCCAGGCGTGCCCCATCCAATGGAAGCGGCTAGAGCTTGGCTTTGGAACACACAGCCCTCAGGTTTCAGAACCAATGCTGCCGCCAGAGCCGGACTGCTCGGATCGCCCACCAATATGTCCCCAGGCTTCAAAAACGCTCCGAGTCGCGCATACAGCGGGTTGCCCGCGTCAATTGGATCGTCGCCGTTCCCCGTGACTTCGGCGTATGGCGAAACCCGCATCGGAGCAACAGTGTCATCCCAACGCGGTAATCGCTCGATGAGGGCTTCAATAACATCCTTCATCTCCACGTCTTCATACCAAGCCCGGCCAACCCGAACCCGATGGGCGTACACATTGATCGCATTCGCGGGGTCATAGGTGATCGTGTTAAAGCCAGTATTGAAAAAATGTCGTTCCGGCCCAAGTCCGAGGACGCACTTGCAAGAGTTGGCGAAATCGTTGATCTCCGTATTGGTGAACTCTCCCAGCCAAACACCCATGTATTTGGGATGGGTTTCATCGAGGACCGTCACGTCCTGATAGGGCGTCGCAAAGGGCAGGTTCGTCGCCTCCACCAGCTTGGTCGCCAATTCGCTTAGCCCGAGCCGTTGCACCATGATACCCGGGACGATACACGTCGGGCTAACTTCCGACATTACCGACACGATATGATCCACCGCCTGCTTCAGGGCCGCCGGGTCGCTCTTGGGATCCGCAAGAGGAACGTGCGCGGGACGGCCGCCGGAAACTGGCTTCGGTCCCAAGTCGCTGGGAAAAGCCAGCAATCCAGGCTTCTGATGGTAAAGCACCGCGGCCAGAACTCGTTCAAACTCCTCAATGCAGTTCTCGGGCGTCAAAATCGCACGCGCCACCGTCAGGTGCTCCGCCATATCTACAAATAAATCGTATCGGTGAGCACCCAGCATGTGGTGCCACGCTTTCCCACTCGCCTGCTGGGCAGTCGAAGGATAGCCCGTAATCATTATCACGGGGCTGTTCTCCCCATAAGCACCCGCCAAGGCCAGGTAAGAACCAAGTTCACTGCCGTATGTCTGACAATAAACACCCAAACCCTTCATCCGCGCATAACCGTCCGCTGCATAACCAGAATTGAGTTCGTTGCAGTTGCCACGCCACTCAATATCCGGGTCGTCTATGATTCCGTCCAAGACGGGGTAAACGTAATCCCCAGGGACTCCAAATATGTCCGTCACCCCATGCTCCTTGAGGCGCGACAGAACGTATTCAATGACTGTCATCTCCTTTCTCATCGTTCGGTATTCTCTCTGTCAAAGTCAGTGTCTCTCTTAACTGCACAACGTCTCCGCTAAAAGCTGACACCGCTTTCCCGTCTCTACATCACTCGTGGCAGAATTCGATTCATCGAGATGATACGAGAAGAGGAACAGTCAAAGCAACGACCGATCGATCGCGCCCTCCAGTTTGTTCGACACACCATGCCTCTCGCACGATCAGTTGAGCCGCCTCTCTCGAACCGTCACCGCGGAGAAGGGAATTGCGCTTGCTGAGACGACCGGGTCTCTTTACGATCCAAATCTGATCTCAATTTGATTCCCACCGAGCCCGCGGCCTTCGATCAACCGCTTTCATGGTCGACGGCGGAAAATTTGCGGGCCAATCAGGACCCCACTCCCGGCTTTTCCCTGTGCAAACTGACACCCATCGAAACACCACCGGAGTGCTCCTCGCCCTCGCCGGAGGCGTGCTCATGGGAGGAATCGGAATCGCCGGAAAACTCGGGGCCGGAGCAGGACTCAGCCCCTTTCAACTACTGGCGGCGCAGGTCATTCTTCTGGCACCTGTTGCGGGCGTCGCGCTCTATCTGCGACACGGTACACCGGGCTTTCGTCCCGCGCGTCCCGGGATTCTCGTGCTCCGAACCCTCTGCGGGTTCACTTATTTCGCAAGCTTCTACTGGGCCGTCCAAGGCATCCCTGTCGCCGATGCCCTCGTCCTGGAAAGCACCAATCCATTCTTCGCCATGTTCATCTCCCTGGTCTTCCTCCGACAGCGGGTGAGCATCGCCGCCATCGGCCTGGCAGTATTGGCGTTCCTGGGAGTCTGCCTCATTCTCTTGGAACACAGCGCCAAAACAATGCTCAATCCCTATTCGCTCTTGGCGCTCTTAGCAGGCGTGGCGCGCGCAGGCGGCAGTGTCACCACGGGCGTTGCCGGTCGAAGCGAGCCCCCGGAAAGAATCATGTTCTACTATGCCCTCGGTATGTTCCTCTTCAGCGGACTGGCACTTTGCATAGAGTGGCGACCAATCAAAGCCAGCGATCTTTGGATCCTCGCACTACCCGCAATCATGTTCCTTCCCCAAAATCTCGCTTACACAGTCGCAAACCGCCTCGCGCCGGCATATCTCGTCGGCGCCCTGTTCTACAGCGCGATTCTGGTAGGAGTCCTCGCTGACCGGCTTCTGTTCAAAACGACTCTCGGAATGCAGGGCCTCTTCGGCATGATCATCACCATCGCCGCGGGACTGGGCCTCGCTTGGTTGCGCTCGCGGGAAAGCCACTAGACGACCCGTTCGCTCAGAGAATCAGCGCCGACGCTAGGAAAGTTGACGGGGCGGCATGCCCATTGAACATCAGCTCATCGTAGCTATACTAAACCTTGGTAGAATCCGAAACGGCCGCTCGGAGCATCACCGCCCCGGCGATGATCGCGAGAGGAAAGTCCGGACTCCACAAGGCAGCGCGCCTTTCGACGCCCCGGCGGAGGAAGGGAGGCCCCGCGTAATGCGGGACCGACGGAAAGTGCCACAGAAAACAAACCACCCCGCCCCGGCGGGGAACGGGTGAAAAGGCGAGGTAAAAGCTCACCGCTCCGAAGGCAACGACGGAGGCACGGTAAACCCCGCGCGGTGCAAGACAGAACAGAGGGAACGGGCCGCCTGCCCGGCTCGGCGCAAGCCGAATAACCTCGGGTATTAGTCGCCAACAGACAAATGGCCGTGGCCCGTCGCAAGACGGGAAACAGAATCCGGCTTATGAAGGTTCTGCCACCCAAATGGCCCGCCCCCGGCAAAACCGAGGGCGGGCCCCTCTTTTCTCCACATTCTTTCCTTGCACACCCCCAGCTCCCCCCTCACTGATTACCACTGCCAACCGGCAACTTTTAAATGGCTATTTCAAAAATGAGCGAATCCAAACCTCTCCAAGGAAAAACTGGCGTCGTCTTCGGCGTCGCCAATAAACGCAGCATTGCATGGGCCATCGCCCAAGCCTGGGCCGAAGCCGGCGCCAACCTCATCTTCAATTTCCAAGGCGAACGCCTCAAAGATAACGTCGAACAACTCGCCAATACCTTCGGCGAAGACACCCCGCTCTACCCCTGCGACGTCACCAGCGACGACGAAATCGACTCCTTCTTCGACAAAGTCAAAACCCATACCGACAAAGTCGACCTCATGCTCCACTCCGTCGCCTTCGCACCAAAGGAAGCCCTCGAAGGCGACTTCCTCTCCACCACCCGGGACGCCTTCAAAACCGCTCACGACATCAGCGCCTACTCCCTCGTCGCCCTCTCCCAACGCGTCGCCCCCCTCATGACCGATGGTGGTGCCATCGTCGCTATGTCTTACTACGGCTCGGAAAAAGTCGTTCCCCACTACAACGTCATGGGCGTCGCCAAAGCCTCCCTCGAAGCCTCCACCCGATACCTCGCCTACGACCTCGGCGAACAAAAAATTCGCGTCAACTGCATCTCCGCAGGCCCCATGAACACCCTCGCCGCCCGCGGCATCTCCGGCTTCGGCGAGATGCTGAAACACTATCAGACCCACGCCCCGCTCAAACGCTCCTGCACCGCTGAAGAACTCGGCGCCACCGGCGTCTTCCTCGCCTCCGAAGGCGGCGCTTCCATCACCGGCCAAGTCATCTACGTCGACGGAGGCTACCAAATCATGGGCATGTAAATCGGCTCCGCCGAACCTCATACTTTTACGCCTACTCATACTCATACCCGAAAGCCTGCTCTCACCGAAATGATGGGTAGACAAGAAATCCCAGGTGCACCGCCTCACCAACAGCTTCCGCCATGCCTTCCGCGGCCTCGCCACCGCCTTCCGCACCCAACCCAATTTCCGCCTCCACATCCTCGCCACCACTTTCGCTCTCGCCTTCGGCCTTCTGCTTCGCATCTACCCAGGTGAATGGGCCGCCCTCATCATCGTCATCGCCCTCGTCCTCGGCGCCGAATGCTTCAACACCGCCCTCGAGTTCCTGGCGGACCGGGTCACCACCGATCACGACCCCCTCATCGGCAAAGCCAAAGACCTCTCCGCCGCCGCCGTCCTCATCTTCTCCATTGCCGCCGCCACCACCGTCGCCCTGATCTTCCTCCCCAAAGTCTACGCCTGGCTCCCAAACGGCTCACAGCTCAAAAACTAAGGCGCCCCTCTCTGGCAGTTTCCCATCTGTGAAGTTCTGCGTAATTTACCCTTAATCCTGCCTTCCCGCTGAACTTCATCATTGGAAATTCCTAGTTGGATACTGGATATTGAATCGCCACTCACCCAAATGCCCACCACCACCCTCACCACCGACCTCACGTCCCTCCTCGGCCCTGACCGTGTCCACACCGATGCCCCCACCCTCGCCGAACACAGCATCGATAAATGGCACGCCTCCACCCCGCCCGACATCGTCGTCCTCGCCCAATCCGTCGATGACGTCTCCAAAACCCTCGCCTTCGCCAACGAATACCACATCCCCGTCACCCCGCGCGGTGCAGGCGTCGGCTACGTCGGAGGCTGCGTCCCTGCTCACGGCGGTATCGCCCTCTCCATCGCCAAGATGAATCAAATCCTCGAACTCACCCCAGAAGACGGCGTCGCCGTCGTCCAACCCGGCGTCATCACCGCCAAACTCCAAGCCGCCGCAAAAGAACGCGGCTGGTATTACCCCCCCGATCCCGCCTCCCTCAAAGAATGCTCCCTCGGCGGAAACATCGCCACCAACGCCGGCGGCCCCCGATGCCTCAAATACGGCGTCACCCGCCACTACGTCCTCGGACTCGAAGCCGTCCTCGCCGACGGCACTGTCCTCCGCACCGGCGGTCGCAATCACAAAAATAAAACCGGCCTCGACCTCGTCTCCCTCTTCACCGGCTCCGAAGGCCTCCTCGGCGTCGTCACCGAAGCCACCCTCCGCCTCATCCCCCACCCGGAAGCACGCGCCATCCTCACCGCCACCTTCGCCGACTTCCCCCAAGCCGCCGCCGCCGTCCAATCTATCCTCAATTCCGGCTGGCTCCCCTCCGCCCTCGAAATCACCGACCACTTCACCCTCCAGGCCGCCCGCGATTACCTCGGCCCGAACGCCCTCCCCGACGGTCAAGCCCACCTCATCGTCGAACTCGACGGCCGTGCCGATTCCCTCGCCGTCGAAATTCCCGCCCTGCACAAACACCTCGAGTCCTTGGACGCCCTCACCATCGAGCAAGCCCTCGATGAAGAAAGCGTCGAAGCCATCTGGCAACTCCGCCGTGACTTCTCCTACTCCCTCCGCGCCACCGGCCTCACAAAATTAAACGAAGACATCGTCGTTCCGCGCTCAAAACTCGTGGACCTCGTCAACTTCGCCCACCAACTCCAATCCGAAACCGGCATCCCCGTCGCCTGCTTCGGCCACGCCGGCGACGGCAACATCCACACCAACCTCATGGTCGATAATTACGACGATCCCGATACCCGCTCAAAAGCCGATGCCGCCCTCGACAAACTCTTCCACTGGATCATCGCCAACGGCGGCGCCATCACCGGTGAACACGGCATCGGCCTCGCCAAAAAACGCTGGTTCCCCGAAGCCGTCGGTCCCGTCTCACAAACCGTCCACGCCACCCTCAAACAAGCCCTCGACCCCAATCAAATCCTGAACCCCGGAAAATTCATCCCCCCCACACCCCCAGGATCGCTTTCTTAATCCCAATCGAAGACTCAAAAGTCTTCACTGACGCGCAACGCGCCCCTCGTTAGCCATCTCTAGCTTCCACACTTCCCAAGCCTCTTTCTGCTCCGGAGTTAAAATCTCCAACAAACGCGGTTCATATTTGGTCCGAAGCATCAGCCGCACCTGCTTCCCCGCATCCTCCTGAATCATCCGGACATCATCCCCCACCTCCAACACCATCCCACTAAAAATCTCCCTCTGCCCCTTGTCCAAGTCCAAACGCTCCGCCCCCCGCCTCGCAACAATCTGCATCAGCCGCGACGTATCCCCCCGAGAAAACTCCTGAAAACGATTCTTCACCCAGACACCCGTCCCCACAACCCCCATCACCAAACCCATCCCAAATACCAGAATAACCCCTACCGCAATTAACAGCTTCGCCTTCAAAACGACATTCTCTAAACCAACTCAAAAAATCTCCAACCCGCTCAACCTCACCGGCTCTTCCACCGCCTCCAAGACAAACGCATCCCCGCCCGCAGGGTCCAAGCCCCCGCCCGAAATTCCCCACACCACCATCGCACCCGTCACGACCGCGACCACCACTGCCGTCCGCCAGACAAATCGCACCGCCCACGCCGACAATTCATCACCAGCCCCAAACCGATCACCCATCACGCGTGCCACCACACGTGTCTCCAATCCCAGCGCCACGCGCGATACATCTTCTTCATGCGCCGCCGCCTCTGATAGCAACCGATCAAACTTTGCCTCGTCCATCACTTCTCTCCATCTAAAGACTCCAACACAGTTTTCAACTTTTTGCGCGCGCGAAATGCCCGCACCTTTACATTGCTCTCACTCCATCCGGTTAACTCCGCAATATTCGCAACGCTCCGACCCTCCAAGTCTAACAACGTAATCACCACCCGATCCTTCTCTCCCAATCGCTCCAATCCGCAACGCACCACTTCCCAAGCCTCCCGACGCAAACGGTCGCGATCTTCATTCACCTCCATCCCCGCCTCCCCCCGCGGTTCCTCAACCAAAACCTCCGACTCACGCACCCGACGCTGCTTTCGCAAATGATCATAGCATGTCCGTACTGATACCCGCATCACCCAATGCTCCAAAGGCGCCTCCCCACGAAAGGTCTTCAATCCCTTCCACACTCGTAAAAAAATCTCCTGTACCAAATCATCCAACTCATGATGATTCCGCACGAATCGCTTCGCCGTCCCCAACACCCGCATCTTGAAAGCCTCCACCAACTCACGAAACGCATCCCCGTCCCCACCAACCACACGCGCCGCCAACGCCACCCCCATCTCATCCCCAGACCCACCACCGGCCTCGTTGTCTCCATGGGTCCCCGTATTCATCGCTAGCCCACCACCTAAAAACAAACCGTCCGGAACCGTCAAAGTTCCTGCTCCCATGCCGCCAGATAGCCCCACCATTCTTACATCGCTCATAAGATTCGCTTCACCTATCCCCCAGACTCACCAAGGCCTCAACAGGTTACAAAAACTTCCCCCACTCCCAGGATCCGGAAGGGGCAAGCGCGGGCCCTTCATAGCTCGTGACCTTTGAAGTCTTGACGAAGAACGGTTTAGCGAAGAACGGGGCCCTGATCGTGCGCTCTCCAAACGGCAACGCCCAAAAACCTCCTCTCGCACCACAAACGGCACACAAAAAAGCGTCCAACACCCCTGGGCGGACCGAAAGGGAGGAAGCTCCGCTCCGCCGAGCATCGGGATGTTGAACGCCAATCTCTTGGAGGAGATTGATGATATCTTGGATATCACCCAAAGATACCAACTTGAATTTAGCGAGTGCCCATTACCTGTCAACAACTCTGGCCTCACGCCCCAGCCACACAACTTCCCGCTCCCGGCATGGTTCCATCCTAAACCAACGAATCGCTCTCGACATCCTCCCACCTTAAGATTACGCTTCCCCTCCCGAAAATGCATCGGTCTCTTCTCGGCTTCTCCCTCACCCTCACTCTCGTCGGCACCTTCTTCGGTCCCCTCGCGACCACCACTCATGCCCAGACGACCCAGGAAGTCCACCCCGTCATCTATCGCCTCGATTTCGACAAAAATAGCCCGAGCATCAATTTCAACTTCTTCGACAACGGTTACGTCATCGGTCCCTACGAAGGGTCTGCCCTCGTCGGTCTCGGCTCCTTTATCTTCACCCTCAATAAAGAAAAGGAATATTATCTCATCGAAGACTCCGCCCACTTGTTTATCGCAAAACGCGGAAATGCCCAGCGCATGGTCTTCGGCGGCGGGAGCATCGGAGACTCCGGCTTTTCCGGATACCTCGGCTCCGGCTCCACGAACAAAACCCTCTCGGTCCCCGGCCTCGATCTCAAAATCGCTTCCTCAATGAAAGGCGTTGGCCTCGCCGGTGCCGACGAAACTTCCCTCGAAGGAACCATCAATGAACCCGCCGACGGCTCCCTCAGCCTCGCCGGTAATATCAACGTCAAAGCTTCCCTCAGCACCGGCTTCACCCGTCAGGCAAATGCCGTCGCTGGGGCCGGCTCCCTGGATGACGCCACACAACTCGTCGTCGACTACCTCGAAAGCGCCGGCTTCAACCGCGCCGACCCCATCGAAGTCTCCATCGCGGGAACCACCAATGGCAACCGGTTCACCGATACCGATGGCGTCTTCACCGTCTCCCTGTCACGCACGACGAGCAGCGCTTCCACCGTCTCATACACCACCTCGGGAACCGCCGTTGCCGGCACCGATTACAATGCACCCAGCGGCACCGTCACAATTCCCGAAGGAGACACGTCCGCCACCGTCACGATCGACGTCATTGCCTCCACCGAGGCCGGCGGTAGCTCAACGGTTATTCTCAGCCTCGCCAGTATCACCTCCGGCGACGAACTCCTCAATATCAATCCAAACAACCGCACCGCTACCATCACCCTCGCGAACGGTAGCCTCGCCAGCATCACCGCCACCCAGAACGGATCCCGCTCGGGGAATACCAATGGCCAATTCACGGTCACGATCTCGCCCACCTCATCCTCCGCCACCACCATTAACTACTCCACCACCGGCTCCGCCACCGAAGGCACCGACTACACCGCCCTCACCGGCACTGTCATCGTTCCAGCCGATACCGGATCCGCCACCATCGACGTTCAAGTCGTTCCTCAACCAGGCGCCAACACCACCGACACCGTCATTGTCACTCTCGACACCGTGACCGACAACACTGGCGTCGCCATCGATACGAGCAACAACACCGCCACCGTCGAACTCATCAACTAGAAAACGTTCCTCACATGACTCGGTCCTCGCTCAACTCATTCAGCGGCCTCCCCATTCCCTCTCCTCTGGAGGAGAGGGAATGGGTGAGGAGGAAAAACACCCCCACTAGCCAATTTTGACCAGTCCCGAATACAAACCAATCCCAGCCCTCGTCGCCCTCGTCCTCTCGGTCATCGGCATAGCCACCTCGTCCGCCCAAGTCGCCGACACCGCTTCCGGCCACGCCGTCGTCTACCAACTCGAATTCGAAGAAACCGGCAACAGCATCAATTTCGACTTCTTCGAAACCGGATACTTCATCGGCTCCATCGACGGCTCCTCCGTCTCCGGCCTCGGAACCTTCATCTTCGTCTCCCGCGCAAATGGCGAGAAAACCTTCGTCGTCGTTCCCAATTCCGGCCACATGTATGTCGCCAAAAAAGGGGATCGCCAGCTCCTCGTCATCGGCGGCGGCAACGTCGCCGAAACCGGCTTCTCCACCTACCTCGGCATGGGGAACATCAATACCACCATGCGCGTCAAAGGCCGAAAACTCCGCCTCGCCCTCACCCTCTCCGGCCATGCCATCGCCGCTGCCGATGAGTCCGATCTCGAAGGCACCCAAAACGAACCCACGGACGGAACCCTCGGCCTCGCCGGCCAACTCAAAATGACCGGCAAACTCCGCCGCGGATTCACATTCACCGCAAACCAAGACGGCGCCGGCGGATCCACCGACACCGCAGCCGGTCTCGTCACCTCCTTCCTCGAAGACATCGGCTTCGGCAATGTCGATGGCTCAACCGTCGTCGACGATGGAACCGGCACGGGCACTGATACCAGCACTGACACCGGCACTGGCACTGGCACTGGCACAGGCACCGGCACCGGCACCGGCACTGGCACTGGCACTGGCACAGGCACCACCCCTCCCGGAACAAACCCTTTTGATGTGCCCACTTCAACCGGGGTCACCGGACGCCGGCGCCTCGTCATCTAACCAATCGCCCCGCGCCCCATCTATCCGCTTGCCTCCCGCGTCGCCCCCCACTACCCTCGCTCCCATCTAGAGGAATGAAAAACAAATATTGGGTCGGCTTCGATCTCGGCGGCACTAAGATGCTCGCCAAAGTCTTCAATCACTCGGGCGAGAAAAGCCTCGCGAGCGTCAAAAATCCCACCGAAGGCGCGCGCGGCTCGAAGGCGGGACTTTCCCGCATCATTGACACAATCGAGGAAGCCCTCGGGAAAGCCAAAGTCGACAAAGATGACCTCGCTGGCATTGGTATCGCCTGCCCAGGTCCTGTTGATCCCGATCATGGCGTCATCATAGAAGCCCCAAACCTCGGCTGGAAAAATGTCTCCGTCCAAGCCACCCTCGAGAAAGCCTTTAAATGCCCCGCGACCGTCGCCAATGACGTCGACCTAGGCACTTACGGTGAGTATGTTCAGGGTGCCGCCAAAGGCGCTCGCTGCGCCGTTGGAATCTTCCCCGGGACCGGTATCGGCGGCGGAGCCGTCATCAATGGCGAACTCCTCCAAGGCGCAGGAATTACCTGCATGGAAATCGGACACATCCCCATCTCCGGCACAAAGACCCCCTTCGCTTCCGATCGATACACCACGCTCGAAACCGTCGCCAGCCGACTCGCCATTTCCGCGGCCGCCACTCAGGCCGCCTACCGTGGCCAAGCGCCCTACCTCTACGATTCCTGTGGCACCGACCTCGCCAAAATAAAATCCGGTAAACTGGCGTCTGCTATCAAACACGGCGACGAAGCCATTGAACACATCGTCCGCAAGGCCGCCCGCGCACTCGGAGAAGGCGTTGCGACCGCCGTCCTCCTCCTCGCCCCCGACATCGTCGTGATCGGTGGTGGCCTCGTGACCGCCATGACCGACCTCTACCTCGAAGAAGTCACCACATCCGCCAAACGCCACGTCCTCCCCGCTTACCGCGATCGCTTCAAGATCGTGCCCGCCGAACTGGACGATGACGCCACGGTCATCGGCGCCGTCGGCTGGGCCCGATACAAACTCGCCTCCGACTAGATGAAAGCGCGGGCGCCCGACCGTGCCCACCCCGACCCGCCAGTCGCGCAATGAATTTTTTCATTTCCTAACATGACCAAAAGTTCCTCATACCGCACCGCGCCCATCCCCTCAAAGGTCATGCCGCCGGGCATCCCCTACATCGTCGGAAATGAGGCCGCCGAACGCTTCAGCTTCTACGGTATGCGCACCATTCTCACCATCTTCATGGTGCAATACCTCTGGCTCATGGGCTCCTCCCCCGATTCCCAAATGTCGGATGAAGCAGCTCAAGAACGCTTTCATAACTTTGTCAGCGCCGCCTATTTCTTCCCCATCTTCGGAGCCATCATCGCCGACGCCTTCCTCGGAAAATATCGAACCATCATCGCCCTCTCCATCGTCTACTGCATCGGCCACGGTCTCCTTGCCCTCATGGGCTCGGTTTGGAATGCTCAAAGCCTCCTCTTCTGGGGCCTTGCCCTCATCGCCATTGGCTCGGGCGGCATCAAACCCTGCGTCTCCGCCCACGTTGGAGACCAGTTCGGCAAAACCAACGCCCACCTCCTAACTCGCGTCTTCAACTACTTCTATTTCTCCATAAATCTCGGCGCCTTCGTCTCCACCCTCCTCACCCCCTGGGTCTTAAAATGGCACGGTCCTCACTGGGCCTTCGGCATCCCCGGCGTCCTCATGGCGATCGCCACCCTCGTCTTCTGGATGGGCCGACACAAGTTTATCCACATCCCTGCCCAAGGCCTCTCCTTCCTCAAAGAAACCTTTAGTAAACGGGGGCTCTTCGCCCTCCTCAAACTCGCTGTCATCTACATCTTCGTCGCTGTTTTCTGGGCCCTCTTCGACCAAACCGGATCGTCATGGGTCCTTCAGGCACAGGACATGAACCTCCAATGGCTTGGCATCACCTGGCTCCCCAGCCAAATCCAGGCCATTAACCCCATCATGATCCTCGTCTATATCCCTCTCTTCACCTTCATCATCTACCCCGCCCTCGATAAAGTCTTTCCGCTCACTCCCCTCCGTAAAATCAGCATCGGCCTTTTCGTCATGGTCATCGGGTTCGGCCTCGTCGCCCTCGCCCAAACCTGGATCGACGCTGGCCAGCGCCCCTCCATCGGTTGGCAGGTCCTCGCGTACGCCATCCTGACCGCTTCAGAAGTGATGGTCTCCATCGTCTGCCTCGAATTCAGCTACACCCAGGCTCCCCGCACCATGAAATCTGTCGTCATGGCCGTCTTCCTCATGTCCGTCTCTCTCGGCAACTTCTTCACCGCCGGAGTAAATCACTTCATCCAAGTCCCCAATACCGTGGCCGCGATCGACGCCACCGCCGCCGCCCCCGTCGAAGGACCCCTCATCTATAATCACCCCGGCTTCGACAACAAACCAAACACCAACGACGACATCCAAACCGAATACCAGGACGGCAAACGCACGAAACTCACCTTCCCCGCCCAAACCGCCGTCGAACAAGCCGCCGATAAAATCGAAACACACGTCCAAAACAACAATTGGACGCTCCCCTCAACCGATGAAGCCACTCAGCTGATCAATGGCATCACCGACCCCTGGGACAACCCCATCCAATATACCCTCGTCAACAGCCGCCAAGGCCGCCTCACCAGTAAGGGACCCGATCAAGAACCGCTTACTAAGTGGGACATGGGCATTACGATCGAACTCGAACTCCCCGCGCCCACCAAAGAGAAACGCGGCCCCATCTCACGCTTCTTCGATCAACTGACCCCGGCCGAACCATGGCTCGAAACCCAAAGGAAACGCCACGGTCTCGATATCCAAGCCGATGAGAACAATCTCGAACCATTCTTGTCTCGGTCACCCTTCATCGGAGGCCAATCAAAGCTCGAAGGCGCCGACTACTTCTGGTTCTTCACCAGGGTCATGCTCGGCACTGCAGTCCTCTTTGTCTTCGTCGCATACTTCTACCGTCCTAAAACCTATCTCCACGAAGAAGCAGAGACCCTAGACGAAGACTTCGAAGCCACCGGCAAACCCTGACCAGCCAGCCTCCCTTCCTGCCACCGGTAGGGGCGAGCGTCCCGCCAGCCCGCTCCCTGGACAACCGAAACCCAAAGAAGCCCCTAACGTTCCTTTACGCCCCCCGATCCACCCCCCCGAAAAAAAAGTCAGCCCGGCCAACGTCTCCCGTAAGAACCCCCGAACTCACGGAAAGAAGAAACACGCCAACCGGGCTGACCTATTCTCGCTAGATGCGCCTGAAACATACCCAAACCGCCCTACTGTCAAAGGGCACCCATGTTAAAGAATCGTCACTCTTTCCATGAAAGACGTGTCACTGATCCCGAACTGCCTCAGCCTTCCTTTCAACACTCCCCTCGCAAGGGACGAAAGCGCGCGCCGTCGTTCCCAACGGACCTCCGCCGCCAGGCGAGAGCAATCCGGCAGATCTTCCTAGTTCAGCTGTTCCTTCCCTCTACCTCGTACAAAATCCCCTTCGCTTTCCCCAAACATATGGAGTAAACCCTCTTTTATTCACATTTCCTCGATCAGACTCGACCGCCCTAAAATGCGCACCAAACCATTCCAAGCCCTTACCCCCAAACCCGACCAAGTTGCCCAAATTGCATCCGTCCCATACGACGTGGTCAACACCGAGGAAGCCCGGGCTCTCGCCGCAGGCAAACCCGATTCCTTCCTCCATGTCCTCCGTGCCGAAATCGATTTTCCGCCTAACACCGATCCCTACTCCGATCCTGTCTACGCCAAAGCCCGCGAAAACTTCGACCACCTACAAGCCTCCGGAGCCCTCGTCCGCGAACCCGAACCCTGCCTCTACCTCTACCGCCAAGTATGGAACGATCACACTCAAACCGGCGTCGCTCTCACCTGCCACATCGATGACTACGCCAACGACATCATTCGTAAACACGAAAAAACCCGGCCCGTTAAAGAAAACGACCGCACCCGCCTCAACGACACGCTCTCCGCAAATCCGGGACCCGTGTTCCTCACCTACAAAGATCACGCGCCCATTGACACTCTCGTCAATTCATTTACTTCCGAACACGAACCGCGCTTCCACTTTACAGACGAAGCAGGCGTCACTCACATCGTCTGGCGCGTCGCCGGCATTTCCCAAACCAAACCTTTCATCGAAGCCTTCGAAGAGGTCTCTCTCGCCTACGTCGCGGATGGACATCATCGCTCCGCATCCGCGCATCGCGTCGGATCCGAACGACGCAGTCAAAATTCCAACCACACCGGTAAAGAAAACTACAATTGGTTCCTCAACGTCCTCTTTCCGGCGTCCCAACTCAAAATCCTCCCCTACAACCGCATCGTCAAAGACCTCAACGGCCTCGATAAACAAACCTTCCTCGCCAAACTCGCAGACAACTTCTCCCGCTCCGACCAACCATCCAAATTCCCTCCAGGTCCTCACGCCGTCTCCATGTATCTCGACGGCACCTGGTCCCAACTCGCTTGGCCCGAACCCGAGACCAATAGCCCGATCCAGAAACTGGACGCCGCCGTGCTCCAGGATCGCCTCCTCTCACCCATCCTCGGCATCGGAGACCCCCGCACCGACAATCGAATCGACTTCGTCGGTGGCATCCGGGGGCCCGAAGAACTCAAAAAACGCGTAGACTCCGGCGACTGGGCCGTCGCCTTCTCCATGGCTCCCGTCACCGTGGAACAACTCATCGCCATCGCCGACGCCGGCGAAATCATGCCCCCTAAATCCACCTGGTTTGAACCAAAACTCCGCTCCGGCCTCTTCGTTTACACGCTTGACGAATAGTCCCACGGCGAACCCTTATCTGGCAACGCTCCACTCAGTTCATGCGCTACAGCCCACCGTCACCCTCCTTCTACACACAAAATCGCGCCCACCTCGCCGCGAACCTCCCGGGTAATGCCCTCGCCGTCCTCCACTCGAATGATGTCATGCCCACCAGTGCCGACGGCACCATGACCTTCCATCAGAACCGCGACCTCCTCTACCTCTGCGGAATCGATCAGGAAGAAACTATCCTCATCCTCTTTCCCGACGCCCCCGATCCTCAAGACCGGGAAATTCTTTTTATCCGCGAGACCTCTGACCTCATCGCCATCTGGGAAGGTCAAAAGTTCACCCAAAAACAAGCCGCGCAAATCTCCGGTATCGAGAATATCCAATGGACCAACACCTTCGAACACTCCCTCCGAAGGCTCATGAAAAAAACCAACACCGTGTTCCTCAATTACAACGAACACGCCCGCGCCACTCGCCAAGTCCAGTCGCGCGACGATCGCTTCCGTGATCAATGCCAAACCAACTGGCCCAACCACCACTATCACCGAATCGCTCCCCTCATCTCTGCCCTCCGCGCCATCAAGGCTCCCGAAGAAACCGACCTCCTCCAGATCGCCTGTGACATTACCGAGGCCGGCTTCTCGCGCGTCCTCAAATTTATCAAACCCGGCGTCACCGAATACCAAGTCGAAGCCGAGTTCCTCCACGAATTCCTCCACCGACGCTCCCGCGGCTTCGCCTACACGCCCATTGTCGCTTCTGGCAAAAACAACTGCGTCCTCCATTACCTCGACAATAACGAAACCCTCCAAGACGGTGATCTTCTCCTCATGGACGTGGCTGCCGAATATGCTGGCTACAACGCAGACATGACGCGAACAGTGCCCGTAAACGGCCATTTCTCGAAAAGACAACGCGCTGTCTACAATGCCGTCCTCCGCGTCCTCAATACCGCCGCGAACGATCTCCTCCGCCCTGGTATCGCCATCAAGGATTACCAAAAACAAGTCGCCCGCCTCGTCGAACGCGAACTCGTCGACCTCACACTCCTCTCCGCCGAACAGGTAAACGCCGACAACGCCAACCCCGATACCCCCGAGGAAACAAAAGCATACCGCCAATACTTCATGCACGGCACGTCCCACCTCCTCGGACTCGATGTCCACGACGTCGGTCCCGCTGACCTTATCGTCAGGGAAGGCATGGTCTTTACCGTCGAACCCGGCCTCTACCTTCGCGAGGAAGGCTTCGGCATTCGACTCGAGAACAATTACCTCGTCGGCAAGGACTCCAACACCAACCTCATGGCCGATATCCCAATCGATCCCGACGAAATTGAAGCAATGATGGCCAAATAACGTCGCCCACCACGCATGCCAGCCAATTTCGCTTGCCCTCGCAATCCGCCTTCCCCTAAATTACTTCCATGAAGAAAACGATCACTATTCTTTCTTGCACGATCCTCTCAGTCGCCACTCTCGTTGCCCTCACTAGTTGCAACACCACCCGTGGCATTGGCCAGGATATTCAAGGGGCAGGAAACGCGATCAGCTCAGGAGCTGAACAAGTCCAAAGCGAGATGTAATTTCTCGCTGACAGACCTTTCCCCCACCCCTTGTCTCGGCAACCTTGTCACGCCAATAAAGGCGTTCCTTTCCTAGTGTACGGGGGCCCCATTTCCAGCTTTAATGACACACTCTCCCGCTATTCGGTAGAGACGACAAGGCTCGGTCGTCCGCTTCACAACAAAACTACCTCGTCCGTCCAAATTCTCGTCCCCAAAAAATCACCCCCTGCCCTCTTGGTAATTGCCGCCATCCTTCTCGCCGGCAACCCCGTTTCCACTCTCGCCTCCCCTTCTGCCAGCGCAGAGACAATTGTCGCCGCCGCGAAAGCCCGCATCGGCGTCACCAAAACCTACGACCCGGCATACGTCTCCTTGAATTACCCAAATGGGGACGTCCCCAACGACCGAGGCGTTTGCACCGACGTCGTCATTCGCGCCCTTCGCAAGGCCGGAATCGATCTCCAAAAAGAAGTCCACGAAGATATGAAGGTAAACTTCTCCGCCTACCCAAAAAATTGGGGCCTGACGCGCCCGGATAAAAACATTGATCACCGACGCGTCCCTAATCTCATGGCATTCTGGAAGCGCAAAAACCTTGACCTACCAATAACCGAAGACCCGGGAGACTATCTCCCCGGTGATATCGTCGCCGTCAGACTGGATAACGGCCTCCTGCACGTGGCTGTTGTCAGTGACTCGATCGCTTCTGGAAACCGCCCCAATATTATCCATAATATCGGCTACGGCACCGTCGAAGAAGACCGACTCTTCGATTTCACCATCATCGGTCATTACCGTATCACCGATTCTTCTCCTTGATTGTCCCATTCCTTTCTTCCAATGATGTCGGACAACAATGGGTCGCGGAAAATACTACGCCAGCCTCACGGTCACCCTCGGTCTGTTCCTCATTTTCCTCGTCGCCTTCACGATCTACACATCCAGACGCCAGGTCTCTCTTTCCCTCGCCTCTGGCCAAGATGCAGGAGCCTACTTCCCACTCGCCGAGTCCATCGCGTCTCTCATCCAACGCACTCACCCTCGCATTAAAATTAGCGTCCTTCAAAGCGATGGCAGCCGAGACAACGCCCGACGCATCATCGCTGGAGAAGCCGACGTCGGCCTCATCCAAAATGACACTGAAGGCGATGAGTCGCTTCGCTCACTCGTTCCTCTTCACCAAGGAGCACTGCATTTCCTGGTCCGGCGAAACTCGAAAATCAAATCCCTCGCCGACCTCGAAAACCACCGCATCGGGATCGGCCTGGAATCCAGCGGAAGCCACCAACTCGTCCATGCGCTCCTCAAACACTTCGAGCTCGACATGAACAAGATCGATCTCGTCCCCGTCTCCATCCAAGACGGCTGCACCAAACTCGAATCCGGGAACATCGACGCCCTCCTCCTCGTGCTCAGCCTCAAAACACCCGCCCTCGATAAACTCTTCACGAACAACCAAGTCGACCTGATTGGCATCGGACGCCACTCCGGAAAAGGCAGCGTCATCGACGGATTCCGCCTCGGCTATCCCTTCGCCGAACCATACCTCATCCCCCGGTTCGCTTATGCCGCTCCCCATGGCGACCAACCAGGTATCCCCAATGAACCCGTTCCCACACTCAGCGTCCCCACAATCCTCGTCAGCCATCGCGACCTGCCCGATAGCGTCGCACGTGAAATAACAAAGTCCGTAATCGAAAATCGTAAAGCCCTCACCAGCCAACACCTCGGCGCCGCCATGCTCGATACCCCCGTCGATACCGATCAACTTCAGTTCCCGCTTCACGACGGAGCCGCAGCGTATTTTCGCCGCAACGAACCCGGTTTCCTTGTGCGCTACGCCGAAGTCATCGCCCTCATCCTCTCCCTCCTCGCTACCACCTATGCCGTGTCTATGGCCGGTAAAAGGTGGTTCATTCAAAGACAAAAAGATCGTATCGATGCCTATTACCTGCAGCTAAACGACCTCCTGAAACGCCTTGCAAAAACCGAAACTAGTGAGGAATTACACACAATCGAGTCCGAACTCCAAGACATCCGCTCCACCGCTCTCACTCTCCTCGCCCGCGAACGCCTTATTCCCAACGAATCATTCCGCATCTTCCAGTCCCTTCTCTCCGAAGCCGCCCAAGAATCTCGACAAAAACGCCTCGCCCTCAATCTAACTGACTCTTAATGTCCAGCATCTTGAGCTATATTGACTCCAAGGCCCAATTCCTGCTCTGCACCCCGAATGCGTCGCCACTCGTATCCCATTCTAATTCACTGTATTCATCGCCCGATAGGCTGACTTTTCCTCATGGTTTCCAACAAGTTACGTAAAAAAGTAGCCGTCATAGGTGCCGGCCCCGGTGGACTCACCTCCGCCATGCTGCTGGCCTATCGCGGCTTTGACGTGGTCCTCCTCGAGAAAAGCGATCGCGTCGGCGGACGGAATGCTGAACTCAAAGTCGATGATTACTCCTTCGATACGGGCCCCACTTTCCTCCACCAAAAATTTACCCTCGACGAGGTCTTCCTCGAAGCCGGTCGCAATTCCGAAGACTACATCGATTTCGTAAAACTCGACCCCATGACGCGCCTCTCTTGGGGCGATACTTCCCTCGATACCTCGTTCGAAATCGATCGCATGGCCGAGAACGTCGAACAAGCATTCCCTGGGCAAGCAGACGGCTACCGCCGATACATGGATGAGCACGCAGCAAAACTAAAAGCAATCTATCCCTGTCTTCTCCGCCCCTACCATAAACTTTCAACCCTCCTCAGCCCAACCCTCCTAAAAGCCTTCCCTCATGTCGCTACCAATTCATCCGTCGTCGATGTCCTCGATCAATACTTTGACGATCTCCGCCTCCAGCTAGCCTTCACTTTCCAAGCCAAATACCTCGGCATGTCCCCCTGGAAATGCCCTGCTCTCTTCTCCATCCTCTCCTATATCGAATATCGCTTCGGAATCTACCACGTTCAGGGTGGCCTCTGCAAAATATCCGAGGCCATGGCAAAGGTCATCGAAGAAGAAGGCGGTGAAATCCGCCTCAACTCCCCCGTCAAACAACTCCATTACAACGGTTCCCGCGTCTCATCCGTCGAACTTGAAGGCGGAGAGAAAATCCCCGTCGATGACGTTGTCGTCAACGCTGACTACGCAAACGCCATGCGCACCATTATGGGGGATCGCTGTCAGACCGACAATTCGCTCAAAAAGAAAAAATTCTCCTGCTCCACCTTCATGCTCTACCTCGGCCTCGATAAACTCTACCAAGACGCGCCTCATCACCACATCCTCTTTGCAGACGACTACCGCACCAATGTCTCCGAAATCCAAAGCGAACAGACTGTCTCCGACGACATGTCCGTCTACGTTCGCAATTCGTCCGTAACCGACCCCCACGTCGCCCCCGAAGGTCACTCGGGTATCTACGTCCTCGTTCCCACTATCAACAACCGCCACGAGTATGACTGGGAGACCAACACTCAGGCATACCGCAACAAGATCCTCGATCGGATCGAGCAGCGCACCACCTTCAAAAATATCCGTGATCACATCGTCGCCGAGCGCATCATTACTCCCGTCGATTGGCAAAATCGCGATATCTACATGGGCGCCACCTTCAATCTTACCCATTCTCTTGATCAAATGCTCTACTTCCGACCCCACAACCGTTTTCAAAACTTCCAGAACCTCTACCTCGTCGGAGGAGGCACCCATCCAGGATCCGGACTGCCTACCATTTACGAAAGCGCGCGTATCTCCTCAAATCTGATCTCCGATAATCGCAATGTTCCCTACCAGCGAGTCGACATCGGTTCCTCCCTTCTCTGATCCGATATCTTCGGGCGATACTGAAAGAGCGTCACATGACGCCCAAAGACTCGTCTCAAAATCCAGCACGCGACAAGCCAACTCATCGCGTCAACGGGCCGCACCAAACGCGGTGGCTGGAAAACAAACGGTGCCTCACACGAGTTTACACACCGAACGAGGGCTCGCAATCATACCCGTTTATAAATGCATTCCCCATGACTTGCCGTGACCCCCAATAGCGACCATGTCGAGAACGCTTCGCTACCTCCGATTATTCAAAATGCTCCTCAACGACCGCGTCGAGGTCGATCTCGACACCATCCAAAGCTGGGGTCTTCTCGCAGTCAAAATCTCCCAGATGTATGCCGTTCGTACCGACCTCCTCCCCTCCGAAAAATGTCAATCCCTCTCCCGACTCTTCGAAAACGCCACACCGATCTCCACTGAACGCTTCGAAACACTTGTTCGAAAACTCGCCCCGCCATCACTGCTCGATCACCTCCTCTCCATCCACTCTCAACCGCTCGCCACGGCGTCGCTCGGCCAAGTCCACCGCGCCGTCCTCGACTCCAGGGCGGAGGTCGTCGTGAAAATCCTACGCGATGATCATCAGGCTGAATTCGAAAAAGACCTCAAAGCAGTCCGCCAACTCGCCCAATCCGCCCTCTTCTTCTACCCCAAACTCGAGCGCGTCGCCGATCCGATCGGCGTCCTCGAAGCAGTCGAACGCACCACCCTCAATGAAATCATTCTCACCCGCGAAATCAGCGGAACCGAAACTCTCAAGAAACTGCGTGACCAACACATCAAAGATCTTCCCCACCTCGAACAACTCCATTTCCCCGCTTTTTACCCCGATTTCTCAAACGAACACGTGCTCGTCTCAGACTTCATCCCTGCCCCCACCGTCCGGAAACTCCTCGAAGGAAACCGTTTTCCCTACGAAGCCCTCCTCACCCTCTTCCGCATCCAAGGCTACTTCCTCTTCTACCATGGAAAATTCCACGGCGATCTCCACCCCGGAAACATTCACTACGACCCGCATTCAAAGTCCTTCTGGCTCCTCGATAACGCGAATGTCGAATCCGTTCCACCTGAATTTGCTCGCGGCCTCCTCTATATGCTCGGCGCTCTCGGCGACAGCGATTTCCAACGGGCCGCAGACACCCTCATGGCGATCTCTTCCACCCCTCCCAAATCCCAATCCGCCTTCGTATCCGCATTTCTCAAACTTTACGGCGATTTCTCCCATCGACCCGTCGCCGAAATTTCCCTCACCCGGCAAATGGCCAAAACAATCCGCCTTGCCGTCGACCACGGTCTCACCTTCCCAAAGGGCGCCTTCCCCGTCGTCAAATCACTGATGTATCTCGATGGGATGGCCCTCAAATGCAACCCCGATGCCCGACTCCTCCAGGACGTTCTAGCCTTTCAATCCGATATCCAAAAACTCCTCGGGACGACGGATCAGAAGCTCAGCTCCACTATCCCTTAGCTCCGCTTCATCCCGAAACCCCCACAAACAGCCGACCGCATACACTCCTGCCGCCTTCGCCGTCTTCATGTCCGTTGAAGTGTCGCCGAAATACACACACTCTCCTGCCTCCACCTTAAACGCTTCCATAATCTCAAAGATCCCCACCGGATCCGGCTTTTTCGCAATACCGTCCCGCATCCCCAGTATCTTACCCCAACCCCACCGCCCAAACTACCCTCTCACACAATCCAACGTAAATTCATGTGGTTTGTTCGAAAGCACGGCCAATTCTGCCCCGCGCCAACTGAGCCCGTCCAATAGCTCCGGAATTCCTGCGTAAACCCGGGTCTTCGCATTCCACCGCTCCGCATACTCAGCCTTGTATTCCGCGATCAACTCTTCCGTCACCCCCCGCAACACTTCCGCCTCCCCCAATCCCCCGGCCCGCATCGCCCGCTCAAATAACACCCGCGGCCCATCGCCAATGTGATACCGAAAATCATCCAAGGGCTGCTCCTTCCAACCATGTCGCCGTAGCACCGCATTTACCGAATCCGCCAAATCCTCCAACGTATCCAACAAAGTCCCGTCCAAATCAAAAATCGCTGCCTTCATTCCCTCTCGCAAAACAATCACACCCTACGGCCCTGAAAACCCGTGCCACGGGCATCCCGCCCGTGATCGAACACCCTGCGCCCCATCCAACCTTCTCTCTCTCGAAGTCCTAACATGCACTTAACTCACAATCCCCCCCGATCCCAAAACAAGATTTCGTGAATTGCATAATTCATCGCCGCACGTCAGCGGTCCAAATCCGCGCCTAGTCATCATCATCCATGGTTCCTTCCTCATCCCTCAACTTACGCAGTGGCCTCACCAGATTCCCCGGTAACGGTCGCACCCGATCAAAGATATTCGGCGCCAACAACGAACTCGTCTCATACCCACGCGCAAACATCTCCATCTTGGCATCAATATTGTCCACATGGTGCAACACATATGCCTCCGGCGTTTTCGGCACCACCGGCGAACCAAATTCGTGCGTCCCATGATGCGAACCAATCAAGTGCAATAAATGCAGCCGCACTTCCTCGGACTTCGGATCCAACTCCCCCCACGCCTCCGCTTCCGCGCTCACCATCAAGTCCCGCCACAGTTTGTTCACTAACTCCATCCCGATTGCAATATGCCCGAGCAATTCCCCGCTCTCCGAATACGGCATTACGAAACCATCCTCCATATAGCAATTCTCCCACAGCTTGCCCGAATCATGAAATAACACCCCCGCAACTACTAAATCCTCATGCAAATCCGGATACGCCCCGCACACCCCCAACGCACACCGCATCATTTGCGCCACGTGCTCCACCAGACCGCCCCGCCGCGCATGATGATACCCCCGCGCCGCACCCGCCCTTCGAAATCGATCCCCAAAAGCCTCCAAAAACAAACCGCTCACTCCGGCCAAGCGGGGATCCACCATCCCTGTCACCCGCTCCAAAATAAACGCATAATCCCCCGCCTGCCGCCGCGCCAATTCGTCTCCTCCCGCCAAGACCCCGGCCACTTCTTCTTCCGTCAAGGAACGCACATCCCAGCTCTTCGCCTCAATCCCGAAATCCCCCGCATCTGCCCAACGCCCCGAAACCTCAACGTATTCCCCTGCCTCCAGACCCGCCGCCATCTCATACCCCGGCGTATCATTCCACGCACGCAAAACGTAATGATCCTCCGCATCCACCAAACGGACCTCATAAAAGGGCTTGCCGCTCCGCGTCGTTTTCTCCACCACCGCCGATACCTGCACCCGCACCCCATACTGCCCCGCTGCCTCACATGCCCGTTGCTTCAACTCCCGTATCGTGACAATTTCCATCCCCTACCCCATACCATGCCCCAATCATCTACTACCACCCCAATCGTCTCCAGACTCCCATTGGCCCGGTAGGGGCGAGCGCGTGCCCTTCATAGCTTTAGCGAAGAACGGAGCCCTGCTCGCCCGCCGCTCCCCCAACGACTGCCCTCACCTGCCATTCCCCAGCTCTCGCCAAACCCCTCCCAACACACCCTCCTCATTAGTGCAAATTAGTGGTTAAAAAATCTCCCTCCATCTCATGCCCGTCTTCTCTCTCAACTCCGAATACTCCCCCCAAGGCGACCAATCCCAAGCCATCGCCAAACTCACCAAATCCATCGAAGCCGGGAACGATCACCAAACCCTCCTCGGCGTCACCGGCTCCGGCAAAACCTTCACCGTTGCCAATGTCATCGCAAATATCGAGAAACCCACCCTCGTGATGTCCCACAACAAAACCCTCGCCGCCCAACTCTACTCCGAACTCAAAAACTTCTTCCCCGAAAACGCCGTCGAATACTTCGTCTCTTATTTCGACTACTACCAACCCGAAGCCTACATCCCTCGTACCGATACCTACATCGAAAAAGACTCGTCTATCAATGACGAAATCGAACGCCTCCGCCTCGCCGCCATGGGCGCCCTCCTCACACGCAAAGACGTCATCGTCGTCGCCTCCGTGTCCTGCATCTACGGCCTCGGCTCGCCGGAAGACTACTCCAATATGATGGTGCCCATCTCCACAGGTGACCAATTGGATCGCGACGACTTCCTGACCAAACTCGTCGAAATCCTCTACGAACGAAACGACATCGCCTTCACCCGCGGCAAGTTCCGTGTCCGCGGGGACGTCGTCGAAATTCATCCCGCTTACCTCGACGCCGAAGCCATTCGTGTCGAGTTCTTTGGCGACGAAATCGAACGGATCCGCGCCTTCGACCCCCTCACCGGCCATGCCCATACCGAACTCGACCGCTACACATTCGCCCCGGCCAAGCAATTCGTTACCCCTGCAGAAAAAATGGCCAAAGCTGTCCGCGCCATCCGCGCCGAACTCGAAGAACGCGTCGCTTGGTTCGAAAAAAATGGCAAACTCCTCGAAGCCCAACGCATCAAGATGCGCACGGAATACGATATCGAAATGATGGAGGAAATGGGCTTCTGTCAAGGCATCGAAAACTACTCCCGGCACCTCGGCCAGCGAGAACCAGGTTCCAAACCATACACACTCATCGATTTCTTCCCCGAAGGATTCCTCACCGTCATCGATGAATCCCACGCCTCCGTCCCTCAAATCGGCGGTATGTACGAAGGGGACCACTCTCGCAAAACCACACTCGTCGAATTCGGCTTTCGCCTCCCCAGCGCCCTCGACAACCGCCCGCTGCGCTTCGACGAGTTCATGCAGATGACGAACCAACGCCTCTACGTCAGCGCCACCCCAGCCAAATTCGAAGTCAAAAACTCCATCGTCGGGAATACCGGCTTCTTTCCCCACGAAAGAAAAAAAATCGGAGAACCAGAACCCGTTCCCGAACGCCTTCCTCGCATCTCCGGCGCCTCACAATCCATCAACGCCTTTGACGTCACCACACCAGGCAAAGACCTCGTCGTCGAACAAATCATCCGTCCCACCGGCCTCCTCGACCCCATCGTCACACTCCGCCCGCTCGAACACCAGATCGACGACACCATCGAACTCTGCCGCCAGCGGATCGAAAAAAAGGAACGCGTCCTCGTTACCACCCTCACCAAACGCACCGCCGAAGACCTCACCGACTACCTCCGCAACACCGGTCTCAGGGTGCGATACCTCCACTCCGATATCGGCGCCGTCGAACGCGTCGAAATCCTTCGCGCCCTCCGCGCCGCGGAATTCGATATCCTCGTCGGTATCAACCTCCTTCGCGAAGGCCTCGACCTTCCAGAAGTGTCGCTCGTCTGCATCCTCGATGCCGATAAAGAAGGCTACCTCCGCTCAGAAACTTCCCTCATCCAAACCGCAGGCCGCGCCGCCCGCCACGTGAACGGACAAGTCGTCCTCTTCGCAGAAAATGTCACCGGCTCCATGGATCGACTCATTAACATCTCCGAATACCGACGCCGCAAACAACATGAATACAACGAAGCCCACAACATCGAACCCAAATCCGTCGTCCGCGCCGTCCAGGAATCCCTCCACAATACCCTCAAAGGAAAAGAAGTCGCCGAATCCGTCGTCCGTGAATCCGGAGGTGATGCCGATGTTTTTGAAGTCCTTAAAGAACTCGAAGCCGAAATGCAAGAAGCAGCCTCCGGCCTCGAATTCGAAAAAGCCGCCCTTCTTCGCGACCAAATCAACGAGCTAAAAAAGCAAGCCAACGTCACTTGCCCCGACCCAAAACCACGCCCAAAAAAACGCGTCAAATACTCAAAAAAATAACCCCCCACTTCCGCGACATGGTAGAGCGGGGCTGCCCGACCCGCCGCCTTCCCAACAAGCCCCTCACAGCCTTCAGGTTTCGCTCTCCCCGACTGGAAGGCGGCGCTCCCAGACTGCCTTGAGCTTCCTTGTCCCCCCCCGCTTTTCCCTTCTCAACTCCCGAAGCCTCGCGTATCATCCCAAGGGTACCCCTCTCTGACACCATGAAATCACGATTCCTCCTGCTCTTCACTCTCTTCGCCGCCGTCACCACACCCGGCTTTTCCCAAGAAGAGGAAGCCGACGCTCAAGCCCTCGCCGAAAAACAAAACAACGCCTATATCGACGCCTTCACCGAAGGCAACGCCGAATCACTCGCTGCCCTCTTCACCGAAGACGCCCGTTACAATCTCGGCTCAGGAGACACCATCGCCGGTCGAGAAGAAATCCAAATCCGCGCCGCTGCCTTCTTCGACAAATCAAATCAACGCGTCCTTCAGGTCTCAGTCGAAGATGCCCGCTTTATCACCCCGAATGTCATCGTGGAAAATGGTCTCGCCATCACAACGATCGATGACCAAGCAGCCGGCACCACCTCCTATCACGCCACCCACGTGAAGATCGATGACGAATGGCTGATCGCCGAACTCCATGAGACAATTCTCCCGCCCGCCGATCGCGGCGCCGAGGCCCTGGCACAACTCAAATGGCTCGTCGGTTCGTGGTCCGCCAAAGGCGACGGCTGGTCCGCGTCGTCAAAGGCCATATGGACCCTCAACGGCCGCTTCATCGCACGCACCTTCTCCATTAAAAGAGATGACGAAACCGAAACCTTCGAAGGTTCAGAAGTCATCGGCTACGACAGCCAGCTCGACATCATTCGCTCCTGGTCCTTCGACAACGAAGGCGCCCACGGAGAAGCCACGTGGACTAATGAAGGCAAAAAGTGGCTCGTCCAAACTCGCTCAACGCTTCCCGATGGCGTCGTCTCTTCCGCCGAACACGTCTATACCGTCGAAGAGGACGGCCAATACACGGTCGAAAGCATCAACCGAATGATCGACGGCCAAGCCCTGCCGAATACAGATCCCATCGAAGTCACTCGCGCCGAGGAGTAAAGCCCTTCTCCCCCAACTCCCGCTATGAAAACCAAATTACTCGCCCTTGCCACGCTGCTCTTCGCCTTCCTGATCCCCGCGGAAGCTCTAGCGCGTGGGTTCAGCCGCGGCGGCGGTGGGGGCGGCAGTGGACGAAGCGTTAGCCGCCCCAGCGTCTCTCGCAGCCCATCCTCCTTCTCACGCCCCTCTTCCTCGCCCTTACGAAGCCCCTCAGTCTCACGCCCCTCCTACTCTCGCCCATCCACTTCCCGACCCTCAATCAATACCGGTTCAAGGCTCCCCTCCACTCGCCCCTCCACTCCCAGCATCAGCCGCCCCTCCAACAGCGGAAGCTCTCTCCCCAGCCGCAACATCAATCCCTCAACACGACCCTCGAGACCCACCACACGGCCGTCCATCCCCACCACACGCCCCAACACAGGTGACCAATCTCTCGGCCTCCGCCCGTCAAACCCACCCACCAATAACCGCCCCTCCCTCCCCAACAACCGCGATCGCCTCTCCAACCTCCCTGGAACCGGGGACCGCCCCAACATCGGCGATGGCTCGCGACCCAACTTGGGTGATCGCCCCACAACACTTCCCGGAAGTCGCCCAAACATCGGCGACCGTCCCTCCATCCTCCCCGGAAATCGCCCCGGCAATGGAAATCGGCCCGCCGTCCCCGAACCCCCCGGTCGACCCGCCCGCCCGGAACGCCCTCAATGGGGCGACCGCTGGCAAAACAGCGATAAAAAATTCACCAACATCGACACCAAGTGGAAATCGGATAACAAACTCGTTGTCAACAATTTTAATATCAATCGCAATAACGAATGGAATAACATCAACAACCGCTGGACCCAAAACGGCTGGGCCCGCAGTTGGGGCACCCCCGGATACAATTACTGGCGACAAGACGTCTGGGGCTACCGCGGCAACCGATGCCGCGAAGTCTGGTACCGCTGCGGACCTCTCAATTACCACAACCACTTCTTCAACACCCACTGGTTCGGCTCCTGTTGGTGGCGCCCCCGCCCCTACGTCTACCACAACTGCTCCCCATGGTGGTGGTGGCGCCCCGTGCGCTGGGTGTCCATCGGCTTCTTCTTCGGTCAAGCTCTCCAACCCGACCCCATTATTTACTACCCCGGCACCACCGTCATCTACGAAGGCGATACCGTCTATATCAACGGCGAAGACGTCGGCAGCGCCACCGATCACCGCCAGGAAGCGATTGATCTCGCTAACCCCGTCGTCGATGAAACCCCCATCCCCTCACCCCCCGAAAACGCCGAGGATGATGACCCCGATAAACCCGAGGGCGATTGGCTTCCTGTGGGCGTATGGGCCCTCACCCAACAGGAACAAGGCGACGCCACGATGTTCATGCAACTCTCCATCGACAAACAAGGCCTCGTCGGTGGCGCCTACAAAAACGTCATGACCGGAGATGAACAACCCATCATCGGCCAACTCGACTTCGAATCCCAACGCGTCGCCTGGCACGTCGGAGAAAATACAACTACCGTCTACGAAACCGGCCTATCCAGCTTCGACAACGACGTCGCCCCCATCTTCGTTCACTTCGGCGAAACCCAATCCCAAAACTGGCTCCTCATCCGCATGACCTCTCCCGAAATGCCGCCAGGTACCGTTAAGCTCCCCGAAATCGCCGACAACTAATCACTTCTCTCAATCCGCACTTGCCACAACATCATGATCCCGTACGCCCTGACCAAAGCAGCCTTGCCCTCAACCATCAAGCTCTCGCTCATCGCCACTCTCCTTGCCCTCATCGCTATCCCCTCCCACGCCCAGGAAAATGCGGCCGACGACGCCAAAACACCCGCAAACGACAGCCCCGATAAATCCGCTGCGACAACCACTTCCGATCCCGATATCTCCACCGAAGACCTCAAACTCCTCCTCACCCCTCTTACACAAGCCGATACCCTAACCGAAGCCGATGCCTGGCGGGACCTCGTCAAAGCCAAGGCCCTAGAAGTTTCAAAAGCCGCCATCGCCCGAGAAACCGCGTCCTCCAACAGCCTCCGCGAACAAAAAGCCGCCCTCGTTTCCCGCCTCAACGTCGCCATCAACGCCTACGAACGTAAAGGAGGCGATCCCACCGAGCTCAGAAAATACGCCCGCGACGTCTCCGGCATCGAAGTCGACCTCGCCAATCCAGCCGGCACCCTCGCCGCCATGCTAAGCTGGCTCACGTCCAAGGAAGGGGGCCTCAAGTGGCTCCGCAACATCGCTCAATTCGCCGCCATCATGGTCGTCTTCTGGTTCATCGCCCGCATCGTCGGACGACTCGTCCGCAAAGCCACCGACGCCCGCCCCGAACTCTCCGATCTCCTCAAAAGATTCCTCAACAACATCATCCGCCGCACCGTCCTCTTCATCGGGGTCCTCGTCGCCCTCTCCACCCTCGGCGTCAATATCAGCGCCCTCCTCGCCCTCATCGGAGGCTCCGCGTTCATCATCGGCTTCGCCCTTCAGGATACCCTCGGAAACTTCGCCTCCGGCCTCATGCTCCTCATCTACCGCCCCTTCGACGTCGGTGATGCCGTCGAAGTCGGCGGCGTCGGTGGCAAAGTCGATGCCGTTAGCCTCGTCAGCACCACCATTCGCACCTTCGATAACAAAGTCGTCCTCGTCCCCAATAAACACGTCTGGGGCCAGGTCATCACCAACGCCACCGCCAGCGGAGAACGACGCGTCGATATGGTCTTCGGCATCGGTTACGATGACGACGCCGAAAAAGCCAAACAAATCCTCCAAAAAATCGTCTCCGAAAACGAACTCGTCCTCGATGACCCCGAACCCGTCATCCAGTTAAACGAACTCGCCGATTCCTCCGTCAATTTTATCTGCCGACCCTGGGCTAAGACCGCCGACTACTGGACCGTCTTCTGGGACGTCACCCGCCGCGCCAAAGAAGAGTTCGACGCCAACAACATCAACATCCCTTACCCGCAACAAGACATCCACATCCACCAAAAATCTTCGTGATTACCAGCGGTCCGCCCTTTTCCGGTTGCCCCTCCGCCAACCAATAACCAGGCCGCTGCTCGCAAGATTAATCCACTCTCTGATCCTAACTTTGACCCATTACTATGATCGCTGATCCCCTCTACATCGTCGTCACCGTCATCTGTCTCCTCGCCAGCCGCGGCGCCGGCTTCATGCTCCAGAAACGCTTCTCCGAGTTTTCCCAGTCTCCCGTCGCCTACACAGGAAAACAGGTCGCCGAACGCATGCTCCACGAAAACGGCATCGACGATGTCGAAGTCATATCCGTCGCCGGCCAACTCACCGACCACTACAATCCCGCGACCAAAACCGTCAACCTCAGCGAACCGGTCTGCCACCAGCAGAACGTCGCCGCCGCCGCCGTCGCCGCCCACGAATGCGGACACGCTGTCCAACACGCCAAAGCCTACGCCCCACTGACCTTCCGCTCCGCCATCGTCCCAGTCGTCAATATCAGTTCCAAATTCATGCAATGGGTCCTCCTCGCCGGCGTCGTCATGGCCGCCTCCGGCTCGACCACCGTCCTCTGGATCGGCGTCGCCATGTTCGCCGTCACCACCCTCTTCTCTATCGTGACTCTGCCCGTCGAATTCGACGCCAGCCGCCGCGCCCTCAAATGGCTCGATGGCTCCGGCGTCGTCTCCTCAGCCCAACAGGAACAAGCCGCCAGCGCCCTCAAATGGGCCGCCTCAACCTACGTTGTCGCCGCCCTCGCCTCCATCGGCCAACTCCTCGTCTTCCTCCGCTACCTCCGCCGCTAAAGGCAGACCGTCTCCTTTACTTACCTAAAAGAGTTGTCTCCACCTCCCACCGGGACCTAACATCCGCCCGATGGATCATCAGTTCTCAGCGCCTCCGCTTGCCCTCCTCACACTCCTCTTCTCCACCCTCCTCTCCCACGCCGAAGAACCAAACCTCACCACCCGCCCCTCCGAAAACGGCGAACCCACCGAAGTCCGCATCCAGGCCATTCTCATCGATCTCGAAACCATCGACGGCGCCGCCCAAAATTTCACCGCCAATTTCGCCTACGCCGCCCGCTGGTCCGACCACCGCCTTAGACACGACGGCACCGAAGACGAGTCCGTCCCCCTCGACAAAATCTGGCACCCGCGCATCCAAATCGTCAACCAGCAGGGCCTCCAAAAAACCTTCCCCGAGGAGGCGCGCATCAGCCCCGAAGGCGACGTCACCGCTGTCCAACGCTTTTGGGGACAGTTCTCCCAACCCCTCGCCCTCCAAAATTTTCCCTTCGACGAACAAAAACTCCATATCGAACTCGTCGGAAGCGGCCACCGCGACGGAGCGGTTACCTTCGTCGACGACCCCGCATACCCCTCCGGCGTTGCTCAATCACTCTCCATCTCCGATTGGAATCTCCTCGGTTGGAACGCCGAACCCAGCGATTTAGCCCTCTCCATCTCGGGAAGAAATCTCCCCGCCTTCGACCTCTCTTTCGAAGTCCAACGCAATTTCCGATACCACTTCGTCAATTTCATCCTCCCTCTCATCCTCATCATCTGCATGTCCTGGGTCGTCTTCTGGCTCGATCCCAAAACCGCTGCCCCCCGCATCAGCGTTGCCGTCACCGCAATGCTCACGCTCATCGCCTATCGTTTCGCGGCCGCCACCAGCCTCCCCAAGATCGGATACCTCACCCGCATGGACTGGTTCATCCTCGGCTCGTCAATTCTCGTCTTCGTCAGCCTCCTCGAAGTGGTCGTCACTTCAAAACTCGCTACCGAGGAACGGCTTGACGCCGCCAACAAAATCAACCGCCGGATGCGGATCATCGCCCCCATCACTTTCGCTCTCATCCTCCTCTTCTCCCTCGTCCTCTGAGAATCCGCCCCCTCGCCAATCGCGTTGACCTCCCCCTTCGTCCAGCCCTACCATCACGGTGAGGGAAAAAACTCCCGCTTCAAGTCAACCCTAACAAATTAAAACCATGGGCATTCTATCCTGGATTCTCCTCGGCCTCGTCGCAGGCTTGCTCGCCAAATTCATCATGCCAGGGAAAGACCCCGGCGGTCTCATCGTCACCACCCTCATTGGCATCGCCGGCGCCCTCGTTGGCGGTTTCCTCGGCAGATTCGTCGGCATCGGTAAAGTCGAATCCTTCAACCTCGCCGGAGTCGCTGTCGCTACCGGTGGCGCCATCATCCTTCTCATCATCTACCGGCTCATCCAAAAGGGAAAAGGCTGACCCACCCCTCCCTCGTCCTCCAACTCAACTCGGGCTTCGCCCATCACAACGCCTCAACCGCCCCTCGCAACCGGCACCCAAAAACCGGTTCCGCATTGCGAACCGCTCCGGTCCCACCTCGACACATCTTCCCTGCCAATCACAATTGACCCCAACATGAATTCCACCATATCCTGACACCAGCCTTCCCTGCCCGCTCATCACCCCGCAACACATGGTCCAGGAACTTATCCGGCATACCCGCCTCCTCGAAATCGTCGGCGATATGGTCAAGGTCCGCGCCCCCGGCGTGTCCCTCGGCGACCTCGCCATTGTCGAAAATATCGACGGCCATTCCTCCACCGCCCGCGTCGTCGAACTGGACCAGGACGTCGCAAGCCTGCAGGTCTTCACCGGCGGTAAAGGACTCTCCACCAGCGCCCAGGTCCGCTTTCTCGGCCATCCCCAGCAAGCCGACTACTCCGATGCCATCCTCGGACGCATCTTCGGTGGCTCCGGGGAACCCATCGACGGCAAACCCGCCCTCCAAGCCGAACGCCAAATCGAGGTGAATACCCCCACCGTCAACCCCATGATGCGCGTGGTCCCCGATAAGATGATCGAAACGGGCGTGCCCATGATCGACATCTTCAATTGCCTCGTCGAAAGCCAGAAAATTCCCATCTTCTCCGTCGCCGGCGAACCCTATAACGAACTTCTCGCCCGCATCGGCTTCCAGGCCCAAGCCGATATCGTCGTCTTTGGCGGCATGGGCCTCATCTTCGACGACTACCACTTCTTCCGCAAATCCTTCGAAGATCATGGCGTCTTCCACCGCACCGTCATGTATGTCAACCAGGCTTCCGACCCCATCGTCGAACGCCTCCTCGTTCCCGACCTCGCCCTCGCCGTCGCGGAACGATTCGCCGTCGAAGAAAACAAACGCGTCCTCGTCCTCCTCACCGACATGACCTCATACGCGGACGCCATGAAGGAAATCGGCGTCTCTCTCGAAAAAATTCCCGCCACCCGCGGATACATGGGCGACCTCTACACCCAGCTCGCCCAGAGATACGAAAAAGCCTGCGACTTCAAGGGAGCCGGCTCCGTCACCGTCCTCACCGTGACCACCATGCCCGGAAACGACGTCACCCACCCCGTTCCCGATAACACCGGATACATCACCGAAGGCCAGTTCTACCTCCACGACGGCGTCATCGATCCCTTTGGGTCCCTCTCACGCCTCAAGCAGAATGTCATCGGCAAAACGACCCGGGAAGACCACTCCCAGATCATGAACACCATGATCCGCTTCTACTCAGAAGGACAAGAGGCCGAGAAAAAGAAGGCCATGGCCTTCGAACTGTCAGAATTCGACGAAAAACTGATCAAGTTTGGTTCCCTCTTCCGCGAACGCTTCATGGAGGTCAATGTCTCCCTCCCCCTGATCGAAGCTCTCGACCTCTGTTGGCAAACCCTCGCCGAATGCTTCCAACCCGAAGAACTCCTCATGAAGCAGGAGCTCATCGATCAGTATTTTCCCAAGACTTCCCCGGCAACCCCAGACGAGGACAAACCCGACGCGACTGCCGACCCGTCCAAGAGCCCCGCCTCCTGATCTCGCCACATGTCCAAACCTGTCCTCAGCAAGAACGGCCTCCAGCACGAGCGGGAAAACCTCCGCCTCTATCGGAAAGTCCTGCCCTCCCTCGATCTCAAACGAAGACAACTCCTCGGGGAACAAAAACGGGCCGAACACGCGGCCCGTCAACAGGAAGAAAGCTTCGCCGCATTCAATCAGACCGCCGTTCAGCAACTCCCCATGCTTGGCGCACGCGCCGTTCCCCTCGAAGGCCTCCTTCAAATTCGCGAAATCAAAGTCGGCGTCGAGAATGTCGTCGGTGTAAAGCTCCCCATTCTCGAAACACTCACCTTCGACACCGCTCCCTACTCCTTCCTCGCAAAACCGCACTGGGTCGATCTCGCCCTGCAAAAACTCCGCGAATACGCCGAGCTGAAGGCTCGGATCGATATCGCACACGAACGCGTCCAAATCATTCGCCAAGCCGCCCGCAAAATCACCCAGCGCGTCAATCTCTTCGAGAAAATCCTCATCCCCACGGCCGAAAAAAATATCAAACGCATCCAAATCTACCTCGCCGACGCGGAAAGGGCCGCGGTCGTCCAATCCAAAATCGCCAAATCAAAAGGAAGACAGTTGCGACGCATCCCTGATGATCAACCCGAACCGGAACCGCTCCTCCCATGAGCATCGTCGCCCTTCAAAACATCACTTTCATCGGCCCCATCGAGGAAAAAGAAACCATCCTCGAAGACCTCCAGGAAATGGGCTGCCTCCACCTCCGCCCCCTCCGTTCCGAGAACGCGTTCACCCCCACCCACGACGTGATTTCCGAAGAAACCCGGGAAGCTTGGCGCTTCCTGAAGGATTGCCCCAATCAACGCCTCCAGGTCGGAAAATCCCCGCGCTACGAACCCGCCCAACTACAAAAGCGCGCCCTCGAAGTCCAGCGTCGCCTAGAAGAACTCACCGACAATCGGGACTTTCTAAACCGGCGCATCGAAAACCTTCGCGTTTGGGGCGAATTCAAATTCGCTCCCCTCGACGAAATGAACAGCCTCCAATTGTGGTTCTACCTCGTCCCGCTCTACCAGGTGAAAGAAATCCCCGAGTCCGATTTCGCTTGGGAAATGGTTCACCGCGACAATCGCTTCGCCTATATCATCGTCATGTCTCGGGATGAACCCCAAGGAATGCCCGTCGAACGTATCCACATCGGCGCGAAACCACTCTCCGAACTGAAAAGGAATCTCGAAGACGTCGAGCTCGAAATCGATGAATTGCAACTCGAACGCGAAGGCCTCACCCGCGGCCTCACCGTCTACGAACGAAATATGGCACAGCTTGAAGATATGGGCGCCCGAGCCAAGGCCGCCCACTTCACACACGACAGCAGCCCGCTCTTCGCGCTTCAAGCGTGGGCCCCAAAAAACAACAGCCCCGCACTCGTCAAATATGCCGACAAAAAGGGCCTCGCCATACAATTCCGAGATCCCGGTCCCGATGACGATCCGCCAACCCTCCTCGAGAATAACCAAGAACTCGAGGTCGGTGAAGACTTGGTTGCCTTTTACATGATGCCCGGCTATCGCCTCTGGGACCCTTCCATGGTCGTCCTCTTCTCCTTCACCCTTTTCTTTTCC
>JBCDBW010000027.1:0-43633 GCA_039182965.1 Verrucomicrobiota bacterium
GAAATCTCGAAAAAGAAGTCGAAAGCTCCCGCGTGGAAAGGGAGAAAATCACTGAAGAGTTCAATGATATGATGGAGCAAAGGCGAGGCGAACTCATCGACAAAAATTCCTTCCTGGATGCCGTTACGAGCGAAATTGAACAGCTTAAACACGAGAAGCGGGTCATCGAAAAACGCTTTGAAGCCCTCAAACTGAAACGAAAAGTGCTCCTCGAGCAGGGCGATAATAACAAAGAAGCCGGAGCCATCTTGGAAACCCTCAACAGCCTCAAAGAAGAACATTTGTCAAAGAAACAAGTGCTCGCTGAAAGGAAAAAATCCGCCCTTGCTGCCGAAGCCGAAGTCACCAGCGATACCAACGATCTCAACTCGCTCCAGGAAAGCCTCAGGGTCAAAACCTCAGGGGTAACGGAAGACTTCAACCAACTTTCCCGGAGCGTCGCTTTAAACCGCGCTCGGATCGGCGCCCTGGAATTGACAAAAAATCGCGCCTACGTCCGCATCGGGCGCCACCTCGGGCTGAACCGCGACGTCGCCACTGGTGATCTCCAAGCCGTTTGTCATAACCACCGTGCTTTGATCTCTCAAATCATAAAACTCCGGCGCTCGATGGGCTTTCACCGACGCCTCGCAGGGGAGCGTTGATCGGCACCTATGGTTTAACTTCTCTGGCCGATCGCCACCGCTTCTCCAATCGCTCGCTCTTGCGCTCGGACCCGGTCGTATAGTGAATACTCTGAAGGCGTTTCAAAAGTCAAAGACACCTGCGTCCCCTTTAAATACAAAAAGATCGCCTCGGGCATCCCGTCGATCTCTCTGATCACTTCCTCAAACTCTTCCGGACGATACGCCACGCCATCGCTAAGTGGCACTCCATACAAATCGCTTCCCGGATGCCGCGGCAGAATACCTTCACACACTTCTATAATACGCCCGCCCACCTGGCCCTCCAATGTCTTTGCCAACTCATACACATAAATACCGGGCGCGTCATAGTCCTCATGGAGGCACAATCCCAAGGAATAGCGTCGCCGCTCATATACCCGTCGCCACGCTGCTATCGGTTGAACCCGTGGATGATCAAACAACCGATTCAAATCACGCCCCCGCTTGTCGTGCCTTGAGTTGTTCGTCAATCCCCATGGATTCAAACAGGGCATGATTACAACAGCCAATCCCTTGAGCAGATCGATACTTCCTTCCCCCCAACGAATCAATCCCTCAACGGCTCCAGACTCGTCTCCATGAATTCCGGCACTCAAGTAGATCGATTCTTCACCGGCATCACCTCCCGATAAACACACCAGAGGATAACCGTCGAGTTCCCCGTATTCTTCCCACTCCAAGCCCGCTTTTTCCCCAACCGCCCTCCATCGATCTAGCAAAAATCCATAGTCATGGCTTCTCTGCCTCATCATGAAGTCCCGCTCGCCGGTCATCGCCCCGCTATAACTCACTTAAAAGCTTGCCATGCAGGCCCCCAAAGCCCCCATTGCTAAATATCGCAATCACATCCCCCGCCACCACTTCTTCTTGTAAGATCCGAACAATAGCATCAGCATCTTGCCCGACAAACGCAGGAGTTCCCGCGTCCCGAATCGCTCCCACCACTTCGCCAACATCCAAGCGCTCACTCTCCGGCAATTGCTCCGCTCGTGCGACCACTCCCAGGATCACAGCATCTGCAACCCCAAGTGCAGCCGGCAACTCATCCTGAAATATGTTTCGTCTCGTGGTGTTCGAGCGAGGCTCAAACACCGCCCAAACCCGCCGATCAGGAAACCGTTGCCGAATTGCCGGAACCGCCATTCGAATCGCAGTCGGATGGTGCGCAAAGTCATCAATGATCGCAATTCCGCGGATCTCGCCACGCACCTGTTGGCGCCTAGCAATACCCTCAAAACTCCTCAATCCCACACCAGTCTGCTCATCACTCAAACCGAAAAATCGGCTCGCGCATGCTGCCATCGCAGCGTTCCGCACGTTGAATTCGCCCACCATTGGAATTTCAAACCGCTCTCCCTTGATAGAAAAAATCGATCGATCAGGCTCATAGATCACATCCTCTATCCGCTCATCACATGCCTCACCAAATCCCACTCTCACGACGGGGGCCATACACTCTTCAGCCACATCAAGACAATTCACATCATCCCCATTGATAAAGACTCGACCAGATGAAGGAGGCAATTTGAGTAAGCGGCGAAACGAGAGCATGATCTCCTCCAAGGACGAGTAAATATCCGCGTGATCAAACTCGATATTGTTGATCACTACCACTTCCGGAAGGTAATGCAAAAATTTGCTCCGCTTGTCAAAATAAGCAGTGTCATACTCGTCCCCTTCCAAAACAACAAAATCCGAATCCGTGAACCTCGCCCCGCGGTCAAAATTTGTCGGAATACCGCCGATCAAAAAACTTGGGTTGGCACCCGCCTTTTCCAAAATCCAGGTCGCCATCGCCGTGGTAGTGGTCTTGCCATGCGTGCCACTGATCACCAAATTCCGCCGACCACGAAGGAAGTGTTCCTTCACGATCTCCGGCAGAGAAGTGTAATACAACCGGCGATTCAATACTTCCTCCAATTCCGCATTGCCCCGACTGATCGCATTTCCCACTACAACTACATCCAGGTCATCAGGCAGATTTTGGGGCACGTATCCCTCCATGACCGAAATCCCCGACTCCTCCAGAAATGTCGACATCGGTGGATAGACCTTTTCATCCGAACCACTCACGAGGTGCCCCTGACTCTTCAATGCCGCTGCGACCGCACCCATTGCCGTCCCACACACGCCGATCATATGAATTCGTTTCTTTGTCTGCTCCACAGCCTGAACAAAGGCTTATCTTCCCCCAAAAAGACCGCGTGACAACCTAAATCAAACCTCGCATAGGGTAAGATTCAGCTAGTACCCCGGTGCTGCTACCGTCCCTTCTGAAATCTCTGTCTTCCGACGCTCCAAAATGCCGTCGGCGATTTCCAACGCCATCTCCTCTAGTAACAATCGTAAATGACTCCCCGAACGATAGTCCGACGGCGCAATATGCTTCACCCGGTCGGCATGTGCCGATAGTTGATAGCATTTCCGAAAACTAGTCCGCGTCTCATCATCCGGATTGTAGACCGCAATCCCCCTACCCCCATATCGCCTCATCACGGTGAAGCAAGGCACATCCGTCGGCCCGTCCCCGACATAGATCATGTTTCGAAATGGAATCGGTCGCAATTCCTCTGGCATGTGATCGTTCACATCATCGCCTGGTTCCAACATCCCTTTGTTGATACGGAACAGATACTGCGTCTTTTGCGTATGACTGATTACTTTCTTTGGGAAGTTGATTCGTCCGTCCCCGTCCGTCGCAAATTCACAACCGAATATCGCCTTTACGTGCGCTCGCAACTCGCTTCCATCAATCAACGCCTTGATCCCAGATGAAATAATGTAGTGCTCGATCTCAATGCCCATCGCCCCATGATCAGCCCTCAAAAGGTGTTTCAACTCTCCAAACATCCCAGGCAATCCCGGAAAAAATTGCAGATTTTTTCCCAACCCCTCCAATTCATCGTTCGTCGGGGGATCAATGTGCAAGTAATCCAACATTACCTTCAGGTAGGCCAACTCGTTGTCGTAACCCTCCCGATCGACCAACTCCTCACAACGCTTCCAGAACTGTGCCGGATCAATTCCAAAATGCGGAAATAACACCTCATCCTGCATATACTTGGGACTGAGGGTCTGATCATAATCATAAACAATCCCAATGATGTTCTGCGGAGCCGCCATAAATATAAACCAGTGGAAGCCTACCGCATTTTCCTTCAATCGGAAACAAGAGCCTCAGCCAAAGCTTCCCCGAGATCGGTATATTCGAACGCATATCCCAATTCCATAGCCGCCTTCGGAACTACCCGGAGGCTCCCGAGCAAAATCGAACTCGCCTCTCCAAGCGCCAATCGAATCGCTCCCGCTGGCGCAGGTATCACGGTGGGCCGCCCCAGCACTTGACCCGCCACTTCAGTAAACGCCGCATTTCGCACCGGCCCTGGTGCCACAACATTGCTCACTCCCGATACGGTCTCGTTCTCCAAAACCGACAAGAACATCCCTGCTACATCGGCCACATGAATCCAAGACATCCATTGCTTGCCACTCCCCAAACGTCCCCCCAATCCGCGTGAAAATAACCACCGAAGCAGCGCCACACTTGCCCCCTCACGACCTAAGACAAAACCAATTCGCATACTGGCAACTCGCACACCGATGTCGATGGCAGAAACCGCTTCCGCCTCCCAAGCACGAACGACATCCGCTAAAAATCCCTTCCCCTCAGGTGACTGTTCCGTAAGTACTTCATCTCCACGGTTCCCATAAATCCCAATCGCCGAAGCGGACACCAATACCTTCGGCCCCTCGGAAGTCCGCCGCAAAGCCTCAACCACAGCACGCGTCCCCTGCCGTCGACTTTCTAAAATACGTTCCCGCTTGCGCCGCGTCCAACGCCCTAACACAGACTCACCAGCTAAATGAACAACCGCATCTAATTCTCCGACATCAATCCCGCCCTCAAGATCATACGCACGCATCGATTCCACACCCGGCACACGAACATCACTTCGCCGAGAATAACCCACCACGTCATGCCCACGACGGATTGCCGCTCGAGTCAGTTCCCGACCAATAAACCCTGTGCAGCCCGTAACCCCAATGCGCATTCTAAATCAGCGGCCCCATGAACCGCTCTCAAGCTTACCGCCACTCAAAGCCTCAATCCACCAATCATTTCCCACACCACCGCGCGTCTCCCACGCTCCCGGCAACAGCACCATCGGGTCATAACTAGTTGAACCAGCCACCAAATCATGCCCCCGATGCCGCGGCAACTCTGCCGCAAGCTCCCTCAGTTCCATGACAGCCCTCGCGTCCGCTAGCAAACTCCGCGGAAAATACCTCCCCGGACACGTCGTCGGGCCAGTTTTAACCTCACGATGCGTCGTTACCGCCAAGACACCTGTCTTTCCTTGCAAATAGTCTATCAACTCGTCTAACGCTTTGAGCTGCGCTGTGTGGACCGGGCTCTTGTCAAAGTCTCCTACAAGACAAATCCCAAGCGCTACCTCATTCTGAGCAGAACTCCGCATGTGTCCCCCAGCCATCTGCTCTATCCAGCGCTCGCCAACTTCCACTTCGCCGTCTCCGGAATAAGTGCCATTCCCAATCACAAAATGATACGCCAAGCCATTTCGCATTCCCTTCACATTGCGATGATAATAGTCAAATACATCAGCATTCCCACGCTCAGTCGCGCTATTGTGAATCACGAGATACTTCCAGCGGTTGCGAGAAACCGCGGCACCATCAATTTGCTTGCGCACAGATCGACTCAGATACTCCCACCGCGAATGCGGCTTGTTAAAGTCAACGGCGTATCGCATACCGGACTTCTTCACCACGATTTCCTTCGACCCGTCGTGTTCGCGCTCATTCCGTTTCGAAAACAATCGAAACAAAGAGGGCTGCTCGAACCCCGAGGCCGGTTCCTCCTCTCGGGAAACTCTCTGAGGGGCCGATCGATAATCACCTCGCCAACCAAAATTGCGATTCCGCCCATTTCCAAATCCGGCCACTACCGTCTCATGAGGAAGATACCCTTCACGATGACCTTCAGCACTTCCCCGCCTACCCACCCAAGACACGAGTAGAGCCAGCACAACCATTGGCATCAACCACCGGATCGAACGTAAAATCAACGAGTAAAGGCCCCCCCTCATTCAATATGAACAATTAGGCACAGACTACTTTGGAAAGCTTAAAAATCAAGCATTTCCATGGAATTGAGTATTTAATATGATAATTCTAAAATTTATGGCCACGCCTTCCCACTTGATTCCCCTTGCCCGATTGCTAACCTCCCTTCCCATGCCTAAAGACTTCCTCTTCGATATCGGAAACGTCATACTAAAGTTCGACTTTTCACCCGCCGTGAAGGCCCTCGCCGGCCGCTCAGCTACCAGCCACGAAGACATCCTCCCGTCCATCCAAGCCGTCAAACAACAACTCGAGTCCGGCCAAATCGACGACGAAACCTTCATTACAGAAGCCATACGCATCCTCGACTTTCAAACTTCTCGTGACGAGTTCGCTCGAATCTGGTGCGAAATCTTCGAACCCAATCCCCCCATGGTCAAACTCATACAGTCCCTCTCTCAAGCCGGCCACCGACTTTATATTCTGTCCAATACCAGCGGTCTGCACATGGAATACATCTTCAAATCATTCCCCGTGTTCGCCCACTTCGAGGATGGCGTCTACTCCTACGCCGCTCAATCGGAAAAACCAGAGCCTGAAATATACCAGATCGCACTCGACAAATTTCAACTCGTGCCCTCGAACACGATCTATATCGACGATCTTCACGCCAATGTCATTGCCGGTATCGGCGCCGGCCTCGATACGTTCCACTATGACCACGACGATCACGAAGCCCTCCTCGTGCACCTTCGCGCCCGAAACATCGCGTGCTAAAAGGTCCTATCGACTCAAGTCCTGCTGGTTCACCAGACGGAATCCACACTTCAGCAGAATCGATCCAGCGACCTCTGGATCGTCCACTGACAAAGCAAGCAAAGCCTTACCCTCCGGTCGCGTTAACAATGGATAGGCGAAATTCACATTCAGCTCTGCCTGCAACAGCGCTGCAAGGCATGATCCTAAACTCGCAGATGCCTCCGGTAGCTCTACAACCGTCAACTCGACCGTCCCATATGGAATTCCCTTCTCAATGAACAGCGTCCCGACCGTATCCGGATCACTCACAACAATCCGCGCAATTGTCACATCCACCGAGTCGTGGACGCTCAGTCCCAGAACCTCTACGGACGCTTCCTTCAGTAGGCGCACGATCGACAGTAGAGCTCCTACACGATTCTGAACAAATACCGAAAACTGAACCACTCGCTCCCCAAGAATCGTCGCCTCGGCTTCTTCTTCTTCCAAATTCAAAATATTTCCCAGACTACACTTGTTTCGTCCACCCCTCCTGGAGGCGCCACCTTCTCAACCGATCCTTTTAGCAGATTATCAATCGCCCCGCAACCCTACTCCACCGTCACGCTCTTCGCCAAATTCCGCGGCTTGTCCACGTCACAGCCGCGCGCCACAGCTACATGATAGGATAGTAGCTGGAGAGGGATCGTCGCCAAAACCGGGCTGACGTGCTCCGCACAACGGGGAATATAAATCACGTCGTCCGCTACCCGCTCCATCTCAGCCCGTCCCTCCGTGGTCACGGCGATGACCGGCCCCTTGCGCGCTTTCACCTCCTCGATGTTGCTGACGTTTTTCTCAAAAACGGTATCGTCCGGCGCAATGAACACGGAAGGCAGACTCTCATTCACCAAGGCAATCACCCCATGCTTCAACTCAGCACTCGCATGACCGGAAGCGAACATATAGGTAATCTCCTTCATCTTGAGCGCCCCCTCCAGTGCAGCCGGATAGTTGAACTGCCTGCCCAAAAATAACATCCCTTCCACATCGGCGTACTTCAAAGCAATCTCTTTGATATGCGAGTCCAGTTTCAAGGTCTCTTCCACTTTCTCCGGCAGTGACTGCAACTCATCAATCAATTCCAGCCCCTTGCTCACCGACAAATGATGCATTCTCCCTAACAAAAGCGCCAGCAGGTTCATGATGACGACCTGGGAAGTGAAAGACTTCGTCGCCGCCACTCCAATCTCGGGACCGGCATGCATATAAACCCCCCCATCACTTTCACGGGCAATCGTGCTTGCAACATTGTTGCAAATCCCCAACACCCGATGCCCCTTCCGCTGCCCTTCCCTCATAGCAGCTAATGTGTCGATCGTTTCACCACTCTGACTGATTACAAAAAGAAGCGTGTTACGCCCCGTCGGCATGTTCCGGTACCGAAATTCACTTGCGATCTCCACTTCGGTCGGAACCCGTGCAAGCGCTTCAATCATATATTCCCCCACCATCGCAGCGTGTGCCGCCGTCCCACAGCCCAAAAGCACCATCCGATCCACATCCCGCAATTCCTGGGGACTCATGTTTAACCCACCCAGCTTCGCGGTCGCGTCGTCGCGCGAAAGACGGCCGCGCAGGGCGTTCGTGATCGCCTTCGGTTGCTCATAAATCTCTTTCAACATGAAGTGCGGAAACTCACCCATGTCCGCGTCTCCCTCGTTGAAATCAACACGACTTACCTCGACCGATGCCGCCTCGTCACCCATCGAATCGACTTCGTATCCCTCCTCAGATAAGGTCACGATGTCATAGTCATTCAAATAAATAGCCGAACTCGTGTGCGCAACGATCGCTGCCACGTCGCTGGAAAGAAAATTTTCGTTCCGCCCTAACCCCACTACTAAAGGACTCCCCAAGCGTGCACCCATGATAACCTTCGGAACATCCGCATGCATCACCGCGATCCCATAAGTCCCCGAAACCTCCTTCAAGGCCTCCCTCACGGCACGTCCCAACCGCGCGTCTCCGTGGACTCCTCCTTCCGCGTCATAATGCCGCCCGATCAAATGCGCTAAAACTTCGGAATCGGTCTGCGAGACGAATTCGTGCCCCTCCCCCGTAAGATCATCCCTCAGTTCTTGGTAATTCTCAATCACCCCATTGTGCACGAGCGCCAATCGCCCCGACTGATCAAAATGCGGATGCGCATTGTCATCTGTCGCTTCCCCGTGAGTCGCCCAACGGGTGTGACTCACTCCAGCCGAACCCGAAGGCGTGTCCCTATCCACAATTTCACGCAAACTGTTGATCCGCCCCGCGCACTTCCTCAACGACACACCCCCGTTCGATGCAATCGCCAAACCCGCCGAATCATACCCACGATACTCGAGGCGACTCAAACCATCCAAAAGAATGGGTACCGCCTGCTGATTGCCGATGTAACCAATGATGCCGCACATAAATGAAGACGGAAAAGGTTCCGCACTTTCTATAATCAGTCAAAATACAATTTCGCCCCGCCTTTCCGCTCGTCAGACCACTTAATCCATGAAACCATCAACGATTAGATGGACTCTCCAAACGTCACTCACGCCACCAAGCACACTCTATCAATCATCATGGGCGGCGGCGCGGGAACCCGCCTCTTCCCACTCACAAAAGATCGCTCTAAACCCGCCGTCCCCCTCGCCGGCAAATACCGACTCGTCGATATCCCCATTAGCAATTGCCTGCACTCAGGCCTCGCCAAAATTTACCTCCTTACCCAATACAATAGCGCCTCCCTCCATCGCCACATCAATAGCGCCTACAAATTCGACGGGTTCAGAGATGATTTTGTCGAAATCCTCGCCGCCCAACAAACACCCACCGGCGCCCAATGGTATCAAGGAACTGCCGATGCAGTTCGACAAAACCTGCGCTATTTCCTTCGTCGCGAATACGAATACTTCCTCATCCTCAGCGGCGACCAGCTCTACAACCTCGATTTCCGACGCGTCATCAAAGAACACTTGGAAGCCGGTGCCGACCTCACCATCGCCACCCTCCCCGTCAACCGTGAGGAAGCCAAAGGCTTTGGTATCATGCAAACCGATGCCGCGGGCACCATCAATCGATTTGAGGAAAAACCTCGCGACGCTGAGATCCTCGAGAAACTGCGCATGCCGCCCGCCATGCTGAAAAAATACGATCTGCCCGAAAAGGAAGAAGCCTTCCAAGCTTCCATGGGCATCTACCTCTTCAATCGGGATGTCTTGGAAAAAGTCCTCGATAACGAACTCAACGACTTCGGAAAAAACATTATCCCCAGTTGCATTAAACAACATCATGTCCACAGCTACGTCTTCAAGGGATACTGGGAAGATATCGGCACCATCCGCGCGTTCTATAAGGCCAATCTCGACCTCTGTAAGCTGATCCCTCCTTACGATTTCTTCGATCCGCGCGGCCAGATTTACACGAACCCTCGGTTTCTCCCGGGGAGCAAAATCAACGAAGCCGCTATCAAGCAAACCATCGTCTCCGACGGAACCATCATCTCAGGCGCGTATATCGAAAATTGCATCATCGGAGTCCGCTCCATTGTCGCGGAGGGGTCACGCGTCACCAATACCGTTGTGATGGGGGCTGACTACTTCGACCTTAGTGGCAGCCATACATCTCCAGGCGAACCCGCTCTCGGCATCGGAAAGAACTGCACAATAGACAAGGCCATCATCGACAAGAACGCCCGAATCGGAGAACACTGTGTCATCAGCCCCGAGGGGAAACCAGAGAATGTCGACGCTGACTCGTTCTTTATCCGCGACGGGATAGTGGTTGTCCCCAAAAATGCAGTCATCCCCTCGGGAACCACGATCTGATCCGCTCTGCCGCTAACGCATCGCAGCAGCCGCCCGAGGGATCGTGTAAAGCTCCTCGGTCGACAGGTTCTGGATCACCACCTGGGTCGGACGCACGTCGATTACCCGAAAGCGCTCTTCACCATCACTGGTTTGCGTGGTGAATTCATCATGAATCCGAACGTCATAACTCTGTCCCGATCCATCTAAACTCATGACCGCATACGTCTCAGACGACTTTGCCGGCAAATCCTTCACCAGCAAATGTTTCTCACCACTGTCATGATCAATAACGACCATCTGCGATACGTCCACCAATTGTCCCGCCCCCTGCTTGCTGTTTGCAAACTTCTTTTCGAACTTCAACACTTCAAGACCCGTGTCCGCAATCATCTCGCCCGCACGAACCGCCACAGGCGTTTCCTGACGGTATAGAACCCGCACTTCCGCCCGCTCACCCTCGACAGACTTCAACATCACTGGCAAATGCTGCTCTCGATAGTCGGTCATACGAAACGGTTTTTCCGTTGGCCTGTCACTCGATTCGTCTGCCGCCCCAACCAACGCTCCTTCAATTGCCGGACTCCCGCCCACTGATGTCGCACTGATCGGTGACGCAGGAACCGAAACCAGCTTTAAACCATCCACCCGCTCCGGTTGACGCGTGCTGATTCCGGTAGAACGGGAACCGGATCTTGGCACTTCCGACGCAAGGCCGCTACTTACCCGCGTCGATTCGACGCCCGCCTTCGCGACGACTGAACGCCCACGCACTGGCCCAGCGGCATGCTCTGCAACCGCCCTCACATTCGAGGAACCAGGTAAAACCGCGTCAGCGACCATCCCCTCTTTCTCGTGCTCACCCTCGAGGGCCACCAAGGCGCGCTCAAGAGTCGCCTTGGCATGCATCCCACCTGGCGATGCCTGCTCTACCGCGGCAGACGGAGGACCGTCCGCCCCTGCGACCGCCCCCTCGGATAGCACTTCCGGCACCACAATCGGCCCTATCCCTGTCCGCGCAGATATCACCCGATCCTGCTCTGAGTCGTCCCCCAGTCCCTCGCTCGCTGTCAATTCCTCGGAGGCAAGTTCCATCAAGCCTTGTTCCACACCCCCCAAGTCGTCGCCACGCGGCAAAAACATTTCGTCCTGCATGCTCGGTGGTAAATTCAACAATTCCGCAATCGCATAGTGACCGTTGCGCTCAGCAACGTTCGCCGCCGTTTGCTCCTCGCTGTCCAACGCATAGCGATTCGCACCATTGTGTAAAAGCAAGCGAACACCGTCCTCATGCCCATTCATCGCGGCAATCATTAGCGCGGTCTGATTGTTCGGACTCCGCGCATTCACATAAGCACCGTGGTTGAGCAAAACATCCATGACTTCCGGACTCCCCTCAAACGCAGAAACCAGCAACGCATCATCCAGTAGATCATTCGACTTCGGCGCTAAAACCTTGACTGCTTCTACATGCCCCTTGTAGGCGCCCAAGGTGAGCGCACTCCAGTCATCCACGTCCTGCTGATAGGGGTCCGCCCCCGCCTTCAACAATCGACGCACTACCTCGTCCGCCCCCGTTTGCGACGCCCCTATCAACGCAGTCCGCCGATTCGGACCAATAATCCCAGGATTGGCACCCTTCTCCAAAAGAAAAGCCACCACCATCGGCCGGTTGTTCTCCGCCGCCCGTATCAGCGCCGTCGATCCGGATTCGTCTGGAACGTCAACATCCATTCCTGCTTCGACAAAGTCCTTCACCCCCTCCAAGTCTCCCTGTCCCGCCGAGGCATGAAAATCTTTGACAGTGAACTTCAAGTCTTTCCCATGCAGCCGCTTCACCGCCCCCTGCTGCTGATCCCCACATGACGAAAAAAACAAAGGAACTGCAACCAAAAGACAAGAGAGACAAAGAGCATGGATAATCAACTTCATGGCGCGAACACAAGACAGGTTGCCACTATCTTACAGGAAGTATCCATTTTATCAAGACTATTTGATATTATGGAAATCCTAAACGTCACCACCTCGGCTCCTCGCGGGACCTCTCTTCCCCCCAAATAAAAAGGGCCCCCACCATGTGAGGCCCCAAAAAAGCAACCCGTAGGGGAGTCGAACCCCTGTTGCCGGGATGAAAACCCGGTGTCCTAACCACTAGACGAACGGGTCGTCACAAAACCGATTTCTCGAGACAATATACACCCAAGTAAAAAAATCAAATCCATTCCTCCCTCCTTCCAAGAGCCTCGAGATAACCCAGCCCCACTTCGATTCAGGGCGAAAATTCTCTCCCGCTCAAAACCACAACAAGCCGATCCACGGTTCGCTTCGTCGCCCCAACATGTTCCGCCAAAACCGTTTCCGCCCGCTCACTCATCGCAAGCGCTTCCTTTGGATTTCTAAGGTACGGTTCAGCCCGAAGCTCAAGCTCCTCCGCTCCAGTGACCTGTTCCACCGCTCTCGCCTTCACCAATCGCTCCACCAACCATGAAAAATTCTCCATGTGGGGCCCCAAAAAAACCGGCTTGCCCGCAATGATGGCCTCAACTGGATTCTGCCCCCCTGTCGCTAAAAAACTCTTCCCGATCACAACCAGATCTGCTTCTCGATACCAATCACGCAATTCCCCTGTCGTATCGACAACCAAACAGCAATTAGCCTTCCCATTGAAGCCGTTATCTCTTCGCTCGCCCCACCCCTCTAGCTCTGTGCGTCGCACGCCGCTCAATCCAACCGCCGACAGATCTTCCATCACCACACGCGTCCGCTCAACATGTCGAGGCACGACGACGTATAGCAAGCGTGGGTGAGTCTCGCGCAGCTTGAGATACGCCGCGGCAAGCAACCCTTCCTCGCCAGGATGCGTGCTGCCCGCCAAAAAAACTGGCCGCCTCCCAGCGCCGCCATCCTCAAAGTATTCCAGTATATCACCAAAAGCTCGCTCCCGCGTCCTGCCGCGTCCCGCGACGTCAAACTTGATGCTACCCATCCGCCCGATTTTATTCATGGGCACGCCCAACCCCTCCCACCGGGCTTCATCCTCCTCGCTCTGCACAAACACCCCGTCCAATTGCTCAAATATTGGACCCGCGAAGGCGCGAAACCGCTTGTATCTTGCCTCGGAACGATCCGAGAGCCGCGCGTTAACCAAGTACACCGGAATTCGTGCCACTTTCGCCCGCGACACGAGATTCGGCCATACTTCTGCCTCTACCAAAACCAGCAAACGGGGCTTAACATGGGCTAGAACTCGTTTGACCACTCCACGAAAATCGAGCGGGTTGTATATCGCTGTAAGGCGCTCGTTTTCCATTGCCCGCGCCAAAGCGTACCCCGTAGAGGTCGTCGTCGATAGTACCACGCGCAGGGCCCCGTCGCGGCGCTCGATCTCTTCAATCAACTTCCGCGCAATCAATACTTCCCCCACACTCACCGCGTGTATCCAAAAATCACATCCCCCCCTTAGGCGCTCGCGAACCTCGGGCCGAAAACGGCCGAACCGTTGCATGAAGTTCGTCCCATAGTTGCCACGACGTACCATCTTCATCAAATGCCCCGGTAAAGAAAGTAAGAGCCCAATCGGCAGAAGCAGGTTGTATAAAGTCAACACCGCCGGAAGACTCATGACTTCTTCTCCTTCAAAAACAACACCTCCGTCTCCCCATATCCTCGACGATCGATAACCTGCCATCCATCCGTCACCACGTCCCGTGTTCCCCGACGTCCTTCAAGCACCAACACTCCATCCGCTGCGATCATGTCGCAAAATCCCTTCGCCACTAGAAGTTGGCCAATATGATCTTCGTCCCCTTCACGCTTCCAATACGGCGGGTCCGCAAACACCAAATCAAAAGGACCTGCTCCCTTCCCCCCATCTCGGAGAAAGCGCTTCACCAACACAACATGCACACTACCATTAGATAGGTGGGCTGCACCGAGATTCGTCTCAATCACGCCAGCTGCCCGACGATCCCCCTCTACAAAGACCGCGCTCGCAGCTCCTCGACTCAGCGCCTCAATCCCCAAGGCCCCTGAACCGGCATACAAATCCAAGACCGCCGCGCCCGGCACCCGTTCCCCCAGAATCGAAAAAATTGCCTCCCGAACACGGTCAGCCGTGGGTCGACTCCCCGCCTGCGGTGCACGCAGTTTCGTCCCTTTCGCAACCCCGGCGATAACCCTCATAATCGACCTCCTTCACTTCTCATCCAACTCTGCCTCGTCGTCCTCCGGCACATAGGATAGCCGAACCAAAACATCGCGAATGCCGGCCACATCAATCTGCGGTCCGCCTGAAAGAAAATCGATCGTGGGACCAAACAGCGCCCCTTGGACGGAATAATCGCGGTAAAACCGGCTGCTCCCCCGGTAGGCCTTGAACCCAAAAGAGCCCCGCTGACCCATCCGATCCTCAAGCGCTTTCGCTCCGTTGTAAACCCGCTCACTAATATACACCCGCGCCGCCAAATTGAGTGCTCCACTCAATCCCACATACCCTCGCGCAGAAAGCGAAAGATCAGGACTCACCACGCTAAGTTCCTCAACAAGAACCTGCCCTTGCGTCAGGATAAATCCTAACGACATATCCTCAAATCCGAAACCTTCGAGCAACTCCACGCCCGCCTCAGGACCCGCACGACCCAAAAACTGATTCTTCTCCAAACGTGCTCCCGTGACGCGCACCTTCCCCCGACCCTGATACGTCCCTGGCGCCCGCAATAATCCCAACATCTGAATCTGTCCCGTCATAAATCCTTCGCTGAAGGTAATCTTCCCTCCGAAGAGTTCCGAGGCGAACTCCATCGGAATCTCACGAAACTGAAGCCCCATAAGAAAAGGCAAACCCGACGCCAAAAAGTTCGCGTCAATTCGCCCTTCAATCTGACCGCCGCGAAAATCACCCTCAAGCTGACTCAATACCACCGCGGACCCGTCGGAAAAAATGGGCGACCGAAGATTCTTCACTTCAATCTGCCCGAACACAATCGCCTTGGCGGCGTTAAACTCACCACCTTCGGGAGGAATCCCCCCCATCCCTACCGATAAGTCGATGCCACTCACCTCCAGTAGCGGTCGTTCATCAAAACTCAAAAACTGAAACGCCCCCTCGCTAATCACAAAATCCCCAAAGTAATAGTTGCGCGCGCCGAAGCGCACGATCAACGGACTTCGCTGACGCCCCTGTTCGACCGCGCGCACCCCCTCTCCCCGATCCATCGCCTCGTCCTTCTTCTTCGCGGACCGAAGAATCCCATTCGTCACCAGCCCACCCGAATCCTCCTTCTTCTCAACCGCGACCACCTCTCCCCCCTGTTCCTCCATCACGGTCAATTCTTCATCCATGCTTTCTCGCACCTCTGTGGAGGCCACCGCAACGCTCTCGGCCTCCACGCCACCATCTTCCCTCTCCACCTTAGTCTCAGTGTGCCCACTCTGCGCCTCCGGCGCTGGTCGCTCGACACTTTCCTTCATCGCAATGCGGTCCGCTTCGTTTCCTAGCCCCATATTCTGCGGCTTTTCCAAGCGATCACTTTCAGGCAAAGTGGTCGACGATGGCCACTCCTGAAAAAAAGCAGGAAGCCGTAGCTCGCCACGCTCGTTTCGCACTACCGAAAAAACCGGATTCTTCAGCGCTACCTGCGTCACTCTAACGTTGCGATGAAAAAACGACAGAGGTGCCGCCTTCACTTCCAATTCACGACAGGCAAGAAAGGGTGGCAGCTGATCTTGCTCTTCCACAACGGCCATCTTGACGCCCTTCAACCGAACCACACCCCACGGCAAAAAGCTCGCGCGATCATACTCCAATGGCACCCCTACCATCCGCGTCACCTGGCTCGAAACCGTTAATCGGCCTTTCTCCGAGTTCAGCGCAAAGTTCAAAGCTCCCCACGCCGATAGCAAGCCGCACAAAATAATCAACAACAGAGCCCCAAGACACTTGCAAATTCGCCAAACAACCTTGCGAGGCCTGCAAGCGTCTGTGCCCTCGGGCCTTTGATCGCTCTCCTCACTCACTTTTCCAACTCCCCGTTCCCGGCATCCTGCGGCGGCAGTTGACGCAGATGAACCCACATCACCTCACCGGCCTTCCGTCCATTCAATAATCGTACTTCACCCAAGTCAATGTCCTCACCCACAAACTCCAACTCCAAACGGCCCGTCATATGCCATATCCCTTCTCGTTGTTCCGCTCCCTCCTCAAGGGTGCCCGCATCAGCTGAAAAAAAATAATCGCGTATCACCTTAGGAGAAAACGCAGCGACTAATGGGGCATCCTCCGAAAACGATACTTCAAGCCGCTCGCCAATCGGATACCGCGCTTCAACCGACTTGAGAGGCAGATGCTTTTTCGCCAAGACCACACCGCTCCGCGCACTCACATAAAGGGCCAACACAAAAAGAATTACCAACACTGACCGAATCACCAAGACCCCGTGGTCGCGCTTGCTCATACCCCCTCCCGTTTCACTTGCCCCGACGCCGACTGATCAATTCACTACCCCGCTCAAGGATGCGCTTTTCTTCCGCCGTAAGACTCTGAAATCCTTCACGATTGATCTTGTCCAAAACCTGATCCATTTGCTCCTTCAGCCCATTCGCCGGAACCGTAGTAGAAGCGTCCCGAACTTTCATCGTGCGAAACCGAGCCGGTCGCCGCTTGAAGCCCCCGGGTGACACCCGCTGCGGAGATGATGCCCGCTTTGCTTTGGGCCCATTCAAACCAAAAAAAGGCAGCGGCGTTCCTCCATACCCCAACACCCTTGCGTAATACCACCCCAACACACAACCACCGAAATGCGCCAGATGCCCGTATTCAGCAAAGATTCCAAAGGCATGCTTCATTCCCGCTAGCAGCAGAGAACCGATCGCCAATCCAAATCCCAGCCACTTCATCTTCAAGCGCACTGGAACCACGAAATACAAAGCCGCCACGATCTCCATCTGAGGCAGGATCGTTGCAAACGCACATACCAACGCAAATGCCCCACCCGATGCTCCGATCAAGGAAGTCCCCGGGCTAGCCGCTAGCTGGAGAAGCGCCCCGCAAATCCCCCCCGCAAAATACACGCCAAGAAAATGCTTCGGTCCGAAAAACTCCAGGAGACGCGTCCCGAAAAAATACACAATCAGCATGTTGCCCAAAATGTGGATGATCCCCCCATGCACAAACATGCTCGTGACCAATAAATAAATCTTCCCCACCTTAAGACCCGCCCAACTCACCGCCCCGTCCAGAGTCTTGACCGCCGCACCCGTTTGTGGGTCAATTGTTACCGTTACCCACACGTCGAAGACATGCTGAAGTAGAAAAACGGCTATGTTCGCCCAAATAATAACCGCCACGGGGGATACCCCACCCGCCTTGCCAGAGCCGCGGGGCCCCATGTAGTCTCTGTCAGATAACATAATCCCGACACACTTTCACGACCGTCAACCAACGTGGAGGAATCAGGCGCCCGAGTCAATTGCCCGCATGCATTCCTTCAACAGAAAAGGTCCGGGCCCCCGAGCGTGAAAAACCCATTCCTTCCCCCCTCATCCCTTTCTACCGCTTCTTGCGCTTCTTTAGCACGTTCTCCGTGATGATGTCTTTATAAGTTCCACCACCCGGAATCATCGGCAGAACGTGCTCGGTGTACGGCACCATTACGTCCAATACATAGGGCTCATCCGACGCCAGCATCCGCTTCATGGCGGCATCCAAATCCTTCTTGTGGATAACGCGCTCGCAAGTCACCCCAAATCCCTTACATAAGCTCACATAGTCAGGGTAGATATGCTCCTCACGCTTGTATTTCGGATCATACCGCGAATCATGATCGCCCAAATAGGTGTGCCCCCGATTGCTGTCGTACTTCATGTCCTCCCACTGCACCACCATTCCCAAATGCTGGTTGTTCAATATGAGCACCTTCGCAGCGATTTTTTCTACCTTGGCAGTCGCTAACTCCTGCAGGTTCATTAAAAACGATCCATCGCCATCAATGTCGATAACCTCCTTGTCCGGATACGCCACCTTCGCTCCCACTGCCGCAGGATACCCATACCCCATTGATCCCAAACCTGCTGATGTGATGAATCGCCGCGGTTCATCAAAATCATAATACTGCCCGGCCCACATCTGGTGCTGACCCACCCCGGTCGTGACAATGGCATCTCCCTTGGTCAATTCGAACAAGCGACGCACCACATGCTGTGGTTGAATCTGGTCCTCGGTATCTTCGAACGTCATCGGGAAATCCCGCTTCCATTCCCCAATCTGCTCATACCATTTCGGGAACGCGTCATAGCCCTTCTTCACCCTCCGACGCCCACTCTTCTCAAGCAACTGGTTCAGGCGAGCCAATGCCTCCCGTACATTCGCTAATATCGGCAACCGCACCGCCTTGTTCTTGTTGATCTCGGAATTGTCAATGTCGATATGGACGATGGTCCCATGCTCGGCAAACTTCTCCACTTTCCCCGTCACCCGATCATCGAAGCGCACTCCTAATGCCAACAACAAATCCGCCTCGTTCACCGCGTTGTTTGCATAAACCGTTCCGTGCATCCCCAACCATTTCAAACTCAACTCATGCGTCTCAGGAAAACCCCCGATCCCCATAAGGGTCGTCGCCACGGGAATCCCGGATCGCTCGACAAATTCCCTCAGCTCGCGATGCGCGTCCGCTGTGATAATGCCACCTCCACAATAGATCATCGGACGCTCCGCCGAATCAATCATCCCCAGTATCTCATTCAACGCCACTTCGTCTAAGTCACGCTCTGCCGTATACCCCCGCATCGCCACTTTGCGCGGAAATACCGGTTGCGCCGTGCCCTCTTGAACATCCTTCGGCACATCAATCACAACCGGCCCCGGACGGCCAGACTGCGCAATGTGAAAAGCCTCTTTCACGATGCGCGGAATGTCATTGATATCCGTCACCAAATAACTGTGCTTCACTACCGGCAGCGTCATCCCAAAAAAATCGGTCTCCTGAAACGCCCCGCGCCCAATCAAATGCTGATAAACCTGGCCGGTAATCGCCACAATCGGCGTCGAATCCAAATACGCGTCCGCCAAACACGTCATCAAATTCGTCGCTCCAGGCCCGGAGGTCGCCATGCAAACCCCCGCTTTACCCGCGGCCCGCGCATATCCCTCCGCCGCAAATCCACCCCCCTGCTCATGCCGAGGCAAGATCGTCCTGATCTTGTCCGTCTTGGTCAATGCCTGATGGATCGGCATACTAGCACCACCAGGATAGGCAAAAATTACTTCGACCCCCTCACGCTCAAGGCATTGGACAAGAATATCCGCTCCTAGCATCTTCTTTCCGCGCTCTAAAGGCGCGCTCTTCCGCTTCTTCTTCGTCACTCGCGATTTCGTGCTCATCTCTTATTTTCTGCCGTCTGGCCTCGTGTCCGGGGTTGAATCTGCTATCTTACGCTTCACCAAGTCAAATAGCAAGGAAGCCCGAGAAATCGCCCCCACTCTCCGCGGTTACTACTCAATCATACCATCTTTCCCGTCCCGCTAATCCTATGGTCACTCGTGAAACTATCGCGCAAATCCTCAATGAAATTGCCCTCCTCCTCGAATTGAAGGGCGAAAACCCATTCAAAATCCGCGCCTACCGCTCAGGCGCCGAAGTCGTCGAAACCTATCCCGTAGATATCGTCCAGAAAGCGGCCGAGAATGATCCCGCCCAACTCAGCAAGATCAAGGGGATCGGAGACGCCCTCGCCGCCAAGATCGTCACGCTCGTAACCACCGGCGAACTCGATTATTACTCCCGCCTTCGCTCAGAATTCCCCGAAACCATCTTCGATCTCTTCGAGATTCAAGGCCTCGGTCCCAAAAAGATCAAAGTTCTCTACAACGAATTGGACATCCATTCAGTTCCCGCCCTCAAGGAAGCCTGCGAAGACGGTCGCGTCCTTGCTCTTCCTGGCTTCGCCACGAAAGGGGTCGATAAAATACTCGCGGCAATCGAATACCATGAGAAGAACGCTTCGCGCTTCCGCCTTGGAGAAATCGCACCCTTGGCAGAATCCATGCTGGAAACGATTCGCCAACACCCCGATTGCTCCCGCGCGGCACTTGCCGGAAGCTATCGTCGTGCCAAAGAAACTGTCCACGACGTCGACCTCATCGTCGCCAGCAAGAATCCCGAGGCCATCATGGATTTCTTCGTCAACGGCGAATGGACCGTCGATGTCCTCAGCCATGGGCCCACCAAATCCAGCATACGCACCGAAAACGGGGCTCAGTGCGACCTCCGCGTGGTTACAAATGATGAGTTCCCCTTCACCCTCGCCTACTTCACCGGGAGCAAGGAACACAATGTTGCTCTTCGAGGCCGCGCCCGCCAACTCGGATACACCCTCAACGAGTACCGCCTCGCCCCTCTCGACGACTCCTCTCCAGACCCGCCGGAGATTCACGACGAAACCTCGCTCTACGAAGCCCTCGGCCTCGCCTACGTCGATCCCGCCTTGAGGGAAAATAACGGCGAGATCGAAGCTGCGGAAAATGACACCCTACCCGCAATCATAAACCTTGAAAATATACGCGGCACCTTCCATTGCCACACCACCGCGAGCGATGGTAAAAATACGCTTCGAGAAATGGCCGACGCCGCAATGGAACTAGGCCTGCAATACCTCGGCATCGCGGACCACTCGAAAAGCTCTGTCCAAGCCAACGGCCTTTGCGAAACCCGCCTTTGCGCCCAAATCGAAGAAATCCGCGAATTCAATCAGTCTTTTGATGGCCACTTCAAACTCCTGGCCGGTAGCGAAGTCGATATCCTCAAAGACGGTTCGCTGGACTTTGATGATGCGATTCTCGCAGAACTCGACTACGCCGTTGCTTCCGTCCACTCAGCATTTACCCTCGGCGAAAAAGATATGACCGAACGCATTATGGCCGCCATCGAAAACCCCTACATCACGATGCTCGGCCACCTCACCGGTCGCCTTCTCCTCTCACGTGAACCCTACGCCGTCAATGTCCCCGCCATCATCGAAGCCGCCGCCGAAACCAACACGATCATCGAACTCAATTCCAACCCCTGGCGCCTCGACATGGATTGGCGCTGGTGGAAGCTCGCCAAAGAGAAGGGAGTCAAGTGCGCGATCAATCCCGATGCCCACCGCGCCTCTGGCCTCCAAAATGTCTTCTTCGGCGTTCGCCTCGCACGCAAAGGTTGGCTGACAAAAGAGGATGTCATCAATTGCCTCCCCTTGAGCGAAATTGAAAGAGCCCTCTCCTCAAAAAGACTCAACCTCTCCCCCACCTAATCCGGTCCACCGCTCCCCCTCGACCCCCGTATGATGACCGCAATCCTCGCCATTGTTGCCGCCTACGTCGTCGGCGCCACACCATTCGGATATCTCGCCGGAAAATGGAGGGGCATCGATATCCGCAAACACGGCAGCGGCAATATCGGCGCCACCAATGTCCTCCGCACATTGGGCAAACCACTCGGCATCACCGTCTTTATCCTCGACTTCCTCAAAGGGCTCGCCCCCGCCCTCGCCGCTCTCAATCTCTTTCCCGGCTCCGGCTCCGGCTCACTCATTCCCATCGCCGTCGCCCTCGCCACCATTCTTGGCCATAACTTCACATTCTGGCTCGGTTTCAAGGGCGGAAAAGGCATCGCCACCTCTGCCGGCGCCCTCGTCGCCCTCATGCCCCTGCCCATCCTAGCCGCCCTGGTTGTCTGGCTGACCACGTTCTTTTCTTTCAAGTATGTCTCCCTCGCATCCATGCTCGCCGCCCTCGCCGTCCCTGTTACGCTCGCCGCGCTTCAGTTTACCCGTGGCCCGCAAGACTTCCCCCTCCTCATCTTCGCGTCACTCATCGCCTGCCTCGCCATCTTTAGACACAAATCCAATATCAAAAAGCTCTTCGCCGGAACCGAAAACCGCTTTGAGAAAAAGAAATCCTGACCGAACTTCCCTCGTGGCTCTTCTTCGCGCCCTATCATTAGCCTCTTCTTGAGAATGCAAACCGGGAACCACAGGACACCACACTATCCATGAGCATCAGTATCGAAAATGCCACCGTCCTCGGAGCTGGCTCCTGGGGAAGCGGCCTCGCCACCATCCTCGCCCTCCGTGGACTCCCCACCACGATCTGGGGACGCGACCAGAAACAAGCCGACCAAATCAATAACAAACAGGCTAACCCTCAATACCTTCCCGATGTCGGCTTCCCGCCCGGCATCACCGCTACCACCGATATCACCGAATCCCTCAACGCCGACCTCATCCTCTTCGTCGTGCCCTCCGGGCCCTTCCGCGGCATCGCCCGCCAACTCGCCGCTCTCGAAGTCCGTGAACAAGCCGTGCTCGTCACCTGCACGAAGGGAATCGAACTCGAGACCGGAAACCGCATGTCGGAGATCCTAACCGAAATGTTTCCTAAACACCCCGTTGCTGTCCTCTCCGGCCCCAACCACGCAGAAGAGGTCGCCCGCCAAATGCCAACCGCCGCTGTCATCGGTTCGCAAAACCCCGACGTCGCCCAAACCCTTCAGGACGTTTTTACCCTTCCCTGGTTCCGCACCTACACGAGCGATGATGTCGCGGGAATCGAACTCGGCGGCACCATCAAGAATGTGTTCGCCATCGCTTCAGGAATCGCAGAAGGCCTCGGCCTAGGCGACAACGCCCGCGCCGCCCTCGTCACGCGCGGCCTCGCGGAAATGATTCGCGTTGGTGTCGCCCTGGGCGGGAGACCGGAAACCTTTCAAGGGCTCAGTGGCATCGGCGATCTCATCGTCACGTGCTACTCCGAGCACAGCCGAAACTTTCGCGTCGGACGCATGATGGGCAAGGGCCATAGCCCCGATGAAATCGAACGCTCACTCGGCATGGTTGCCGAGGGGGTGCGAAATACGGCTAGTGTCTACCAATGCGCCCATCAGACCAATGTGCGAACTCCCATCATCGACGAAGTGCACGCCGTGATCTACGATGACAAACCCGCTGGCGACGCCCTCAGTGAACTCCTCTCCCGCGATCCACGTCCCGAACTTGAGTAATCCTCCTCCTCATCAGCTCAATGCCACGCTCACAAGAGGCCATCGCGTCGCCTCCGGCCTCGCTGGTGATCCCCGCTTTCCAAAAGGCACCATCGCCCTCCAAATCCCCTTCTTTAAAGAACACGGTCTCGATCTTCTCGCCCGCGGACTCCACACCGCCACCCTGAATCTATCCATCTCCCCCCATATCTGGAAACCCGTTTCACCAACGCTGACTCTGAAACAAATCGACTGGACCCCGGACTTCCCACCGGAAGACTTCTCATTCTTCGATTGCCAACTAAAACCGCCACACGCCCGATCCTACGTGGAGGCCCTGGTTTACTATCCCCATCCAGATACCAAACCCGACTACCACCAATCCCCCTCAACCATTGAAGTCCTTGCTCCAAAACTGCCCGATGTCACCTATGGAGACACTTTTGCTCTCAGACTCTCCCCACACCAAATCGAAATCTGGTAAAAGGTGACCCACCGTAGCGAAAACATCCTACGATACCTTCGCTCGCCGCTGAACCCATTCCAACACCTTGGCATCATCATCTCCCGACGCCCAGACCACACGCAAAAACTCCGCGGGATGAAAATCGTGCCGCTTCAAAAACGCTCGGTCCCCACCACAGGAGTACATGATGTCAGGATCAAGTTCCCCTCGCAACTTTCCGCGGGCTTTCATGATGATTCTAGGTAACCATTCATATCCCCCCAACTCCGCATCACGGGCTGGCAAATCATCTGATCTAATCTCATGATCACTCCGCACCCCTCGCTGCACTACATCCAAGTAGTCTCGCCGCACGCCCGCAATGAGAATTGCCGCCTCCAATGACGGCAATCCTTCATCCGCATAGTCCTCGACAAAATCAAAAAACTCGCGCGGCTTGTATCCAATCGCACTTAGGAATACCTCGTCTTCCTCGGAATAGTAACCTCCATAATTCTCGTCGCCCGCCCGATAACGCGGCAAGCAGCGATCAAATAACTCTTTGAACTGTTGATCCCATGAAAAGTTGTTCATAGCTGAACCCTAGAACTCTTTCCTCGCCGCCTCAACCAACATCCCGGAATTTGATTCAAGGTGTCACACCCACCTTCTCGCACGCCACCGCCAAATACTCCCCATCGATCTCATACCCCACGAAACGCCCCACACCCAAGTTCTCCGCTGCCACCGCCGCATGCCCAATCCCTAGAAAAGGGTCCAACATCGTGATGCCTGCCGCTGCTCTCCCCGCCAAGCGCACACACCATTCCGCCAACTGCACCGGAAAAGTCGCCGGATGCGGCCGCTCACCGGCCCGACTCTGTATCGTCTGATAAGGAATAAACCACGTGTTTCCGCGACAGCGTAAATCCTTCCCCTCGGTGTGCTCCCATCGCTCAATATTGCTCTTATCCTGATACGGTACACCCAAAGCCAATCGGTCTAACGGCACGTTCCCCTTCTTCGTGAAATGAAAAACCGGCTCATGCAAGTCTGTCACAAAGCGTTTCGAATTAATCGGCTTGAAATGTCCCACACTAACCTGCTCCCCATCCCGACGCTCCACAGTAATCGACTTCACCCAGTGAAAGGTGTTCTGCAAAACAAATAACTCCGAAAACAGCAAGGCCAGTTGATGCGGCAAGAGCGGATTCTTCGGACTAGCCCCCACATTCAAAAATAAAGAGCCATCCTCCGCCAATACCCGCTTCACCTCCGCCCCCCACTCCCGGGTCCACCCCAGATACGCCTCCCGCTCCTGCCCGTCGTTGTATTCGGAATACGCCACTCCCAAATTATAAGGCGGCGAAGTCACGATCAAATCCACCTCACCATCCTTCAGCCCCTCACGCATTCCTGCAACGCAATCAGTCTCCTGCAACAAAAAGGTCGTGGTTCCCAGCGGCAATTCCATCGCACCGCCAGCAAATCACGTGGAGATATCTTCTTAAAGCGAAATCTCCCACTACCAATTGCCACCACTGCATTCAAACTCCACAAAAAAGCAATCCAGTCGTGCCGAGGAGATTGCCCCGGACCCAGAAACGAATTTCCTATCCGACAATCCTCTAAATTGAATCCATGTAGCGAATTCGAACAGACAACCCTTCAAGAGGACCAGGATGGCTCCCTCTGGTGTGAATAATTAGCGTTACCATTGACGCTCCACCTGTCGGCCCCATCGAGAGAAGTCGACCGGCCCGAACTAGGTAGTCGAGTGACCCGGAGTAAACCAGCACTCTGTGGTTCGGATCAACGCTCTGCAGATGCCCCTCTCGCCCTGCTTGGTACACTTCGATGCGGTCACTTCCGCTGTTTACAACATACAAATCAACTTCAAGAGTCCGCTCGACATGAGTGAGACCCATGGCAAATGCAAGGACACCGTGGACAAGCCGATCGTCCAGTTTGGCACTAACAGAATATTCGTTCGCTCCAGCTCTTACGAAGGAACCGATTGCTGTCGACGATGATGTCACAACGCATGCAGAAACTCCAAAGACAAGAACGGCCAACGCCATAGACGCAACTAAACTCATGGAAAATTCGACGCTTGGCGAATAGCAAAGTGACCGCACCATCCGGAACGGGCCGAGCTCTCGCAGGACTACGTTATCCCCCTTTGAAAGTTTATAGTCCCTAAAATTCCACAAGGCAGCGCCCAACCCCGCAATTTACCCTTGCAATTGAAGCCATATTGATTCAAACGTATGTTTCAAACATACGTTTAAATGCACGCTTCCCAGACGAACCTCGCCGAGCCCGCCCCCGCCGCCGATCCAACCACCAAAGACCTCATCCTCTTCGCCGCCGAGGAACTCTTCGCCGCCGAGGGATTCGAAAAAGTATCGCTCCGCGCCATCACCCAAGCTGCTGAGGTCAACCTCGCCTCCGTCAATTACCACTTTGGTTCGAAAGATGCCCTCATTGATGCCGTGATTGAAAACATCGTCACCCCGATCAATCGCGAACGCCTTCATCGCCTCGATTCGCTCGAATCCGAACTCGCCCCAGACAGCGCGATCGCCACGCGCGATATTCTTGACGCATTCCTCCGTCCCCTCGTCGTCGCCATCAAGGAGAGCGACCTCTCAGAGGAGATGTTCTTCCGCTTGATGGGCCGCTGCATGGCGGAACCCGACTACCGCATGCCCGAATCTCTCATCCCCCAATTCCAAGAGGTCGTTCAGCGTTTCTCCGATGCCGCAGCTCGGGCCCTCCCCAAACTTCCTCACGACCTCATTGTCTGGCGCCTCTACTTTTCGATCGGCACTTTGGTTCAAAGCCTCATGCACATCGAAGCACTTGATTCCTTCTCCGGCGGTAAGTCCGGCCAACCCTCCTTGGACGACCTCCTCACACGCATTATCGACTATTGCATCGGCGGATTTGAAGCTCCCGTGTCAGAAAACAAGTGAAGCACTTTCTCTATAGCCTGATTACGATTCTCACCCTCGCCGCCTGCGCGACCGCACCAAACTCGCGCGTCGATGAGGTCGCTGAGCAAGTCCCAAAGGAGTGGTCGGCCTCCGTCTCCGAAGCCCCCATCGATCACGCTTGGATCGATCGCTTCAACGACAAAACACTCGAGTCTCTCGTGGATGAAGCCATCGAACACAATTTCGACCTCCAGGCAGGAGCCGCCCGTATCGAACGTGCCGAAGCAATCGCCCGACGCACCGGCGCCGACCTTCAACCCCAAGTGGAAGCCACCCTCTCAGGAGCTCGCAACAAACAAAACTTCATCGGCTTCCCCTTGGGTGGCGACGACGGAAACGTGGATTCCTCAAACGTGGCGTCAAGCCTCTCCAACAACTTCGGAACATCAGTCGATGTTACGTGGGAACTCGATGTTTGGGGTCGCATTCGTGCGGGCGTATCAGCTGCCATCGCCGATATCCAAGTCGCCCAGGCGGACCTCCTTGCCGCCCAGACTTCACTCGCCGCTCAAGTCGCCAAATCGTGGTTCGCCCTGATTGAGGCCAACGAACAAGCCAATCTTGCCCAAGCCACCGTCGAAGCGTTCCAAAGCACCGAAAACAGCATTCGCAGCCGCTTCGAACTCGGCCAAGGTGACGAGTCGGCCACCGCAGCTCAGCTTCGACTCGCCATGTCCGACACCGCCGGAGCTCGCGCAGATCTGGAAGCCCGCCGGGAAGACGTCGCCCGCACCGCCAGACAACTCGAAATTCTTCTCGGCCGTTATCCCGATGGCGCTATCAAAGGCCGACGCACACTCCCCGATGTGCCGCCCCAACCACCGGCTGGCCTCCCCTCGGAACTCCTCATGCGTCGTCCTGATTTCATGGCCGCCGAACGCGCCTTTGCCGCCGCCGGCCAACGAACTGAGGAAGCTCGCAAAGCCTTCTACCCCCGCTTCGCCCTCACAGGAACAATCGGTACGCAGAGCGAAGACCTCAGCGAAATCCTCAATAGTGACTTCGGTGTCTGGAGCCTCGCCGGAAATATCCTCCAACCGATCTACCAAGGGGGACGACTCCGCGCCGAACGTGATGTTCGTATCGCCGAGGAAAAAGAAGATCTCGCCCAATATCAGGAAATCATCCTCAACGGTTTCAACGAGGTCGAGACCGCCCTCGCTATAGAGCAATACCTCGTAAGACGCGAAGCCGCCCTCGCCGACTCCGCCGATTCAGCCGTCGAAGCTGATGAACAAGCACGCGAAGAATACGCCAACGGTATCGGCGACTTCCTGACCGTCTTCGCCACACAAAACCGGCGGCTCACGGCATCTTCCCTTCTCATCACCGCTCGTCGCCTTCGCCTCGAAAATCGTATCAACCTGTATCTCGCCCTCGGCGGCGACTTCCGACCCAAAAAATCATGACCCGACCGCCCACCATCCACAGTCGAAAGAGATCGAATAAAGCACCCCTCGTTCTGGGCATTTCCGTCTTCCTCACCGCGATCGCCATCAGCGTTCTCCTCTACATATTTAAGCCTGAAGCAAAACAACAAGGCCCCGACACAGCGGCAACTGCCGTGCGCGTGCTCACCGTTTCACCCGAGGACTTCCAGCCCACCATTCCCTCCCAGGGCATCTTGGAACCCCTCACGCGCACGATGGCAACCTCAGAAGTCTCCGGAAAAGTCGTCGAAGTCTTCCCAACTTTCTACCCCGGACAAGTCTTCACGAGAGGTGGCACCCTGCTCCAGATCGATAGCTCCGACTACGACGCTGCGCTTGCAACCGCCGAAGCAAATCTCGCTCAAGCCAAACTTAATCTGGAAACCGAAGAAGCACGCGCTCTCCAGGCCAAAAAGGACTGGGAGAAACTCTCTCCCGGTAAAGAACCTTCGCCACTGACACTCCGGACCCCCCAACTCGAAAGCGCCCGCAAACAGGTCAAGTCCGCGGAAGCAGCCGTCGCCAAGGCAGCCCGCGATGTAAAACGCACCTCCCTCGTCGCCCCATACGACGGACGAATGGTTTCCACCTCGACCGATCTCGGCTCATACGTTGCCGTCGGGTCTCCCCTCGCCGAGTTCTACGCCACGGATGTCCTCGAAGTGCGGCTTCCCGTCTCCGTGACCGACTACACTTTCCTCGACTTGGAAAGCGCCGCAGATGCAACCCTCGTGATCGGCGCCGGTACCGGAAAAGAAAGGTGGCCCGCAAAAATTATCCGCAGTGAAGGGGAAATCGATCGCGCCAGCAGGTCCGCCTACGTCGTCGCCCAAATCAATATCAACAACGCTCTCGAAAATTCTAAAGGAATCGTGCACCCCGGTCTCCTCACACCCGGCCTTTTCGTCCAAGCAGAACTCCCCGGCGCTACCTTGGAAGACGTTTTCCGCGTCCCAAGAAAAGCGCTCGTCGAAGGCGGACGAATTCTCCTCGTCGATGATGAAGATAAAATCCGTTTCCAAGAGGTATCAATCCTCCGTCTCGACGGCAAAACCGACATGATTCTTTCGACCGATAGCCTCAAGCCCGGGGATCGCGTCTGCCTCACACCCCTCGAAAGCGCGACCGTCGGGATGCCCGTCCGCATCCTCGAAGAATTGCCATCGGGAGAAACAACAAACGCGACCCCTTCGAAAGAAATCGCCCAACCCTGACCCACTCCAATACCAATCCTCATCCTCTATCATGGAAGGCCTCATTCATTGGTTCGCCAAAAATCACGTCGCCGCGAATTTCCTCATGATTCTCATCCTTCTCATGGGATGGAAAACATGGGATAGCCGAAAAAAGGAGATTTTTCCCGAGACATCGGTCGACGCCATCTGGGTCGCCGTCCCCTACCCCAACGCCGCTCCCGAAGAGGTCGAGAAAGGAATCATCCTGCCCATCGAAGAAGCCATCGAAGATCTCAATGGGATCGATCGTATCACCTCCATCGCCGCTCTCGGGAATGGCACCGTCATGATCGAAGTCGAGGATTCATACAACGTGCGCGACGTCATGACCGACGTGAAAACACGCGTCGATGCCATCGAGAATTTTGCCGAAGACGCCGAAGAACCCGTCCTTGAGGAACTGCTCATCAAAGCACAAGTGCTGAGCATCGCCGTTTCTGCTGATACCGACGAAAGCACTCTTCGAGAGATCACAGAGCGCGTCCGTGACGAACTCCGACTCCTTCCCGAAATCACTCAAGTGGAAATCGCTAACGTGCGACCATATGAGATCTCCATTGAAGTCTCTGAAACGACCCTCCGGGAACTGGAATTCACCCTTCAACAAGTTGCTGACGCCGTGCGTGATTCATCCCTCGACCTCCCCGGGGGATCCATTCGCACCGAGGGAGGTGAAATCCTCCTTCGCGCCGACGCAAAAAAATATCGCACTCCCGATTTCGAAGACATCACGGTAGTCACTCGCCCCGATGGGTCCGTCGTTAAACTACGCGATATCGCCACGGTTATCGACGGATTCGAGGAGGTCGATATTGATTCCAGCTTCGACGGCCGAAACGCCGCCATCATCAATGTCTTTCGCACAGGCAATCAGGACACACTCGCCGTTGCAAACGCCGCAACGAATTTTGTCCGATACGAGGCCCCCAAGATTCTGCCCCCCGGGGTGACGCTCGATGTCTGGCGCGACGAATCCGTTTTTCTCGACGGTAGAATGCGCCTTCTCGCCAAAAACGGAATCGCAGGTCTCCTCCTTGTCTTCATTGTCCTCGCCCTCTTCCTCCGCCCCAGTATCGCAGTCCTCGTCTCGGTCGGCATCCCCGTCTCCTTCGCCGGGGCAATCGCCACGATGCCATTTACGGGCATCTCCATCAATATGATCTCCCTCTTCGCTTTCATCCTCGTCCTTGGGATCGTGGTCGATGACGCCATCATTATTGGAGAGAACGTCTACCGCCGAATGCGCACGGGCGAAGATCCAAAGATTGCTGCCCCTCGGGGTACTCACGAAGTTGGAGTCGTCGTCATCTTCGGCATCCTCACGACCGTGGTCGCATTTACGCCAATGCTCTTCCTCAGCGGTGTGAGCGGCAAGATCTGGCCAAATATTCCCTGGATTGTAATTCCGACGCTCCTCTTTTCACTCGTCCAATCTAAACTCATCCTCCCGGCTCACCTTGCAATGCTTCCCCGGATCGATCCCAAGGCGCCCGTATCCAAGTTCCGCCAGTTCCAGAGACGGTTTTCCAATGGGCTTGAAGAATTCGTTGATCGCCACTACCGCCCCTTTCTCGCACGAGCACTCCAACACCGCTACGTGGTACTTACCATGTTTGTCTCTCTCCTCATCATCGTGGTTAGTCTGGTCGCGTTCCGACATATCAAATTCCAGTTCTTTCCCGAAGTAGAAGCCGATATCCTCACGGCCAAGGTAGAAATGCCTAATGGGGTCCCCTTCGAGGTAACACGAGAAGCCATTAAGCAGTTGGAAAACGCCGCTTTCACCATTCGCGACGACTACCAGAACAACAATGGAGACCCCGTCTGGGCACACATGCTCGCATCGAGCGGAAGCCAGCCGCTACAGGTCGGATTCGGCGCCGTGGGCGGCCCACCCATCTCAAGTCACCTCGGTGAGGTCACCATTGAACTGCAACCCGCTTCGACACGCAGCGTCACCGCGCTCGAACTCGCCTCCGAATGGAGAAATCGCACCGGAGCTATCCCTGGCGCCGTCGAAGTCACCTTCCAAGCCATCTCCGCTACAGCCGGAAATGCGATTGATCTAGAGATCACGGGCAACAATATCGAGGAATTGGAGGCTGCCTCCGCAATGATCCGTGAAGAGCTTTCCAAGTTCGAGGGCGTCATTGATATCGCAGACAACAACCGCAGGGGAAAACGCGAATTCAAGCTCAATATCCTCCCCAGCGGAGAGGCCCTCGGCCTTCGCCTCAACGATGTCGCCCGACAGGTCAGACAGGCATTCTATGGCGAAGAAGCTCAACGCCTGCAACGCGGCCGCGATGAGGTAAAGGTGATGGTCCGATACCCCAGGGAAGAACGGGAAGCCGTCGCCAATCTGCACGAAATGAAAATCCGCACGGACCAAGGAGACGAAGTCCCATTTCTTGAGATCGCGGATCCCACCCTCGACCGCTCCTATTCCTCGATCAAACGCTCCGATCGGCGCCGCGCCATCACGATAACCGCCGATATCGACAAGTCCACTGGTGTCAACGCAAATGAAGTGGTCGCCGCTATTACCGCAGGCCTCACGCCCGAGTCCGATTTCGCAATCACCATCCGAAACTTTGCCAACTGGCTACGTGGCCTCGCCGGGAAAGAACCCGTTCAGCCCGAAAAGGGCGCTCTCGTGAAAGCCAAAGAAAAATTCCCTGGCATCAACTACATCTTCCAAGGGGAACAAAAAGACCAGCGACAGTCCGTCGCCGAAATTGGGTCCGGTATGCTCGTCGCCCTCATCATTATGTATGTCCTCATGGCAATTCCACTCCGCTCCTACATCCAGCCCGTCATCGTAATGTCAGTCATCCCCTTTGGTATCGTTGGTGCCGTCCTCGGACACGTCATTATGCGAACCGAACTGAGCATCATGTCCATGTGCGGCATAGTTGCACTCGCCGGTGTCGTCGTGAACGATAGCCTCGTCCTAGTCGACTACGTCAATCGCCATAGAAACGACGGTAAAGGGATAATTCATGCCATTCGTGAGGCCGGCGCCCGCCGGTTTCGCCCCATCCTCCTTACTTCCCTCACCACTTTTGCCGGCCTCACCCCCATGCTTCTCGAGACGGATATGCAGGCAAAATTCCTAATCCCCATGGCAATATCCCTCTCCTTCGGTATTCTTTTTGCCACCACCATCACTCTCATTCTCATTCCTTGCGTCTACCTCATGCTCGAAGACGTGAAGCAATTCCTGCGTCGCACGTTCTCACATAAGAGCGAAGAGCTTGCATCCGAAAGCCCTGAGCTGGTATAAACTTCCTCGTTAACTTTTGAGATCTAACTGGCTCAGAACCACTCTGCAGTTCCTTTACTGTGCTCTTGGCTCGAATTATCTTCTTCAACGTTAGAGACGCACCCCTCCTGATCGCGTGCCTTTCCGGTTTGCTCATCGGATACTTCCTACACAAACTCCTCCATCGTATTACCTGGGAAATTTTCACCTGGGAACCGAAAGTATTCCTGGGTTTGTGGGTCGCCGGTGGCCTCGTATCATGGCTTGCAGGCTGGCTCCACGGCGACTGGATCGTTGCCGCCGTCTCTGCAGCAGCGGTCGCCGTTGCGCCACTCTTTCTCTTTCGCGCAAGCTATTGGCCAGCCTCCATAAAACACCGAATCATCATGGGCATCCTCTGGGGTGCAAGCACGCCCCTCGTGATACCACTGGGCACGATTGCCATTACCCTCTTGTTCGCCCGTCTCGGCTTGGCAGGCAGTGAGGCACCTCAGTCGCCTTGACCTCGAACCCACTATTTTTCTACCGCCACTCAACCCGCTTCGACAGCATTCGCGTCTCCTCAAACACAAAGTAGGCATCAAATTTTTTACCCTCTATCATCTGTGGCAGCCAATGCTGATCATCCTCCCACATCTCTTCAAATGGAATTTCGTCCACTCCAAACCACATCGGGATCGCCTCATCCGTCTCAATTAACTCGCCGTCATAATCCGTCGACCGAAACACGGTGCAATGCATGCTGTATCCGTCCGTAAACTGAAAATAGAGAACCCCCATCTCCTCAGGTGCATGCGCCACCACTCCAACCTCCTCTTTTACTTCCCGCAGCGCCGCCTCCAAAACCGTTTCTCCAGGGTCAACCTTGCCACCAGGCCCATTGATGTTTCCTGCCCCCAAGCCTCTCTTTTTCCGAATCAAAAGAATGCGCCCATCCTGAATGATGAACAGCAGATTCGCGTGAACCTCCGGTTCCCACCCCCCCCACTCAATATCCTCAACACGCCTAACTTCGATCCCCGGCATAGACCTCCACGTTGTCACAGGTGCACACCAAATGACGGTCTCCGTAAACATTGTCGATCCTGCCAATCACCGGCCAAAATTTATGCCGCCTCGTCGCGTCTGTCGGATATGCCGCTGAGTCCCGTGAATAGGGCCGGTCCCAACTTTCCGATAACAAATCCTCTGCCGTGTGCGGCGCCCGCTTCAGTACGTTGTTGTCCCCGTCCGCTTCCCCGGTCGTGATTGCTCGAATCTCCCCGTGTATCCCCATCATCGCATCACAAAAACGATCCAATTCCGCCTTTGACTCGCTCTCGGTTGGCTCAATCATCATCGTCCCTGGCACCGGCCAGGACATCGTCGGCGCATGATAGCCATAGTCCATCAATCGCTTTGCCACATCTTCGACCTCGATCCCCGCCCGCTCCTTGAACGGCCGCAAATCCACAATGCACTCATGCGCCACATACCCGTTCGCCCCACGGAATAGCACCGGGTAGTAATCCTCCAATCTCTTTGCAACATAGTTGGCATTCAAAATCGCCAGTTCCGTCGCCCCACGCAACCCTTTCCCCCCCATCATCACGATGTACATCCAGGAAATCGTCAAGATACTCGCACTTCCCCACGGGGCCGCACAAACCGCATACTCTTCACGTTCTCCAACTTCCCGATGACCGGGAATGTAAGGAGCCAAGTGCTCGGCTACCCCAATCGGACCCACCCCCGGACCGCCACCACCATGAGGAATACAAAACGTCTTGTGCAAATTGAGATGACAAACATCCGCGCCAATCCCTCCCGGTTGACACAAGCCCACCTGCGCATTCAAATTCGCTCCATCCATGTAAACCTGCCCGCCACACTGGTGCACAACCTCGCAAACGTTCCGAATCCCTTCCTCAAAAACACCATGCGTCGATGGATAGGTGATCATCAACGCACCCAATTTCTCCCGATGTTCGGCTACCTTCGACAGTAGATCATCGAGATCAATATTGCCCTCCTGATCACACGAAATTGGCACTACTTTGAAGCCCGTCATCACCGCACTCGCCGGATTCGTTCCATGAGCCGATGTCGGAATCAAACAAACATCTCGCCCTTCCTCTCCCCGAGCACGATGATACGCGCGTATCGCCAATAGCCCGGCGTACTCTCCCTGAGATCCGGCATTTGGCTGCAGCGATACCGCTGCATACCCAGTCACCTCCGCCAACCAGTCTTCCAAATCAGAAAACAAAGCTCCATAGCCTTCCACTTGATCAGCAGGCACAAAGGGATGCAATGCCGATACCTCCGGCCAACTCAACGGCATCATCTCCGCCGCCGCATTCAACTTCATCGTGCAGGATCCCAATGGAATCATCGATTCGTTTAAGGCCAAATCCCGCGACTCAAGCCGATGCAGATACCGCATCATCTCCGTCTCCGTCCGATAGTCATGAAATACCGGCTGTGGTAAGAGCTCCCCTTCACGCTGTAACCCCGCCGGCAGGCTATTCTGCCAAGGCTCCGCAGATACTGCGTCCGCCTCCATTGGCGGCAACCCGAATACAGCTAAAAGCACGTCCAGATCCCCCCCCGACGCCGTCTCATCCAACGAGATTCCGATCCAACCGTCCCGCTCGTACCGCAAATTGACGCCCGCCCCCAATGCAGCGTTCCTCACTCTGACCTGATCGGCCTCCGGATAACGGATCTCCAGCGTGTCGAAAAACGGCGCGGTTGAAACAGGCACACCACCCTGACGCAGGCGCTCTGCTAACAAAGTCGCCAAATGATGCACCCGCCGAGCGATCCGCACCAGCCCATCCGGTCCATGCCAAGAGGCATACATCACCGCCATGACCGCAAGCAAAACCTGGGCCGTGCAGATATTGCTCGTTGCTTTGTCGCGCCGGATATGCTGCTCACGCGTCTGCAGCGAAAGTCGATACCCCGTCCGCCCCGCCTCATCGTGTGACACCCCGACGATGCGCCCCGGCAATTTACGCTTCGCCTCGTCACGACAGGCAATAAATGCGGCATGCGGGCCACCGTACCCCATGGGCACACCGAACCGTTGCGCACTTCCCACAACTATATCCGCGCCCCAATCTCCCGGGGCCTTCAATACCGTCAACGCCAGCGGATCCGCCGCCACCACCAAAGGAACCCCGGCCTCCTTCGCCTCTCTCGCCAACAAGCCATAGTCAAAAACAACGCCGTTTGTTGCCGGATACTGAACCAAAACCCCAAGCAGACTCTCGCCCTCCGAAAGATCGAAGTCGATATGATTGCCCGTTGCCACTTCGATGCCCAGGGGTTCAGCACGCGTTCGTAAGACATCGATCGTTTGCGGATGACAAAGCTCCGATACCAATAACCGTTTCCCACGGGGACGCATCCCGGCACACATCGCCATCGCCTCCGCCGCCGCAGTCCCCTCATCCAACAAAGAAGCATTGGCGACGTCCATCCCCGTCAAATCACAAACCATCGTCTGGAAATTCAGCAAAGCTTCCAGGCGCCCCTGCGCGATCTCCGCCTGATAGGGCGTATACGCGGTATACCACCCCGGGTTCTCCAAGAGGTTCCGTTGAATCACCGGGGGCGTGATGCACCCGTAATAGCCACGCCCAATGTAGGATCGAAAAACCCTGTTCCGGCCCATCATCTCCCGGAGCCGCAACAACGCTTCCTCTTCGGTCAACGCCTTCGGCAAATCAAGGTCCCCATCCATCCGAATATCCGGCGGCACCGTCGCATCCACCAAGTCAGCCATGGAAGCCACACCCAAGGTCTCCAGCATCGCCTCTATATCGCTCTCACTCGCCCCCAAGTGACGAGATAAAAAGGTCCCCGCACCGCCTTCAATAGTATTCAATGACTTCGTTTCAAGTGAACTGACACTCACAACTCTCTTCCTCCCGGTCTCAATCCTAATCAATCAAACTCTCATACCCCGATCCGTCAAACAACCCAGCCAAATCGGTCCCTTCTTCCATTTTCAGCTTGAACAACCATCCCTCTCCATACGGATCGGTATTTATCAATGACGGATCCTGCTCCACCTTGTCGTTGACTTCAACAATCTCGCCGGGAGCCGGACTGTAAATGTCACTGGCCGCCTTCACTGATTCCACCACCGCTACGGATTCCTTCGCCGAAACTCGGCGCCCAACCTCCGGTAGTTCCACATACACGACATCACTCAATTCGCTCTGCGCATGATCCGTGATCCCCACCCGAGCGGCGTCAGGATCCTCCGCCAACCACTCATGAGACTCAGCGTATTTTAAATCGGAGGGAATGTTCATGCTCTGTATCTATTCGCCGTTTCAGCGTTTGAGAAAAGGCTTTTTTACGACTTTTGCCGGACACTTTCGCCCCCGCACTTCCACCGCCACATCAGTCCCCACCTTGGAATTTTCTTCAGGCACATATGCCAACCCAATCCCCAGCCCCAGGCTAGGCGACATCGTCCCGCTCGTGAGTTCACCGATTCTTTCCTCACCCACGAAAACACCGTACCGCGGCCGCGGGGGCGGCCCCTTCCCTTCCATTTGAATGGCTGCCAATCGGTCAAAACCGCCCGCTTCCTTCTCGGCCGCCAATACGTCGCGCCCAACAAAACCACCCGCCTTTTCAAGTCGCACAAAAAATCCCAATCCCGCTTGCAAGGGCGTCCGCTCCTTCGACAAATCCGATCCATTCAACGGAAATCCCATCTCCAAACGAAGGGTATCCCGAGCACCAAGCCCACAGGGCTCCCCACCACCACGTAGCACCCGCCCAAACCACTTCACAGTCGCCGCCGAGCCACAAAACAGCTCGAACCCATCCTCTCCCGTATAGCCCGTCCGGCAAATCATCACCTCCCCGTCCTCGTCATTCCAGCGGACGATCCCGTTCCGCTTGGGTAAGGCCACTTCACCAGCCGTTATACCATGAAACAAATCCACCGCCGAAGGGCCTTGAATCGCCAGCGCCCCAAACGCCGAGCTGCAATTGTCCACCTCAACGCCATCCACTGCAAAGCCCCGAAGCCAACGAACGTCCTCTTCCACTCGCGCCGCGTTCACCACCAAAAACAACTCATCCTCTCCCAGCCGATAGACAATCAAATCATCAATTACGCCGCCCGCCTCATTCAGTAGCAGCGTGTATTGCCCCTCACCATCACCCAATTGATCCAAATCGTTCGTCAGCATCCCGTTCAACCACTTCCCGGAACCGCCACCCCGCACGATAACCTCCCCCATGTGAGAAATGTCGAACACCCCCGCCCCTGTCCGAACGGCCTCATGCTCCCTCAATATTCCGGCATACTGCACCGGCATATCCCATCCGGCAAAATCCACCATGCGCCCCCCCAGGCGTAAATGCTCGGCATGTAGCGGCGACTCCTTCATCGACCCCGCCATACTCGCGTCCCCATCACAAAAGTCAAAATCCTTGTCAGGAAGCGCTTCTCCGCCGTAACTAGAACGGCAGGCAATACAAGATTGCCCCTGAACCCCAGAACATGAACCGCTTCAATAAAGCCGAGCAAAAATATCAACGCCTCGCGATCCCCGGGATCCTTCGCATGCTCGCTTTTTTCCAGCTCCTCGTCTTCATCCTCGCATACTTTCAGGGAGAAGATAATTCGTTCCTCGAAGCGATCAGTCTTAACATTGGCAAAGTCCTCAGCGGCGAGGTCTGGCGTCTGCTCACCTTCATTTTTATTCCCCGGACATTCAGCCTTCTTTGGATCGTCATTGCCGTCCTCTTCATGTGGTTCATCAATGACGGCCTCGAAAGCGCGTGGGGCGCCTTCCGCCTAAATGCCTATGTCTTGGGAACAGTCATCTGCACAATCATTGGGTCCTTCGTCGCCTACTTCCTCTTCCAAATTCCCTACTTCCAAGTCGGCAATGTCATCTTCCATACCGCCTTCCTTGCATTCGCCGTGATCTACCCCAATCAGGTCATCCAGCTGATGCTCGTCCTGCCCATCAAGATCAAATACGTGGCCATGCTCGACGTGGCTGTCATCTTCCTCATCATCATCGGCTCCCCCACCAACGCCATCCCCTTCGCGTTCGCGTTTATTCCCTTCGCCATCTTCGCCGGCCCCATCTTTTTGGAATATATGAAGAATAGCGCGTCCACCGCCGAAAGACGCGCTCGCTTCCAAGCCGCCGCCCAACCTGAATCGGATTCTTTTCACAAATGCTACGCCTGTGGAGTCACCGAAATCGACGATCCAAATCTCGAGTTTCGTGTCGCCTCAGACGGCGAGGAATATTGCCTCCCCTGCCTCCAAGAGAAAAAAGCTGCCGAACAATCGGCCCAAAAAAACGAGAACTGAAATACTCTATTTCGAACACTCTCGCGAAACCTCCTGCATCCGGCGCAGACTAGCCAATGCCATCCCCTCGCCGATAAGCCCGCGACTCAAGGCAATCCCCTCACGAACATTCTTTGCAAGGCCACCCACCACGAATGCCGCCCCCGCATTCAGCACCACCATATCCTGCATCGGCCCTTCCACTTCTCCGCTCAAAATTCCTTCCAATAACTCGGCATTCTTCGCAGCACTTCCCCCTTTCAATTTGGCAATCGCGGAAGTCTCAAATCCAAGGCTTTCCGGGTCCAGCACCCCGTGCTCAATCGAACCATCGTCGGTCTCACTCACAAAACTCCTCCCCAAGGTCGAAAATTCATCCATCACCTTCCCGCCCGGCGCAGTCCCATGCACTGCCCAAGCGCGTCGCCGCCCCAATCGACTCATGATCTCTGCAAACGGTCGCGTCATGTCGTGCTTGAAGACACCCACCATCTGATACTCCGGTCGCGCCGGATTTAACAATGGTCCCACCACGTTAAATATCGTCCGACACCCTTCCTTCGCCAAAACCTGACGCACCGGCGCCACCGCCTTGAAAGCGGGATGATACTTCTGCGCAAATAAAAAACACGCTCCCGCCTCTTCCAAACAACGCACCGTATCCTTCGGAGCCAAGTTGATCGAGATTCCCAAGGCCTCCAACACATCAGCCCCGCCACTCTTGGACGTGATCCCTCGGTTACCATGCTTCACCACACCCATTCCTCCAGCCGCTAGGACAAAAACCGACGTGGTCGAAACATTGAACAAATTCAACCGATCCCCTCCGGTCCCGCACACATCGATCAACGGACGGTCCACCGTCTGAGGCGTAATCCCAGGGTCAACCGAGCGCTCGAGAAAACTCTCCACAAACATCGATACTTCGTCGGGCGTTTCCCCCTTTTCCGACAGGGTCCGCAAAAACACCGCCTTCTCCTCAACCGCAACCTCTTCCGACAATAAAGCCACCACCGCTTCCCCGACCTGATCCCGCTCAAGCGCGTTCCCCTCCTTCACATGCGCCGTCAGCTCTTTCATGTTCTTTTCAATCTTTTGCCCCGCAAATTATTGCTCCTTCTCAATCCCAAGCCTAGTTTATTTCTCGTAACTTGAAACACCGAGCAATCGCTCCTCGCAAACGATGGAATTCGAAGACCCTTCACAGCTTCGCCTCACCGGCAGTCTCATCCTCGCCGACCCTTCTCTGCGCGAGGCCACTTTTCGCCGCACGGTCCTTCTCCTCACAACCCACAGCCCAGGCGATGGTGCACACGGTTACATTCTCAATCGCCCCATTGGCAAAACCGTTGGCGATTTCCTGAACGACGAAGAGTTTGCATCTCTCCGCGACGTTCCCATTTTTATGGGAGGCCCCGTTAATTCAGAACAACTCACGTTCAGCTCGATTCGATGGAATCACAACACCAAAGAACTCGACTACGAAATTCACCTCAACGCCGCCGAAGCCAAACAAAGGCTCCTCGAAGGCTTCACTGTTCGCGCATTCGTCGGCTACGCCGGATGGTCAGAAGGGCAACTGGAGCACGAACTCCAACAACGAGCCTGGATCACCCATAGACCCGAGTCGCTCGTCCTCCGGAACGAAAAAATCGACGATCTCTGGGGCGACCTCCTTCGCTCCATCAGCCCCTGGCATCGCCTCCTCGCCGATGCCCCGGAGGATCCCACACTCAATTAGCCAAGCCCCCGTTTCCGTATCCCAGTGTCTCTCTACCGCCGACTGCCATCGGAAAGCTCACTCGCCCGGAGAGGACGCGTTAGACGCGCCCACAAGTAGTCGAATTCTCGGACCAGCAATAGAAAAACATCATTCACCAATAACGAGTTGCTCTCCTCACCCACTTCCTCAATCAACTGCGCCGCCGCCCACAAACCCCCGACCGTCTCTCGATCCAGTTCCACATAATCAATCAGGTTCGCGCCCTCAGCGAAGGCTTCATGAAGGGCTTTCCACGATGCCACCTCTGAAGGCTCGTGCCCGGGATAAAACGCCACCAACTTCACAGACGGCACCAAAGGAGGAAAAAAATCATCACCCTCAGACACTTCTTCTGACTCCTCTCTCCGTAAGGACAGTCCACGCTCGACCACGGATTGCCAATACGGATGATTCGTCGACGCCTCAAACCCGAACAGAACGGCGTCGCCATCAAATCGCCAAATGAGCATTGATGACTCGGCCCCATTCAGAATCATCTCTTCCTGCTCCAATACCGGCAATCGCCCGCCAACCCACCTCAATACCAATTGAAGTCGCCCCAAATCCAATGCCCCGTTGACGCTTCCCCCCGTTATCGCTTCACGTCGCAGGCGATTGAATCGCAACGCCGGAAGATTACCGCCCCTTCCCTTTACGTCGCCGTGGGAAATCATCCTCTGGCCTCGAATTCGACTCAGAAGCTGCTGAAATCCATGCCTTTTCCGGGATGCCTCTTCCTCCTCGTCACCCGCCTGGTCTCCCCGCTCATGGGGATGGAGCAAAAGGTCTGCCTCTTCGCCGGACGGATCAAATTCGTCAGGAACCTGAAGAAAATCGTCTCCCCCGCTCTCTCCCAGCGCGTCCAGATCCGCGCGCTCAATCAAAAGCGGGTCCGCTTCTCCTCCCGCTTCAAACTGCAGAAAATCGAGCGGCGGCAAGTCAAGCGGATCGCCGCCACCTGGTCCTTCCGGAAACGCGCTCAGGTCCACCAACTCCGCCTCTCCTGCCGCTCCAAGTCCCGTCATCGAAAAACCCGAGGCTGCAAAACGATCCCAACACGACCGCGCATGACGCAACACTTGCCGCGGTGGTAAAGCGTCTCCCTCCGCTTGCTCATAATACGCCCGCAATCCCAATACTCCGGTAAAACACGCCGCCATATCATCCGGTATCCCCGCACGCCCCAACCGCTCCGCGATCATCGCGGAAGCCTCAATGACATCGATTCCCGCCAAAATCACGCTGGTTCCACTCAGCCGATCTTCGAACGCACTCGGCAGGTGTCCGTTGAACACCGATGCCCAGAGGTCGGCATTGACGCTCAGAATGACCGCTCCGCTTCCCTCCATCGACGCCAACTCAAGCAGAATCGACGCCACGTCAAATCCCCCTTGCTGATCCTCATAAAACGAATCGAGATGATCCGCTACGTAAACTACCGGACGCCCCATGCCTAACACTCGGGCCAGGATCTCATACTTCGACCGCATGCTCGCATCGGGCGAAGGACGACGCCAATCGCCCAACTCAGCCCTCAACAGTTCCGCAAGCGACGCCGATCGCATCTCACCGTCAAGGACAGAGTCTTGGTGATAACGATATAATCGACCCACCCAAAAAAGGCCCTCTTCATGAGAGACGCGGAAGCGCTCACAAAAGCCACTCACGAGCGTAGGGCTGAGAGCGTCAAACACCTCAGAAAACCACTGCGCGACCGCTTCATCCTCACTTGCCGGATCAAGCAACTCCCGCCAACTCTCTCGCAGCGATCGTAACGCCTCTTCACGCTGCCCACAGGGAACTTCTCCGCTGACAATCATGTCGGCGATGCCTTCTGCAAAAAGACGACGCACCGCTTCCTGGAGCATCGACAACTCACGTCCGACCGATCTGTCCGCAGCGATCAATAGGTCCACGAGCATCTTTTCCCAATCGAGCGACTGTTCTCGACGAAACGCCAGCGGCAAAACCAACAGTTCGGTCGCCACCGCTTCTCTTAAACGCGCCAGAAAATGGGTCTTGCCATATCCCGCCCGCGCGGATGTCAACAGAATGATCTCTCCTCCAGATCCCGCCAGCTCGTCGTCGCCTCCTTCAACGAGAGCCCGCAGTCGGGCTAACACCCCTTCATAAGGCGCGGCATACAATGCCACGCGTCCATACTCGCCAGGACTCGAGCGCAAGTCACCGACCACATCGTTGTCGAATGGATTCAGTCGCATTGGTGTGTTTTCCCAAGGCCCACAAACCATCGGAGACGCGCCCATCCGCCGATCGCCGTGAACCCCGCACTATCACCGCTTTCTTCAAGGGAATAAAGGCAAGTTTTGTCATAAATGCAAAAATTATTGAATTTTATATTAATTATTGAGAAGAATAAACAATCCGTGCTTGTTGAGCGTTATCAACGACGGAGGCTCCTGAGTCCCCATAACCATCATAACTGGCGATCCTCCCTCACCTGACTTATACTGCCGCCGTCATGCAAGAGTTTCTCAACGTCCTCAAGCAGCCTTTTACCCTCGGACTCCTCCTCGGACTCCTCTTCTTCGCTGTGGCCACATACCACCTCGCCCGCGCCAAACTCGACCTCGCCCGCTTCCGACGTCACCTGAGCGACAAACTCGAGCTCGAAGCCAAAAATCTCCAAGACCTTCGCCAAGAAAAGGAACGCCTCGCCGCCGAAAACGAAAATCTCCGCATTAAGTCTGCCCAAAGCAATGGCGACCCCCATCAGAACCTTCAAAGGGAACTCGAATTGCTCGCTCGTGCCGAACGCCACATGAACCTCAATGCCCCGGGATTCGCCGGTGCATGGGAAACCGC
>JBCDBW010000028.1:0-43235 GCA_039182965.1 Verrucomicrobiota bacterium
ACCACAACGCCGAAGAAGCTCAAACCAAAGAACACACCGCCACCCCAAACCCCGACTAACCAAAGAACCTCTAAAAAAGATGACCACTCCCATCAAAGCCCCGGGCCTAGTCGGTGTCATCTCCGGCGACACCGCCGTCTCCACCGTCGGTAAAGAAGGCCTCGACCTCACCTACCGGGGCTTTTCCATCCGCGACCTCGCCGCCCACGCCACTTTCGAAGAAGTCGCCCACCTCCTCGTTCACAATCGCCTCCCCAACGCCGCCGAACTAACCGCCTACAAACAGAAACTCGCCTCCCATCGCGGCCTCCCCGATAGCCTCAAAACCACCCTCGAGCAGCTGCCCGCGAATAGCCACCCCATGGACGTCCTCCGCACCGGCGTCTCCGCTCTCGGCTGCATGGAACCCGAAGGCGACGAAGTCCGTGACTCCGCCGATCGCCTCATCGCCGCTTTCCCCTCCATGCTCCTCTACTGGTTCCACTTCGCAAACTCCGAGAAACGCATCGACGAAACCGCTCCCAAGGAAGGCTCTATCGCCGGCCACTTTCTCCAACTCCTCCACAACAAAACACCCGACCCCGATCACCGCCGCTGCCTCGATGTCTCCCTCATCCTTTACGCCGAACACGAATTCAACGCCTCCACCTTCGCCGCCCGCGTCATCACTTCCACCCGTACGGAATTCTTCTCTGCCATCACCGGCGCCATCGGCGCCCTGCGCGGCCCCCTCCACGGCGGCGCCAATGAAGCGGCCATGAACCTCATCGAACGATTCGCTTCTCCCGAAGACGCCGAAGCCGGCATCCGCGAAATGCTCGCCTCCAAAAAACTCATCATGGGCTTCGGCCACCGCGTCTACAAGGAATCCGATCCCCGCTCCGACATCATCAAGGTCTGGTCCGAAAAGTTGTCCCAAAATCACGAACACGCCCACTTCTACCCCATCTCCGAAGTCATCGAGAAACTCATGTGGGACGGAAAACATCTCTTCCCCAACGCAGACTTCTACTCCGCCACCGCTTACCACTTCTGCGGAATCCCAACTCCCCTCTTCACTCCCATCTTCGTGATGTCACGCATCACCGGTTGGACCGCCCACCTCATCGAAGAACGAGCCGCCGGAAAACTCATCCGTCCCACCGGCGATTACGTCGGCCCGAATCCCATCCATTGGATCCCCATCGAAGATCGCTAGCGAGACTGTTCGAAAAATCCCTTGAGCGCGGACATTATCTTCCCTCTCCCTGAGGAGAGGGCTAGGGTGAGGGAAAATCCACCGGCTATCGATACTCGCTGCCCGCCTATTCTGTTTTTTCAACTTCTGCTCGGGAGATCTTAATGGAATGTGTTTCCCGCCTCATGAAAACCAGCGCCGATCAAAATACCCGCCCCGATCCCGACGAAGTCCTTGTCCGCATCGCCGATTACGTCTGCACAGAACCCGGCTTCAGCGAAGAAGCCCGCCTCACCGCCCACCATTGCCTCTTTGACTCCCTCGGCTGCGCCCTGCTCGCCCTCAAATACCCCGCCTGCACCAAACTCCTCGGCCCCGTGGTCGAAGAAGCCGCGCTCCCCACAGGCGCCCGCGTCCCCGGCACCACCTATCGCCTCGATCCCGTCCAAGCCGCCCTCAATATCGGCACCCTCATCCGCTGGCTCGACTTCAACGATACCTGGCTCGCCGCCGAATGGGGCCACCCCTCCGACAACCTCGGCGCTATCCTCGCGGTCGCCGATTGGAAATCACTCCACGGCCATCCCCTGACCATGTCGTCCGTCCTCGACGCCATGATTCAAGCCCACGAAATCCAAGGCGTCCTAGCCCTGAAGAACAGTTTCAACCGAGTCGGCCTCGACCACGTCCTCCTCGTTCGCATCGCTAGCACGGCCGTCGCCACCCACCTCCTCGGCGGCTCTCGAGACCAAATCATCGACGCCCTCTCGCACGCCTGGATCGACGGCGGCGCCCTCAGAACCTACCGCCACGCCCCCAATACCGGCTCCCGCAAATCATGGGCCGCCGGCGATGCCACCGCCCGCGCTGTCCAGCTTGCCCTTATCGTTAGGCGCGGAGAAATGGGTTACCCCGGCGCTCTCAGCGCAAACACCTGGGGCTTCCAGGATGTCCTCTTCAAGGGCCAACCCCTCACCCTCGAACGAAACCTGGACGACTACGTCATGTCCAACGTGCTCTTCAAAATCTCTTTCCCCGCCGAATTCCATGCCCAAACCGCCGCCGAATGCGCCCTCCAACTCCACCCCCAGGTCGCCCATCGCCTCGAAGACATCGAACGCATCACCGTCGAAACACAAGAAGCCGCCGTCCGTATCATCTCCAAGACCGGCCCTCTCCATAACCCCGCCGATCGTGATCACTGCCTCCAATACATGATCGCCGTCCCGCTCATCCACGGTAACCTCACCGCGGATCATTACGAAGATGAAACCGCCGCCGATCCCAGAATCGATGCCCTCCGCGAAAAAATGGAGGTCTCCGAGAACCCCCAATACAGCGCCGAATACCTCGATCCCGAGAAACGCTCCATCGCCAACGCCGTTCAGGTCTTCCTCAAAGACGGCACCGCCACCGAAAAAATCGAAGTCAAATACCCCATTGGCCATCGCCGGCGCCGCGAAGAAGGCATCCCCCTCCTAATGAAAAAATTCGAAACCAATCTCCGCACCCAATTCGAGGGCCCAACCGCCGAACAAATCCTCACTCTAGCGCACGACCCCGGCGCCCTCGCCGCTCTCCCCGTCACCGACTTCTGTGATCTATTCGCCGCCCAGCAAGCTGTAGACTAATCGCCATCCTTCCGATCCGGCAGTTCCACTGCAGCATAAGTCTCAAGAGCCGGCAAAAGCTCATGGCGCTCTCGGCGCAGGGCATGCGCTACCGCACTGTCGTCACCGCCGTAGTAATGGATATCCGCTCCTGCCTCAAGAAGAGCCGTAACGATGGCGAGGTCGCCCACCTCAATAGCCTGCATTAGAGGCGACGTGTTCAGACCCTCGACCAAATTAGGATTGGCGCCATTGTCTAAGAGGAACTCAACGGTTTCAGCATGTCGCCCGGAGACGGCCAACATGAGCGGCGAACTGAACTCAAGTGCAGGTTGCTTATTGTAATCAGCCATTCCATTCGGATCGGCACCATTGGCAATCAACCTTTATACATTCGAAAAATTACCGTCCCCGTATGCTCTAGACATCTTGTAATAAGTTGTGTTTGGAAGGCCGTCGTATGCAAAAGCAAACCGCCACACGGCAGCCCCTACCACGACCACCGCAAGAGCGATCATCCATGCTCTTCCATATGATTTCTTCGCCCCAACCAATTCAACGCTCCTCTAAACCTCGCTGAGCGCCGCATCAATCACGGCCACCAAAAAATCCGCATCCGCATCCGTCAAACACATCGGCGGCTTGATCCGCAGCGTGTTCCCCCACAAACCGCCTTTCCCTAACAATAGTCCCATGTCTTTGGCTCGCTCCACCACCGCAATGCACGCCTCCGTCGCCGGCTCTTTGCTCTCCCGATCCTTCACCATCTCCACCCCGATCATCAAACCCCGACCCCGCACCTCCCCAATCAATTCATGCTTGTCCAGCAAACCCCGCAACCCCTCCAATATCCGCCCCCCCACCCGCGCACAAAGCCCTTGCGTGTCATCCCGCAGCATGATCTCCAAAACCTTCATCGCCTGCACCATCGCCACCGGATCACCCCCATAGGTGTTGAAGTGAATCCGCTCTGTCATATTCTCCGCAATCTCCTCCGTCGTCACGACCGCCGCCAATGGAAACCCGTTCCCAATACTCTTCGCCATCACCACCATGTCCGGCACCACCCCTTGTGTCTCAAAACCCCAAAAATGCGTCCCCGTCCTGCCAAAACCCGCCTGCACTTCATCCGCGATACAAATCCCGCCCGCCCCACGAACATGCCCATACGCTGCGTCCAAATAGCCCATCGGAAACTCCACCGCTCCCCCGACCCCCTGAATCGATTCCGCAATAAACGCTGCCACCTGACCCGAAGTCCCAAACTCAATAATCTCCCGAACGTCCTCCGCATAATTCTCACCCGCCTCCGCATCCGCATGCCCCCAAGGCCCCCGATAAGGGTAGGGTGCCTTCGCATGATGCACCCCACTCACCCCCGGCACGTTATACTTCCAGGTGTGATGCGACGTCAGTCCCATCCCCATCGCATTCCCCCCATGATAGCAATTTCGCAACGCAATCACGTCGTGATTCCCCGTGTGTAAGCGTGCCATCAACACCGCCAAATCATTCGCCTCCGATCCCGAGTTCACAAAGTATACCCGCGATAACGAATCCGGCAGCGTGCTCGTCAACAACTTCGCATACTCACCAATTGCCGGGTGCAAGTAGATCGTCGGCACATGCTGCACCATTTCATATTGCTCTCCCACCGCCACCGCCACTTCCGGATGAGAATGACCCAAGCTCACCGTACAAATTCCCCCAAACGCATCCAAATAGCGCTTCCCCTTCTCATCCCAAACCCACTGCATCTTCCCCTCCACCACCATCAAAGGCTCCGCATAAAACGTGAATACCCCCTGGTTGATATACTTCCGCCGCATCTCCAAGACCTCCTCGTACCCTGGCCCCGCATATGGCCTCGGCTCAAACTCACAGGCCGGCAACTCCGGCATCACTCGCGTGCGTGTGCTGATCCCACTCATGACTAATCCTTACGGCCACAAAGCCAACCCGCCACTATCACTCCACCGGGTGCTCCTGCCAAGCTCGTATCCCCTTCACCTTTTCCTTCCTCGGTATCGTGTTGTCCAATACCAAAGCAACAATCGCGCCCAACGCCGAAATTAACAACATCGGAACGACCATCATCAAACCGAAAATCGTCGGGTATCGCTGAAATCCCTAAGGAATCGCTTGCTGCAAAGGCAGCTTATCGTCAATCCGATATAGCATTCCCCGACTCATCCGCCCTCCATCCTCCTATCAAATCATCCACCATTGGCAAAGCTACGGACCACACATTCATCGTCAATTTTTCCGCTTGAAAGGGCAACTCGTCTCAATGGGTAAAGCCGGTCGCGCACGACGTCGCAGGCGTCCAACGCTCCGCCAAAGACCCTCTTGCGCCCGGAAACCAAATACGGAGCTGGGAAGACCCTGCAAACCGTCTCGCCATGGGGGGGACCCTTCCCTCCACTAACCTTGAAATGTCTCCCATGTCAGTGTCGTTATTCATCAGTCCAATGCTCACGCTTTGGCGTTCAACTCACTGAATTTCCATGCGATGAAACACCTACTCTGCCTCGCAACCGCCACACTCACGCTCACAATCAACCTTCCCGCCGCTGACAACACCCCCGTTCACATCCTTGTCTGGGACGAACGACAACCCCGGCAGGAAGAAGCCTACGAAAATTTTCTCGGCAACGAAATCGCCGCCCAACTCCAAGCCCTCCCCAATACCAAATTCCACATCCGCTCCGTCGCCCTCGATGATCCCAATCAAGGCCTCGCCGACAAGAACCTCGACTGGGCCGATGTCCTGGTCTGGTGGGGACATGTCCGCCATGACGACGTCACCGATGAAAATACTCAACGCATCCTCGATCGCATCATCGCTGGAGATCTCGACCTCATTGCACTGCACTCCGCCCACTTCGCTAAACCCTTCATGGAAGCCATGAATTGGCGCACCCGTGAAGACGCCCGAGCCCACTTCGGAGAACTCGACCCCGATATGCCCATCACCTTCCAGGAAGTCCTCGCACCCAAAACCCGAACCGTCCCCACATACGGCAGCGCGCTCACCCCCGCCTACTTCGCCTATAAACTAAATAAGACCAACCACCTCGCATTCATACACCTCCCCTGGTGCTGCTTCCCCGCCTTCCGCCCCGATGGCGAACCCGGAACGATCACCATCACCAACCCCAACCACCCCATTGCCGCTGGTCTCCCCCCGGTCTGGCAAATCACCCAAACGGAAATGTATGACGAACCCTTCCACGTCCCCACCCCCGACGAAGTCGTCTTCGAAGAAGATTGGGAACTCGGCGAACACTTCCGCAGCGGCATCGTCTGGAACATCGGTGAGGGAAAAGTCTTCTACTTCCGCCCCGGCCACGAAACCTACCCCATCTTCAAACAACCCGAAGTCATCCAAGTCCTCGCCAACGCCGCCCAATGGCTCGGTCAAAACTAGCTTCCCATCTACCTTCGCGTCTTCCCGTCTGCGAAGAACTAATTAATTCTCATGAACGAAAACGAACTCGGCAAAATCATCGTCGATTGCGTCTTCAAAGTTCACACCACATTGGGCCCAGGCCTGCTCGAATCGGTATACGAGATCGCTCTCGCCCACGAACTCACGAAACGAAGCCTCACCGCCGAGCGTCAATGCGCCGTTCCCATCACCTACGACGACACAACATTCGACCAAGGCTTCCGTGCCGACATCATCGTCAATGATCTTGCAATCATAGAAATTAAATCCATCGAAAAGGTAAACCCCGTTCACAAGAAGCAACTCCTCACGTATCTCAAACTCACCAACAAGCGCCTCGGTTTTCTCATCAACTTCAACTCCGCCTTGATCAAAAACGGCATCACCAGAGTCGCAAACGGAGTCGAAGACTGGACATCACAAAAATCATAACCACCCTTTCCCCGTTTGAACTGCCAACAACCTCGAGCCATGCCAACTCTGTCTCCCCAAATTCAAAAAAAACTTAGCGTCTTCGCGTCTTCGCGAGAAACCCCATTTTCATTGATCGCGATCCTCGCTTCCATCCTCATCCTCAACACCGCCCCCGCGTCTTCCCCACCCAACATCGTCTTCATCCTCGCCGACGACCTCGGCATCGGAGACGTCCACTGCTACAACCCTGACCGCTCCCTCATCGATACCCCCAACCTCGATGCCCTCGCCGCCTCCGGTCTCCGCTTCACCGACGCCTACGTCAATGCCTCAGTGTGCGCGCCCACCCGCCACGCCATCATGACCGGACGATACCCCTGGCGCTTTACTCGTCCTGAATCGTCCGGCCCCTGGGGCTTCGTTGGCCTCCGCCCTAATAGCCGAAACTTTACCATCGGCCAACTCCTGCAACACGCGGGATACAAGACGGGTTACGTTGGTAAATGGCACCTCGGCACTCTCATGACCACGACCGATGACCAACCCCAGGGCCCCGACAATGTCGACTACTCCCAACCCCTCAAGATCGGCACCCCACAGTTCGGATTCGACGAATCCTTCATCCTCCCCGGTTCACTCGACATGTATCCCTACGCCTTCGCCCGCAACAACGTCTGGCAAGGCAGCATTACTGCCCAAAAGGGATGGAGCGCCTTCAACCGCATCGGCCCCGCCGAAGAGAGCTTCGAAGACCACGAAGTCCTCGAAACCTTCTACCGCGAATCCGAAGCCTTCATCAAAAACCAAACCGCCGACAAACCCTTCTTCTTGTTCCTCGCCCTCACGGCCCCTCACACTCCCACCAGCCCCGGCGTCAACTGGCAGGGCAAAAGCGAGCTCGGCGTCTATGGCGATTTCGTCATGGAAGTCGATCACTCCGTGGAACGCGTCATGAACGCTCTCAAAAAGAAGAATCTCGACCAAAACACACTCGTCCTTTTTTCCTCCGACCACGGCGCCGCGCCTTACGCCGGAAATATCCTCGAAGCCACCCCCGGCCAAATCCACGCCCTCGAAGAACAAGGCCACTACCCCTCCGGCCCGCACCGCGGATACAAATTCTCACTCTACGAAGGGGGACTCCGTGTCCCACTCATTGCCCACTGGCCCGCCGCCACTCCTCCCAACACCACCTGTAACGCCCTCGTCGGCCTCAATGACCTCATGGCCACCTTTGCCAACATCACAAATACCAAACTCAAACCCGATCAAGCCCCAGACTCCATCTCCTTCGCCAATCTCCTCCACGATCCCGATGCCACCCCGACTCGCACCAACCTTATCCTGCAATCAGCACAAGAGTGCTTTGTCATCCGCGATGGCACGTGGAAGCTATGCCTAGCTCCCGGCAGCGGTGCCAAAGGCATCCACGGAAACACGCCGACCCCGGAAGAAGCCTGGATCAATGCTCTCGACGCATTTCACGGCACCCCTGCCAGAACAGATCTCACCGCTCCTCCCTTCGTCCAACTCTTCAACCTCGCCGAGGATCCCCACGAAGACCAGAACCTCGCTAACCAATACCCCGAGAGAATCATTCAAATGCTCGCCATTCTCCAAAACCAAATCGATACCGGCCGGAGCACACCAGGACCCCCACTCCAAAACGACAAAGAGGTCAAACTCCATCAACGCTTGCCTGACTTCGTCAAAAACCAAGTGAAATAGCCGCCCCCGAAGATCAAGACGATTCGTTACGTTACTAGAACCTAAGCGATTCTCTCAATGCACGATCTCAGCCCGACCGTCCTTCTCATTCTCGGTTTGTTCATGATCGCAGCCGCTGCCGAACACCAGGAAAGCAAGTGGCTCTTCGATTTCCGAAAAGCCGAACGAGCCGACGCATGGCCCGCCGTGAACGATGGCGTGATGGGAGGAATCTCTGCAGGCGATTCCACGATTGCCAACAACGCACTTCTTTTCAAAGGATCTCTCTCCCTCGAGAACAACGGTGGCTTTTCCTCGGTGCGCGAAGCCGTCAATTTGGATCTTGTAGCATACAAAGGCATCCGGCTACGCGTAAAAGGCGACGGACGCTCCTATCAGCTTCGCCTCCAAACTGATTCCCGGTTCCGCGACCAGCCGGTTTCCTACAGTGGCAGCTTCGACACCAAAAGAAACGAATGGGTCGAAGTCGACGTGCCGTTTTCATCGCTCCAGCAGAGCTTTCGCGGACGAAACCTCTCCGACTTCCCCTTTGATCCGGCCAAAATCGAGCTGATCGGCCTTCTGATCGCTGACAATAAGCCAGGACCCTTCACTCTCGAGGTGGAGTGGATAAAGGCTTTTCGTTGACGAAGCGATGGAAATCCGAAATGCCGTCCTCGTCTTCTCCGATATCTGCGGATACACGAAGTTCCTTCAACTCCACTCCATGAGCTTCCTCCATGCGGAGAGAACCGCACCGAGTCCTGTGAAGACGTGGGAAAAGTCCCCGTCAAAGTCTTCTACCCAAACCCTCCCCAAGGACGCCCCCGAAGGCGCCTCCTTCCTACTCTCTACAACGCCTTCCGCTTGGATGCATACGGAGCCCTACGCACCGTTGGCCTGGCCAAGAAACCACTCTCGGCGGCAAAAGCCGTCGCCGACGAAGCATGCCAGGTTGATCCCGGAGAACCAAAAAGAAGCGTTAACCTGGCCACCTTCATCTTGGACGGCTTTCACGGCCTCGGCATGCTCATCACCCGACAAAAAACGAACCCCACCCTCCAACCCACTCACTCAACTAACCAAATAACGAATCAACTGTCCTCCGAAATACACCACAACGCCTCGTGCGTCCGGATAAACAAGTCCCTATCCGAAACCGCAATCGATGAATTCGTCTGCTCACCAATATCATTCAAAGCCACGTCTTTAAACGACGGTCCCGCCTCAAATACCACTGAATCCCCTGCCTGACTTAACGTGTAAATATGGTCGCCGGATAACAAAAAAGATCCCCAGGATTTCCCTTTGCCAGGCAACCGGTCCTTCCACACTTCCTCACCCGTCTCCATATCGACGCAATAGACGACGCCGCCGGCGTCCTGAACATACAGCTTGCCATCCTTCGCCACCCCGGAACCAATCCCCCCATGATGCCGGACCTCCTGCCACAGCCGATGGCTGTCCGTAACATCACCGTCTCCTCCCGCCTTCACCCCAATCGAGTTCCCGTAATATCCCCCCATCGCAACAATCGTGTCACCATCCGCAACCGGTGAAGTATAAACCAAAGGATTCAACCCCGCACAACTCCACAACTCTTTCCCCGACCGCGGATCAAACGCTTTCATCTCCATCGGAAAACTCATCACGAGCTCCTCCCGCCCGTTCGCCTCCACGACTATCGGCGTGCTGAACGATCCAATCACCCCCTCACTCTCGCGTCCCTGAAATCCATCCGTCCGTTCTCCCGGCTTCCAGTTCGGCTCCGCAAACTCCCATACCGTCTCCCCCGATGCCAAATCCAAGGCATATAATTTACTGTCCTTCCCGGGCCCATGATAAAAGTAACAGAGTCCTCCGTGAAGCACTGGCGATGACCCATGTCCCCACACGTGATCCTGCGGTCCAAAATCCCGCGACCACAGTTCTTCACCTTCCATATCATAACAATACAAGCCCGCCGACCCATACGACACTACTACACGCTCGCCATCCGTCATCGGTGACGGGGAACAATACGGATTCGTGCGATGCGATCGCTCCGGCTTCTCATAGGTCACCCCTTTCTTCCAAAGCAATCTCCCATCGTTCTTGTCAAAACACATGGTCCCGCGAAAATTCTCTGCCTCAATCGGCTGCGTAATAAAAACCCGGTCCTCCCATATCACCGGCGTTGAGTTCCCCCGATCCGGCAACTCCACTCGCCACTTCACATTTTCCTCCGGCCCCCACTTCACCGGTAAATCGGTATCTACCGTCTCCCCCGATCCCGCCACCCCCCCACGCCAGGACGGCCAAGCCCCCTCAGAAATCATCCCCGTCCCGATCCCCACCAACAAACACCAAAAACCAAATCGCGTTTTCATACTATTATAGACTCCCAATATCTCCTCCATCTTTCACCAAGTCCCCCGCATCCCATACCCCAAAGGTAGCACGCCCTCGCCGAGGGCTCAAAACGCTCCTCCCAAAACCCGCGTCCGCTCCAAATCAAAAACTACAGCTCGGCATCCCCGGAGTCTACACGCTTTGGCGAGACCAAGTAGAGACGACTGGCCTCAGTCGTCCGCTCCCTCACACGTCGCCTCCCTCACCCCACCCTAACTGCCCTTCACCCCTCCCACTAGTCTTTCACCCCATTCCGCCCCATGTGCTCCTCAAACCAAGCATTCACCGACGCCGCCCGAGACGCCGCATGATACGGCGCATCCTTCGTCGGCACCAACCTCCGAAATCGCCTCAACTCCTTTCGATACTCCGGATTGCCCGCCAAATTCGTCCACTCGTTCGGATCACGCGCATGGTCATACAATTCCTCCGCCCCATCCTCATAACGAATATAACGAAATCCCTCCGACCGCAGACCATGACTCCCCCGCGCGTACGTCGTCACCACCGCCTCCCGCCACTCGTCAGCATCACTCCCGTCCAGCAACGGCACCAGACTCACGCCCTCGTTCGATTCCTTCGCCGGAAGCCCGCACAACTCCGTCAGCGTCGGATAAAGATCAATTAACCCCACCGGTTCCCCGCGCACTACGCCCGCTTTCCCACCTGGAACCACCACGATCATCGGCACCCGCGTCGATTCCTCCCATAAGCTATGCTTGCTCACCCGCTCTTTCTCGCCCAGATGATAGCCGTGATCACTGAACAAAACGATCACCGTATCTTTCGCATACCCACTCGCATCCAAAGCATCCAAGACCCGACCCACCTCATAATCCACATACGTCGTGCACGCCAAATACGCCTGCACACACTTCCTTAGCTGCTCGCTGTCGTTCTCCCTCAACCACTCAATGCGCGGATACCGAGGCATCTCATGCATTCGCACCCCCGTCTCCGGCACATCATCCAAATCACCCCGCGGAATCTCCGGTAAGGTCAACTCATCAATCGGAAACAGATCAAACCACTTCTGCGGCACATAAAACGGCACGTGCGGTCGCACAAATCCCACCGCCAAAAAAAACGGCTCGTCATGCTCCTCACCCAAACGCTCAATCGCCCAGTTCGCCGCGGCATGATCCGGCATTTCCTCATCCCGCTCCGGAAATGCCCCCCAATCCGTCTGCGTTCCCGTATACGGCACACGGTAATCCGGCTCATAATGAAACCGTTCCTTCCCCGGCTTCGGCCCCGAACTCCCGCCCGCTCCCTTCCCCCACGTCTCAAACGCCACATCCATCGGATACCCATGCGTGATCTTCCCACACCCGAACGTCGCATACCCATGCGCCGCAAAATACTCAGGCAGCAAATGCCCCCGAAACAACTCCTCGTCCTCCACCAACCCCTTGCCCCCCGGCTGCGCATACAACCCATTCGTGTGCGGATAAGTCCCCGATAACAACGACGCCCGCGACGGCCCACAGATCGGCGCCTGGCAATGCGCATTCGTAAACAAAGTCCCCCGCTTCGCCAATCGATCCATGTTCGGCGTCATCGCATCCGGATGCCCCCCCAAACAACCCACCCAATCATTCAAATCATCAATCGCAATAAACAACACATTCGGCCGGTCCCCAGCCGCCACCACTCCGCTCACACCAGCGGCCGCCATCCCCAATAAAACCAGAAAAAATCGCTTCACCACCATCACCACAAAAAAACGAAGACCCCCGGCAATAGCTTTCGTAAAACCCCACCTCTCATTCATCCATCAAAACCCCGCCTCCGGGCCTGATCCCCCCCACCCACCTCTATGACAATCGATAGTTCTAGTACCCTCATAGACCCGAACCGCACCCACGACTGCGCCACTCTCCTAAATTAGGTAGGGCGACTTATCCCTAAGGAGCTGCTCCCAAACGCGCCCGCAAAACCATCAACAAGCTCATCGCCCCACCCCACCACGAAATAATCAATCGCTCGCAATACACCTACCGGCGTGGACAACTTGACTGTTTTAAAACTCTTCCCATACCGACCAAAACCTATCTAAAAATAATTCGAGTTCTTTTGTCCGGTCCTACCCGTCCGCGGTAATAATAGAGAGAATGAATGATTGGCAATTGCTGGTAGCCTATCGCGACCAAGGTGACGAAAATGCCTTCTCAGAGCTGGTAAAACGTAACCTGCCTCTCGTCTACGCCGCAGCCCTAAGACAAACCCGCGACCCGTCCGCCGCCGAAGAGATCACCCAAAGTGTCTTCATCCTACTGGTCGAAAAAGCTCCTGTGCTTAAACAAAAAGGATCACTCCCCGCGTGGCTTTACAAGGCAGCTCGCTTCAAAGCCAAATCCCACCGCCGCTCAGAAATCGCACGCCGTAAACGCGAACAAAAAGCTCAAACACCACGCCCCGCCGAAAACCCCGCTGATGAGGTTCATTGGAACGACATCATGCCTCTGCTCGATGAAGCAATGGACACACTAAGTGAGCCCGACCGAACAGCCGTTTTGTTGCGCTTCTTCCAAGAACGTCCCCTCCGGGAGGTGGGCGAGAATTTAGGCATGAGTGAAGATGCCGCCCGCAAAAGGGTCAGTCGCGCCCTCAAGAAACTTCATCTGTGGTTTACCAAAAGGAATGTCCTCCCTTCCGTCACGGCACTGGCATCCGTCATCGCCGCCAATGCCGCCAGGGCAGACCACGCACAACTCACGCAAAACGTCCTCAATGCCACAACTGCCGCACTCAGCTCTTCCACCCAAGCTGCTTCCGCCTCGGCGTCCGCGACAACGGCGGCAATAGGAAAAATCGCCCTGGCTGCCGCATTCATCGCAGGAACAGCCCTCCCAATAGGCCTCGCATCTTACCACACCACTGACAAAAATACCCATCCCAGCGCGGCGGGCAGCGCCAACTCAAAAAACTCGCTTCCCGAACAATCGAGCGACCACCAAGACTCATCCCTTTTGGCCCATTGGAAACGCTTGCGAAATCAGTATGGCCCACCCAACGGTTCCATGTCGGAACTCCTGGAGGCAGCTCAAAACACGACGAGCAACATACGCCGCCAAGCTTTCACCGATACCGCACTCGTTGAGTGGATCAATACCAATCCTTTCGAAGCTCTCTCAGAGACCTACACCTCCTTCGCCCCTCAAATTCTCACGCGGTGGCTCGAAATCGACCCCGATGCAGCACGAAACCACATCACAAAAAACGCAGCCGATTATCCTAACCTGCTCCATACCCATTTCGAGGTGATCGCAAGCCTTGCCCCTGACACACTCCCAGAACTAGCAAGCCACCAAGATACCAGTGCCTACTTCGGCACAAAGGACACCGTGGTCAGAGCATTCACGACCGCAGCTCGCGCCCAGCTTGCTGAAACCAGGAGTTTTGCCGAACAAATGCAGGGACCTAAACGCGCTGAAGCCTTCGCTGGAGTCGCAAGCGCATGGGCAGAGACCGATCCTCAAGCGGCAATGGCATGGATCCGAGAGCTCAATAATGGACCGAACAAAAATCACGCCATTGCCGGACTACTCGCCGGCTGGGCAAAACGAGACCCCGGCGCCGCGCTGAATCAACTCGACCTGCTCTCTCATTCATCAGATGAGGACTATCGAAATCAACTGCCTCTCAGGGATGAGATTTTCCGATCGGCAGCACAAGTGGACTTCGACGCAACGCTCGCCTTCTTGGAAAGCAAAAAAGGCAGCCGCTACTCCGCCAACAGGCTACAAGGAGTGCATGAAGCGGTCCAAAAAAGACTTCTCGAAGAGGGGCTGGAAACGCTCGCGAACTTCCGCCAACGCAAGAACGCCAAGACCCTCGCCCGAGTCGTTGCAGACACTCTCGGCAACCGCTTTCGCGCTTCAGACTCTCGTTCCAAGGTATGGGCTTGGCTTGACAATCAACCGCTTGATCCCTTCACAAAGGAGCTGGCAACAGGCTTGATTCGTGACTACCGGTATTACAATGACACCGCGGCACTGCTTTCGTGGCTAAAAACGAAACCAGAATTTCTCGAACCCGATTCTCACGGTAATGCCAACCACATAAGCTTTTGTGCAAAGGCTCTGGTGCGCGATTGCAATGACTTTGCTCGCTTCGAAGAATTGCAAATCGACATCCCGAAAGTCCTGCAAGAAAAAGCAGCCGCTGCTTTCTGGCAAAACTGGAGCAGCGGCGGAGGCCCCATCGAACCGCTCCTTTCGCGGCTGAATGAGTTCGACCCAGAAACACAATCGCAAGCCACAAAGTGGATTGCCAAACGCAAAGCCGAAGTAGACTTGGCAGCCGCCGTGTCATGGGCAAACGGACTACCGCTGGACAAACAACGGGTGCCGGCCTTCGAAATGATTGCCGAAGAATGGGCGAAGGTAGACTCGCACGCCTGCTCAAACTGGATCACCAGTCTCACCCGCGGACGGGAACGCGATGCCGCAATCCTGGCTTTGATTCGGGAAAGCGCACGCGATGACCCCGCGTCCGCGTTGGAGTGGGCTGATGAGTTCGAGACTGATGAGAAACGCACCAGTGCTATTGAAATGGTTCTTAGAACTTGGTCCAGGAGTGACCCATATCATGCACTGGTCTCTTTGGACTCCCTTAATCTCTCTCGCAGGCAATACAACCGAATCCGCAAGGACATCGAAGCCGATATCCCTTGACTGCGAAGCCGCCCCCTATGAATGCGCCTTCTCGCCATCACATAGTCCTCCCTAAGTTCGGATTCCTCGTCGTTTCTGCGGGGCTCGGGCTTCTCTGCGGAAAACTAATCATCCAATGGACCGGAATGCACCCAGTGCTCCCAAAGCCACCCGCCGAAGCGCAGTCAATGGTGGCCGCTCAAGACGTCTCTTCTGCTGGAGGCGAAGAGTCCTCAATCACGATCGAACGGGACCAAAACGGAAACGCCACACTGATAGATCAAGCGCTCTTCCACAGGCTCGCTCCTGCAGAACGCATACTCACCTTCGCCGCTCGCCTCGAAACAGCAACCGGAACCGAAATTGATCATCTCCGCGAATTGATCGGAACAGATCCTGCCCTGCAAAAACTGCACGCAGTCCGGTGGGCACAGGAAGACCCTCAGAATATGTTTCATGTCCTGGAAACCGAGTCCGCCCTCACCGATTCTAGCTCTTTTCAAAGAGTAAGCCCGATCGGCAACATCCTCCTCCACAACTGGATCGCCAAAAATAGCGAGGATTTAATCAGTTTCCTGACAAGCCAACGCGACAGAACACTGGCGCGCGGATTCGATGATGACCGCGGATGGCAATACATGGCCCGTATGACTCTGATGGGAACTGACCCTTCACGCAGCATGGAATTGGCCCGCCGGTGGAGAATCCCGGCAGGTGAAGTTCAGGGAGAGGTGATGTCGCTTTGGCTAAACCACGACATCGAGGAAGCCGCAAAAGCCATTGCCGACCTTTACCAGCCAGGGCACGGCGGTCTCCAGAACATGGTCGGTATCGGCGAGGAATGGGCAAAAACAGACCTCCACGCTGCTTTGGCATTCGGCCAAGACCTCCGCTACGAGCTACAGGACCAGCTCGCCACAGGCGTAATCAAGCAATGGGTGCAGGGCGATCTCGCCGCCGCCGTCGAATTCGTCTCAATGCAATCAGATCCCTTTCTCAAATCCACGCTTGCTTATCCTCTCCTTGAGTATTGGGCAAATCACGACCCGCCAGCGGCCCTCGCGTGGACAATGCAAAATCTAAAGGGAACACTCCAACAAGAAAAACTAGTCCCTCTCTTTAGGTCCGCGGCAAAATCCGATCCTGAGCTGGCCCGGTCCCTTGTTCTAGAATTGGATTCTGGTGAAGCAGTGGACACAGCAATCAGTGCCGTCCTGAACGGATGGCGAGAAAAAGAGCGCTTGGAACAACCCAAAAGGCGAGCAATCGCCGCACGCGAAGCCCAACAATGGGTCCTCTCTCTACCAGATGCCATGACCCGCCGCTTTGGAGTAAAAGCACTTAACAACTACTTTTGGGAAGATAATCCTGATGCGCTCGTCTCGTTCCTAACAAGCCCGCAAGGCTACCTTGCGGACAAAGAAATGGTCGAGACCGCCGCCAATTCTCTCGCTCTGGAGCAACCTCATGAGGCGATGAATTGGGCACTCGCGCTCCCCCCACACCAAGCAATCTTTGCTCGCAGTGAAGTGCTTAATCAATGGATGCACACACAACCCGGCGCCAGTTTCTCATGGCTTGTCTCCCCCGCCACTCAAAGCACCCATCCATGGGCCTCTCGCACGGCCCTTCGTCACCTCGCCCGCCAACCCGCATCCCATATACAAGACTGGTTCAATCAACTGCCCGCCGCCCAAAGCGACCACGCTCGCCGCTATTTCCGCGCAGCCGCAAAAAAGGAACCACAACAACTAGAAGTCTTGCAAAATGCTCTCGGCCGAAGCTAGCAACCTCCCAAAATCTCATCTCGACAACCCTAAACCTCGCCCCCAGACCGCGTGCCCACACCCACCGCACACCTCACCCCTTCTGACTCGCCCGCAACTCCCGTCCCAATCTCTCCAATGTCTCGCAACCCTCATCCCGAGGCAAAACAGCGTTGATCAAAACCAACCGATCCGTCGTCGCCTGCGCCTGGTCCAAAGCCGCTTCCAATTCATCCTCGGTCTCCGCACGCAAACCAAGCGCCCCCTTCCCAAAAACACCCGGCACCCGATCATATTCCCACCGCTGCAAATCATTATACGGCCCATCGTGAATCATCCGCTCCACAAGATAACCGTCATTGTTCACCACAATGATCACCGGCGTCAGACCAATACGCAGCATCGTCGATATCTCCTGCACCGTCATCTGAAATCCACCGTCACCCGTTAACAACCAGACCCGACGATCTTCCCGCGCTAAGCTCAACCCCATCGCCGCCGGTAAGGCATAACCCAGCGATAAATAATAAGCCTGCGTCACAAACTCATCCGCCCCACTGATCGGAAAATCCGCCGCCGCAAATAAGGCGTCACCCGCCTCCGCCACCAATATCGTATCCCCGTCTAAACGCCGCCGCACCGCATCATAAAACCGCGCCGGCGACAGCGTCTTCCCCGCCTCCGCACCATACGCCCCCAGACCTTCATACGGACTCGAGGCATGACTCCGCTCATAATCCCGCCGCCGCAATTCACCGCTCAGGCCCTCAAGAAAATCCCCCAACCAAACATCACGATAATAATGGGACCCGATCTGCACCCGCTCCCCATGAGCCGATATCGCCGCATGCTCGGGAAGCCCGGCCGTAAAGCCACCCGTGCTGATGTCGTTCAAATACACCCCCAGACTCAACAGGCAATCACACCCATCCAACTGCTCGCGAACTTCCCGCGCCGACCATGACCCCATATAAACCCCCGCAAACTGCGCATGCTCCTCCGACAAAACCGACTTCCCATCCAAGGTCGTCGCAAACGGTAAACCCGAAACCTCAAGGAGCTTCTCAAAAGAAGCTTCTAATCCAAATCGCTGCAATTCCACCCCCGCCAGAATAACCGGTCTCTCCGCCGCGTTCAGCATGCCCGCCGCTTCCTCAACACTGTCACTCAGCGAAGTCGCATCACTCTCCGGCTTCCGGAAAAACGTGACCGGAACCGGTGCCTCACACGACACATCCACCATGTCGGTCGGAATCTCAAAATATACCGGCCGCTTACGACTCACGCACGCGGACAAAACTTCGTCGATTACCTTCGGCGCCGCCACCGGATCATCCAGCAAGACCGCCCCCACAGTGACCTTCCCAAACAAGTCCAACTGCAGCCGATAATCAGACGTCAAATGATGCATCCTCACTTTCCCCTCACGCTGCCCTGCGTTGGGAGATCCGCTAATCAAGACGAACGGCACTTGCTCCGCATACGCCCCCGCCACTGCATTCAATATGCTGAACGCTCCCACCCCATAAGTCACCACCGCCGCCCCCACCCCGTTCAATCGCGCATAAGCGTCCGCCGCGTAGCCCGCATTCAATTCATTGCACGTACCCACCCACTCCATCGGGCTCTCCACCACCCGGTCCAGAAAATCAAGAACGTAATCCCCCGGCACGCCAAAGACATGTCGTAACCCCAACTCATGCAGACGCTCCAATAAATACGTGCCCACCGTCGTTTCCCGCGAATCCATGACAGCAGTCTACCAACAACACCCCACCCTGCACACAAAAACACAAGCACCACGATCCGAAATACCGAAAGATGCACGCTTGCACCCCGTTTCCCGCTGAGCAATCTTGAAAGGGAGCCCCAGCTCCAAATCACATGACCTCACGGTGCCCAAAATTCCCAATCCGGGCCGCCCTCGTCGGCCTCGCCGCCAGCGCCATGACCGCAGCCGGCGCCGCCCCCCCGTCCGCCGTCATGCCCGATAAATATTTCGAGTTCTTCGATCGCTATTGCCTCGATTGCCATGACTCCGCCACTGAGAAGGGCTCCGTCAACCTCGAAAACCTGTCCTTCGACCTCGGCACCATCCCGTCCGCGGAACTCTGGCAAAAAGTCCTCAATACCATCAACTCCGGCGAAATGCCGCCCGAAGATAAAAAACAACCCTCCGCAGAAGACAAAACCGAATTCCTGGACACGCTCTCCCACACGCTCGTCAACGCACGAGATCTCCTCACCGACTCCGGTGGCCTCATCACGATGCGACGCCTCAACCGCCGGGAATACGAAAACACGATGAGACATCTCCTCGATGTTGACGTCGATGCCGAGAATCTGCCCGATGACGTCAACTCCGACGGCTTCGACACCGCCGGCGCTTCTCTCTTCTTTTCAAGCGACCAGTTCGAGCAATACCTGACCGTCGCCCGCCGCGCTCTCGAGGACGCGATCAATACCGGCCCCAAACCCGAAACGAAACGCGTTCGTCTCCAGGCCGAAGTCGAAGGCAATAGACGCGTCCAAAATTTTTACGATAACCTCCTCGATTCTCACAACCGTGCCGAAGCATGGCGCAAGTCAAACAAACCACCCACCGCCTTCGGATTCATCGATAAAGATCGCGTCGCCTTCGAAGACGGAAACTACAAAAAATGGTGGCCCGGCACCGATCGTTACCTCAAAGACCCGCTCTCCAAAAAAGGCGCCCTCCTTTACACCTGGTTCCAGGGCGCCCAAACCGCCCGCGCCGATGTCCCCTCAAAATCGCCACCCGGAAAATACATCCTCCGCGCTCGCGTTGGCGCCATCGGCGATCAACCCTCCCATCGACGCTTCCTCGAACTCGGCCACCCCGCAAGCGGCGGTCGCACCGGGGAACTCAGCCTCATCGACTGCCAACGTGTCACCGGAACGACCGAAGACCCCCAAATCCTCGAGTTCCCCGTCACTATCTCACGCTCCGGCGAACGCCAATTCGCCTTTCGCGAACGCGGCCCCAATACCCGCGACGCAGCCCGCTACGCCTTCGTCACTGGCAGTCGCGAGGACGACGCGGGCCCCGAACCCGCCCTTTGGATCGATTGGATCGAATGGGAAGGCCCCTTCGTCGAAAAGTGGCCGCCCACCTCCCATCGCAAAATCTTCTTCAAAGGACCCGATGCGCAGAAAACCGACGGATACGCCCGCGAAGTTATCTCCCGCTTCGCCCGACGCGCTTTCCGCATCACAAACCCCTCACCATCCTTCGTCGATAAACTCGTCCGCCTCTACCAAATCGAACGCCAAAACGGCAAATCATTCGAACAAGCACTCGTCGAACCACTCGCCGTCATCCTCGCCTCACCCTCTTTCCTCTATCTCAATGAACCCGCTCCCGACGACGAAAAACGCGCTCTCACCGACCTCGAACTCGCCGTCCGCCTCTCCTATTTCCTCTGGAGCGCTCCCCCCGATGCAGAACTCTACGACCTCGCCCGCCAAGGCAAACTCAAAAGCCCCGCCGTCCTCAAACGCCAAACCAACCGCATGCTCGACGACCCGCGCGCCTCAAATTTTATATCCGGATTCGCCCACCAATGGCTGCACATGGAACGCCTCGATTTCTTCCAGTTCAATTACCGCCACTTCTGGGAGTTCGATGAATCCGTAAAACACGCGGCACGAGATGAAATCTACGAGACCCTTAGGGTCCTCATAAACAAAAATCTTCCCGTCGGCAGACTCCTCAAATCCGATTTTGTGGTCATCAATGACCTCCTCGCTGACTATTACGGCATCGAAGGCATCGGCGGCAGCCGCTTCCGTAAAGTCGAGCTCGACGAAGACTCCCCCCGGGGCGGCCTCCTCGGCACCGCCGCCGTCCTCGCGATGGGCTCCGACGGCGAACGCTCTTCCCCTGTCGAACGCGGCGCCTGGGTCATGCGAAAAATCCTCAACGATCCCCCGCCCCCCGCTCCCGCCAACGTCCCCCAACTCAGCCGCCTCACCGACGACCTCCTCCCCGCCCGCAAACTGATCTCTGCCCACATGGAAGAAGCCCAGTGCGCCCAATGCCACCGCAAAATCGATCCCATCGGATACGGACTCGAAAACTTCGACGCCGCCGGCCGTTGGCGCGAACAGGAACTCGTCGAGGTCGCCAGCCGCGATCGCGTGGAGAAATCCAAAAAATACGCCATCGACCCCACCGGCACCCTCCCCGACGGCACCGAATTCGCTGACTTCTTCGAACTGCGCGACCAAATCGCCGCCCGCGAACCCGACTTCGCCCGGGGCTTCACCGAAGCCCTCATCGAATACGGCCTCGGCCGACCCTACGGCTTCACCGACCAGGACCTCGCCGACCAAATCCTCGCCCAAGCCGAAAAACAAGACAACCGCATCCGCTCCTTCATCACCGCCCTCGTCCTCTCCAAGCCCTTCCAACCCAAACAACCCACGACCCACCGGTAGGGACGATCCTCCGGATCGTCCGCAACGACTTTCCATCAAACCAACGTCCAGGCTGGAAACAAAGGTGCGGCTCGACGTCCCTATAGTTTACCCGCCGTGGCGGGAGCCTCCGCAGCGTAGTCCGCCAGGACGCAGCGAGGACTAACCCTCTCTAGCTCCCAAAAACCGACCTCCCAACCAACAAACCAATTAACCAAACCCATGAAACTCCTCCTCTCTCTCACCCTCCTCCTCGCCCTGCCCCTATCCGCCTTAACCCAAAAAAAACCGAAACGCGCCCCCGATAACCTCGTCACCACCCCCTTCGTCCCCGCGAACCCCGCCGAGTTTCCGGACGGAACCGATCACCTCGATATCTTCCTCCTCATGGGCCAGTCGAACATGAAAGGACGCGGCGTCATGCCCGATACCCCGCTCAAGGACCCGCGCATCATCATGCTCCACAAAGCGACCGACGAATGGTTCCACGCGCGCCATCCGCTCCACCACGTCGGCGACCCCAACACCTTCGAAGAATCCGACAACGCCGGCGTCGGCCCCGGGCTCGCCTTCGCCCTCGCCCTCGCCGCCCATGACCCCGCCGCCCGCATCGCCCTCATCCCCTGCGCCGTCGGTGGCACCCAGATCGCCAAATGGCAAAAAGGCGAAAGACTTTACGAAGAAGCCGTCCGCCGCGCCAAGCTCGCCCTCGAACAAAGCCCCAAAGGCAAAACCCGCATCGCCGGCGCCATCTGGCTCCAGGGCGAAGCCGATTCCGCCACACCCGAACAAATCGCCGCCTACCCGGACAAACTCGAACAAATGATCACCGCCCTCCGCGCCGACCTCAACCTCCCCGAACTCCCCTTCATCGTCTGCACGATCGGCGAACTCAAAGAAGATTCCAAGGATCAGCGCGCCCAAATCAACGACATCCTCCTCGACCTCCCCAACCAAGTCCCCAACACCGCTGCCGTCGACTCCCGCGAATACGCCGCCGACATTGGCGACAGCGTCCACTTTGATACCGCGACCCAAAACAAACACGGCCAACAATTCGCGGAACAATACCTCAAACTCACCACCACCCCCTGAACACGGGAAAGCACTCGTCCGTCCAAAAACAGAAGGTGCGGCTCGGCGTCCCTATAGTTTACCCGCCGTGGCGGGAGCCTCCGCAGCTAAGCGAAGACTACCTCTCACTCGCTCTCCAACTCTTCGCGCCCGCTCCCCGCCAACTGACCATGATCTCCGACGCCCCCAATTTCTCCTCGCCAAATCCCTCTCACCGCTCCATCATAACTTCATGAACACTAACCCACTCACTCGGCCTTTTGTCGCTTCCTTGGTTCTGACGCTCTTCGTAGGCACCGCCCTCGCCGATCATCACAAAAAGACCGCCGAAGAAGAAGCCGTCCTTCTCGCCAACGCCGAGTTCTACGCCGCCCTCAACGCCATGTTCGAAGGCAACCTCGAACCCATGAAAGCTGTCTGGTCCCACGCCGACGACGTCACCTACATGGGCCCCGGCGGCGGCCTCCAGATCGGTTGGACGGACGTCCTCAAAAACTGGGAAGGACAAGCCACCCTCAAACTCGGCGGCGAAGTCGAACCCGACCAAATCCACGTGGCCCTCGGCGATTCCCTCGCCGTCGTCCACAATTTCGAAATCGGCACCAACATCGCCGACGGAAACGCCCGCGTCGCCGTCGACATCCGCGCCACCAACGTCTACCGCCTCGAAGACGGAAAATGGAAAATGATCTCCCACCACACCGACCTCCTCCCCTTCCTCCAGAAAGACGAAAATTAAGGGGCTCAGGCATTTCCCCCGCCTCACTGCCTCGGATTTCACCATTCTTCATTCTCCATTCACCATTCGGTGAAACACCGCCCCCGCCCCGGCGTTATGCTATTATATAGATAGTAACGCCTACACCCATGCCATCCGAACCATCCATCCACCGCATCCCCCGCCGTTCCTTCCTCCGGAGCAGCACGGCCCTCATTGCACTCCCCTTCCTGGAATCCCTCGGCTTCAAACGGTTCGCCGGTGCCGCTGCTTCCGCCGTCGTCACCCCACCCAAACGCATGGTCTTCCTCGGCTTCGGCTGGGGCGTTACCCGGGAATCCTGGTTCCCCGACACCAAAACCATCGGCGCCGAATACCAGCTCCCGCCCGGACTCGCGCCGCTCGCTCGCCACAAAGACGATCTCACCATCATCCAAAACCTCAACAACCAGTTCGCCAACGAAGCCCACTGGGGCTCCACATTCTACCTCACCGGTGCCAATCGATACGCCGAGCCCGGCCAAAGCTTCAGCAACTCCATCTCCGCTGACCAAGTCGCCGCTGAAGTCCTCGGCCAAGACACCCGCTTCACCTCCATCCAACTCGGCTGTAAGAACGCCAACAACTCCGGCCACGGCCCCGGCTTGTCCCTCGCTTGGGATCGCCAGGGCAAACCCGTCGCCGGCCTCGACAATCCCCTCATCGCCTATCACAAACTCTTCTCCGTCGACGACACCCCCCTCGAGCAGAAACAAGCCATGCTACAGCAAAAACGTAGCATCCTTGATACCGTTCTTGACGACGCCAAAAGCGTCAGCCGTGGTCTTACCAAAACAGACACCGATAAGCTCGACGAATACCTTCACTCCATTCGCGAAATCGAGACCCGGATCGCGAAGGAAGAGCAATGGCTCGACATCCCTAAAGTCCAACCCAAGGATCCCATCAAAGAACCACCCGCCAAGGTGGCTGGCTTCGATGAAGTCAAAATCATGTATGACCTCATGGTCGCGGCCATGCAAACCGACGCCACCCGCGTCATGACCTACCGCCAACCCGTTGATAGCTTCATCGCCAGCCTCGGCGCCACCATCTCCGGCCACAACATGAGCCACTACGACAACGGCGCCCGCAAAGAAGTCTCCCAGCTCCGCGACCAAAAACAATCCGAACTCCTCGCCCACTTCATCGATCGCCTCAAGGCCTCCAAGGAAGCCGACGGAAGCTCCCTCTACGATCACATCGCACTCAGTTACGGCAGCAACATCAATTCCATCCACTACCTCACCAACTGCCCTGCCATCATCACCGGCGGCGGCGCAGGCATCAATCACGGACGCCACCTCGTCCTCGAAGACAAAAAGACGCCCCTCTGCAACCTCTGGCTCACCCTCCTCCAAGGCACCGGCATCGACGTCGATTCCCACGGCGACAGCACCGGCACCATTAAAGAGCTCACCGCCTGAGCTCTGCCTCTACTGTAGCTGCGATCGCCGATCGCGATTCCCCCAGCGTTCTCGCGCCTCCGGTTCTCGCTACTTCTCTATGCGCAACGAATAAACAGCAATGAAAACGGCGTTCCTACTCATCACAGCACTAGCACTCACCATCACCCACGCCGACCAAAAACCCAACGTCGTCATCCTCCTCGCCGACGACCTCGGCTCCCAGGACATCGGCTGCTACGGTGGTCCCGTCAAAACACCCGCTCTCGACAGGCTCGCTAAAAGCGGCGCTCGCTTCACCGACTTCTACTCCGGCTGCGCCGTCTGCTCCCCCTCCCGCGCCACTCTCCTCACCGGCCGACACCACATCCGCACCGGCGTCTACAGTTGGATTCACGACGAATCTCAAAACTCGCACCTCCTCGAACGCGAACAAACCCTCGCCGAAATCCTCAAAGACAACGGTTACGCTACCGCCCACGTCGGCAAATGGCACCTCGGCCTCCCTACCGAAGACCGCGACAAACCCACCCCCGATCAACACGGCTTCGATCACTGGTTCGCCACTTGGAACAACGCCGAACCCTCACACAAAAATCCTGCCACCTTCATCCGCAACGGCGAACCCGTCGGCGAACTCAAAGGATACTCCTGCCAACTCGTCGTCGATGAGGCTATTGCGTGGCTCGATAAAACAATCGACACCGACCCGAAGGATAAGAACGGTTCGAAGACCCCCTTCTTCCTCAACGTCTGGTTCCACGAACCCCACGCCCCCATCGCCGCCCCCGACAAAATCGTCTCCCAATACGGCAAACTCGACGACAAAGCCGCCATCTACTCCGGCACCATCGACAACACCGACCGCGCCATCAAACGCCTCCTCGCGCACCTGAAGAAAATCGCGCCCGCCGAAGACACACTCATCATCTACACCTCCGACAACGGAAGCTACCGCGACGAACGCACCGGCGGCTTCCGCGGTCGCAAGGGCTCCAACTGGGACGGCGGCATCCGCGTCCCCGGCATCTTCTCCTGGCCCGGCACCATCCTCAAAAACAAAACCATCTTCACCCCCGCCGGTATCGTGGACATCAACCCCACGGTCTGCGGCCTCCTCAATATCGATCCCCCGAAAGACGTCCACCTCGACGGCTCAAATCTTACCCCCCTCCTCACCGGCCAACCCAACCAGTTCACCCGCCATCAACCCCTCTTCTGGCACCTCCAGAAATCCCGCCCCATCGTCGCCATGCGCGACGGCAAATACTCCCTCACCGCCGATCCCGATTATGAACTCTCGACCGACAACATGTTCAAAGAAGCCTGGATTCCCACCATTAAATCGGGCGACTACACAAACTTCCAACTCTTCGACCTCGAATCCGATCCTGCCCAGGAAACCAACATCGCCGCCGAGAATACCGAACTGACCGAGCGCCTCAAAAAGAAACTTCTCAAGATCAACGATAGCATCATGGCCGAGGCACATGACTGGCACCTCGAGGTAACACCATAACTTCCTCAGAAGCACCACACAGCAAGTTCTCCCTGCAAAAAACCCGTCGGAACACTCCGCCGATATTGGTTGCGCACAGGTCGTGGCATGCATTGGTATGGCACGTAATCCTTTGCGATGAAGCGCTTCAAAAATCTTCTTCTCGTTCTGCCCGAAGGAACACCGAGTGAGGCCATTCTCTCGTGGGCAAGCGTGCTGGGAAGAGCCGCCGAAGCCGAATCAATCGATCTTCTCACAGGTGCCGAAGAAGGAACGGAGTTTTATCCGATCAAGGAACCAGTCAGTAACTCCAAAGGATCTAAACGGCTCGAAATGCAAGCCGCAGAGATTCTCGCCGGCCTCCCCTTGGTGATCTTGGAACGACGCGGCAGCACCCTCCGCAATACACTCGAGTTGCTAAGCTCCGGAACTTACGACCTGGTGCTGACCTCGACACATGACGAAAAGGCCCGAAGTCTTGCCGAACGACTGGCTCGGAAAAGTCCCGCAGGGGTCCTCGCTATCCCAAGAGAAGTAACAGCACCGCCCTCACGCATCATTGTCGCAATCGATTTTTCAGACCTCTCGTCGCTGTGCATCGATTGGGCCGAAGCGTTCGGCTCACTCCAGGAAGCCAGTGAAATAAAAAAAACAGTCGTGCACGCCATGGACGGTCTCACCCGTCCGAGCGAAGGTTCCGGCATCGCGCGAGAAGAATTGGAATCCCGATGGCGACGCGGCGCCAAACAGGGCCTCGAGGAATTGCTCAAATCTCATGCCCATGTCAAAGACGATTGGAACGCTTCGGTCATCGAAAGCCAACTTCCTGGTGCCGATATTGTCGCCGCACCGGAATCCAATAAAGAGACGCTCCATATCTTTGGCTCTCACGGCAGAAACGCCCTCTCCATCGGACTCCTCGGAAGTCAGGCTTGCGAGAGCCTCCGCCATGCGCAAGGATCCGTGCTCGTGGCCAAGCGCAAGAACGATAACCTCGGATTCGTCCGACAGCTTCTGGGACTCCAATGACGGACCTTTCCTGACTAGTTATGGATCCCGTTTTCCTTCTGATCGGAGCGCCCCTGCTCCCAATGTTCGTGGCAGTCCTGTGGCCAAACGGTCTGCGCCGCTATGCCGTCGCAATCGGTTGGATCACTGTCGTTGCCATGCTCGCATGCGCCGTCTTGCTCTTGCTCGCCGTCGCCGAAGGAGAGGTTCACCGTTTTACCGTCCCATGGTTCCCCGCCGTCGGCATCGAGTTCGCCCTCCGCATGGATTCCTTCACCGCCTGGTTCGGCGCCCTTATACTCGCTCTCGGAGGATGCATCTTCCTTTACGCACTCAGCTATTTCTCAAAACACCCAAGACTCCCATTCATCACCGCGTGCCTGGCTGCATTCACGATCGCCATGCTCGGATTGATCTGGTCGGATAACTTCTACTTGCTCTTCCTCTTTTGGGAGGCAACCTCTGTCCTGTCCTTCCTTCTGGTCGGATTTCACGATGACAAAGAAGACGTCAGAGAAAAAGCCAGCCAAGCACTGCTGGTGACCCTCACCGGAGGAGCGGCGATGCTCGTCGGATTCGTCCTCCTCCAACTCCAGTTCGACACATCAAGCTTGTCGGAGATCGTGGCAATGGTCGCGGATCCAAATCATGCCATCCCCAAAACCTCTGCCATGCTCTTGATCGTTGCAGGAGCATTATCGAAGTCCGCTCAATGGCCATTCCACTTCTGGTTGCCCAATGCGATGGCCGGTCCCACTCCCGTCTCGGCATTCCTCCACTCCGCAACCATGGTAAAGGCGGGAGTCTACCTCCTTGCCGTGCTCTCTCCTCTCCTCTCCACAAACGCTGCTTGGACACCGATTCTCGTGACATCCGGCATGCTGACCGTCGTAACCGCCGTCCTGAGAGCTTCCCGCGAAGATGATCTAAAGGCCGTCCTTGCTTCCACGACCCTCGCCGCCCTGGGCTTCTTAACCGTGCTCGCCGGGGTCGCAAGTCCGGCTGCCCTGCTCGGTTTCGTGATCTTCCTCACCGCGCACGCCCTTTACAAAGCCCCTCTCTTCCTCGCGGCCGGTAGTCTCGAAAAACAATTTGGAACCCGGAGTCTACACCAACTCGGAGGCGCCATTCCCGCCGCCCCATGGACCGGCGCAGCCCTCGTTCTCGCCGCCGTCTCACTCATCGGCGTCGCACCCTTGCCCGGATTCCTCGGCAAGGAATACCTCCTCAAAGCCGTCTGGGCCTATTCGCCTTCCCTCGCATTCGCAGTGGCGTTTGCCGCTGCCGGCGTCATGGGACTCGGATTGAAGTTGACCATCCCTCTATTGGATCGCCGCGTCAAACCAACCGTCAACGCACCACTCCCCTCGCCCATGATGGTCGCAGCGCTGCTCCCGGCCCTCGGCGCACTCCTCCTCGTAGGCGTCCTTCCACTGTCCAATCATCGCTTCCTGGGACCGGCCGCGACCGCCCTCGGGGCTGAACCCGATGCATCCTACAAAATGTGGCACGGCTGGACCCCGGCTCTCGGCCTCGGGATGTTGGCCCTCCTCCTTTCCGTCCTCATCTGGCGCATGATCAGACGCCCAGACTTCACCCCTCACCCCATTGTCTTCCAACCCGTCTTCGAAACCGCATACCGAAATATCATCGGCGCCCTCTACGAAAGCGCAGCCGCCGCCGGTAGAATGCTCAGCGGAGGCAAACTCCAGGTGCAGCTGGGCATCATCCTCGCCTTCGTAGGCCTCCTTACTTTCAAATCCTTGAATGGTATGTATTGGAACGCCCTCGGCATAGCAGGAGTCGAATGGACTTCCCTTCTCTTGCTACCGCTCCTCGTGGTGGCAGCCATCATGGTTGCCGTGGTCGATCGACCGCTCAGCCTCCTCGTGGCCCTGGGCTTCGTTGGGTTGATCGTCGCCCTCGTCTTTCTTTGGTTCAGTGCACCCGATCTCGCCCTCACACAACTCCTAGCAGAAACACTGCTCCTTCTCCTGCTCGCCGGCGTGCTCTTCAAAGAAAAAGGCGATGAACGCGCAAAAAAACTCTCCCTTAGCCGAGCCGGCATCGCGATCGGTGGCGGCTTGTTGACCACCGTCCTCATCCTAAAAGCCATGGCCCTCGAATGGAATCATCCCATTTCTGAGTTCCACCTGAATCAAAGCAAAAGCGCAGCCTATGGAGCGAATGTGGTCAATGTCATTCTCGTCGATTTCCGAGCCCTCGATACCTTCGGTGAAATCGTCGTCCTCGCCATCGCCGCCCTCGGTGCAACCGCGGCGCTCGGTGCTCCCCGCAAGCGATCTCCCCTGCCGGCAAACAGTTCAACCACTTGGCTGCAAACCGGCGCCCAGCTCGTCGCCGCCATCCTCCTGCCCGCCGCCATCTGGATGTTCTGGAGAGGCCACAATAATCCAGGCGGCGGCTTCATCGGCGCCCTCTTCGCCGCAAGCGCAATTTCTCTTTTCGTTCTCACCGGAAATCCCCGCCTTCACGCTGGGTGGCTGAGAAAAAAAGCCCGATGGCTTACCATTCTCGGCCTCAGTGTCGCAGGCGGCGCAGCCCTCCTCCCATTTCTCGGCGGCCACGGTTTCTTCACCGGTCTCTGGTGGCACTTGGATGATCTTCACCTCGGCACCCCGCTTCTCTTCGACCTCGGCGTCTTCCTCACCGTCCTCGGATTCGCTCTCGGTTTCCTCCGCTATTTTCAACCCAACAAGACTTGAACCATGCCATTCGTCGTCGCCATCACTATCGGCCTCCTCGTCGCTGCTGGCCTGTATCGCCTTCTCGGACGTACCAAAATCGATACCCTCATCGGTCTCATCCTCATTAGCCAAGGCGCCAATCTCACGCTCTTCGCTTCCGGAGGCCTCAAACACAACGCCCCGGCGCTCCTCTATGGACAAGATCCCGCGACCATGACCGATCCACTGCCTCAGGCACTCGTGCTCACCGCTATCGTAATCGGCTTCGGTATCCTAGCCTTTCTTCTCACTCTCGTCGTCCGATCACAGCCCAAATGAACGCAGAAGTCATATTGATCATCGGTCTTCTTGCACCTCTCATAGGAGCGGTAGGATGCCTGTTCGTCGGAAGTCGACGCCCCCTCCCCGACGGCGTGGCAATCGCCGCGTCCACTGTCAGCCTGACAATGGCACTTACGCTCGTCGCCCTCTGCGCCAACGGCTCCGTCCACGCCGTCCACGCCGGATCTTGGCCCGCTCCTTTTGGAATCGTATTGGTCTCCGACGGCTTCTCCTCGCTTATGATGTCGGTCAGTCAACTCGTCGTGCTCGCTTCGCTCATCTACGCCAACCGAAGCATCGGCGATCGCTTGCGTCGCCGCCACTTCTTTCCACTCGTCTTGACGCTAAGCTTCGGTGCCAATGGCGCTTTCCTGACCGGAGACCTGTTCAACTTATACGTGTGGTTCGAGGTCCTCCTGCTTTCATCCTTCGCCCTAATGGCTGCACTCGGCGGTGCCAAAGCCCGCCTGGGAACATGGACCTACGTTGTCATTAACCTCATCTCATCCCTCCTCTTCCTCGTCTCCGCCGGTCTTGTATACGGAAAAACCGGCACCCTGAACTTCGCAGACCTCAAGATCATTATCCAGAACACAGAGAGCGCCTTCCTCATCGAGAGCTCCGCCGCTCTCCTTCTCGGTGCTTTTGCAATCAAAGCTGCCCTGATCCCCCTGGCATTCTGGTTGCCCGCCGCTTACCCCCTCTTGCCGCCAGCCCTTTCTTCCCTCTTTTCCGGCCTCCTCACCAAGGTCGGCCTCTACGCCTTATATCGCGTCTTCGCCATGGTCTTCGCGGGCGACGCCGACTTTCCTCATCGGGAAATCCTCTTCGGGGTCGCCCTCGTGACAATGATCGGGGGAGTGCTTGGTGCGGTCGGTCAAGGTGATATGAGAAGAATCCTCTCGTTCCATATCATCAGCCAAGTTGGATACATGGCCTTGGCACTGGCCCTGTTCACGCCACTCGCGATCGCTGCCGGGATTTTCTATCTCGTCCACCATATCGTCGTAAAAGCCAACCTCTTCCTCGTGTCCGGGCTGGTGGAGAAACACGCGGGATCGTCCAGCATCCAGCGTACGACCGGTCTCCTCCATTCGGCTCCCGGGATAGCTCTTCTCTTCGCCATTCCCGCGCTGTCCCTTGCCGGAATCCCCCCCCTCTCAGGTTTCTTTGCCAAGTTTACCCTGCTTCGCGCCGCAGTCGAAAAAGGCGACGTTATCGCCATTACCGTGATCGTCGCCGTCGGCCTGCTCACGATTTTCTCCATGCTGAAAATCTGGCGAGCCATCTTCTGGGGTAACCGCTCTGACAAAGTGAGCCCCGTTCCCCGATCAATGACCCAAACCAGCTTCGCTCTCGGCTTGGTCACCATATTCATCGGCCTTGCTTGCGCTCCCGTTTTCGAACTCGCCCAGTCCGCCGCCAACGGTCTGCTCGAACCAGCCGCCTACCTCGATGCCGTGCTCGGATCCGGCAACCCTAAGGCCCCATGATCAAAGTCCTCATGTTTCCTCTCTTCTACCTCTGGGAAATCCTTACCGGCTCCCTGCGTGTCGGCCGGGATGTCCTCTCTCCCAAACCAAACATCCAACCAGTCATCCTGCGCGTGCCCGTCAATCTGGAAAATCCAAGAAAGCGTCTTCTCCTCGCTGCCCTCGTTAGCATGACCCCCGGAACCCTCTCCATCAGGGAGGAAGACGAAGGAGACATTCTTGTCGTCCACTCGCTCTATGGAGGATCAGATCCCGATGCCGCCATAACCCATATAAAAGCTCACTACGAATCCGTGGTTGCGCGCCTCCCAATCTAACCGAATATCACCGCATGTTGTTGTCCCTCGCCACCATCATCCTCGGTCTCTCCATCCTCTTGGTGCTGATCCGCTTTCTCACCGCACGCACGGACTCCGATCGAGTGATTGCCGTCGATGTGCTCGGCTTCCAATTGCTCGGCATGAGCATCCTCTTGGCCTTCCACGATCAACGCCCCCTCGGACTGCAGTTCGCCTTCGCAATTTCTCTCCTCGGCTTCTTCTCAACACTCGTCCTTTCTCGTCTCATCCGAACGACCGATTCATCATGATTTCTTCCGTGCTCGTTCTCGCAGGAAGCATCACGTTCCTCGTTGCCTCCATCGGACTTTTCCGCTTTCCCGATGCCTTCACACGGCTCCACTCCGCCACCGTGGCTACCGCTCTGGGAACGCTCCTCCTCGTGATCGGTGCCGCAATCCGATTTCCTAATCCCTCCTCACTCGCCCTCCTTGCTGCCACCCTCTTCCTCGTGTTTCTGACCGCCCCGCTGGCATGCCACGCAATCACAAGACGAGTCGCAGATACACAGACTACCCCAAACGAAAACACTTCTCCTGTGGACCAAGAACACGAGCCGACGGATTAGCCGCTGACAAAAAAACGTCCGCTTCCTTCCGATCCCCACCGCCACCTCCCTCCGAACCAATCAAGCATTTCATCGCGGCGAAACCATCAAAGCGGCACAAACCGCTTCAACTTGTTCGTTTGTGGATGCCGCGGCAAATCGTCCACCGCTTCGATCGTCACTTCCACGCCTTCTAGCCCCGCTTCTTCCAACACGCGGCACAAAGCGGCGCGCGTCCGCAGGGGTTCAAAATCCCCGTGCGCGATTGCCAAAACCCGCGCCCCCTTCTCCGTCTGCTGCACCTGATACTCACTGATATGACGATCCTGCCCTAACACACCGCGAAAAATCATCGGGTGGATCTTTAACTTCTCCCCATAAACAAACCAGTTGTCCGCCCGTCCCTTGATCTCCGTCACCCGACGGCACCCAGGCGCATCTGGATTCTCTCCTAAATCAAAAACCATCGTATCCGTCATCTCATACCGAATCATCGGCATCACCGTGCCAAACAATCTCGTCACCAACACCCGGTCCGCCGATGTCGCATCGTCCACCGGTTGATCCTCTGCGTCCACCGGCTCAAAAATCAAGAAATCCTCCGCCAAGCTCAAACCCCCAAAACTCTCCCCTTCCATAGCCGCCAACCCAAGCTCTACCGACCCCCAAGAGTTGTGAATGTCAATCCCCCATGCTTCCTTCGCCATCTCCCGAGCCTCCGGATACAAAGGCTCCGAGTTCGTCATGATCCGGTTCAAAGACACATTCAGTTCCCCGTCCAATGCCAATGCACACAGTTCCTGAACAATCGAAGCATAACCCACAAGCCGGTCCGGCTGATACGCATTCATCTCTTCCACGATCCGATCCAATGACATGCTCGCAGGCAAAACCTTCACCTCCCGCTCGGCATCCAATAAAGCCGGGAATACAAAACGACTCGCATGCGCATAGGATCCCGCGCAAATCACCACTGTCCGCTTCGGCCCCTTCGGCAGTTCCGCCAAATCCTTCTGCGCTTCCATCCGATAGGTGAGATTCGCCGTCACCACAAAGGTCTCCCAATCCCACAGATACACGCCGCGCTTGCCCGAAGTGCCTCCCGTCGCCGCCGCATAATACCTGTCAAAAAGATAGGGATTCTCTTCCTCCCCACGATGCAAACGCTCCAAGTGCTTCACCACATCCTCCAACTTCAACTGAGGATCCGTCACCAAATCATCCCAATTCTCCATCACCAATGCCTTCGTCAACGGCGGAATCTTCACCATGTCACCCAACTCCAGCGTCGACGCCTCCAAACCACCCAAAACCCCCCCGAAATACCGCGAATGCTCCTGCGCGTGAGCCACCACCTTCCGCAAGCCCAACGTCTGCGCCTCAATCACCTCGTCCCGACTCCACCCCAACCGCGTCACCGCCTCGGGCGTAAATGCGCGCGTCGCTTCCAAATGCCTCCCCCGAATCTCATCAAACGCACTCATAGAGGAAGCTAATCCAATAGTTCATTTAGGCCAGTTCGCCAATCTTTCTTATGCCTCCCATTCACAATTCACCATTCACCCTTCACAATTCGCCCCTTCCCGGGCAGTATCCCCCCATGGATTCCCTAAACGAACTCGTTTCGAAAATCGCGGGCCTCATCTGGGGCGTCCCCCTCCTGATCCTCCTGGCGGGCACCGGCATTTTCCTGACTATCCGCCTCCACGGCCTCCAAATCCGCCACCTCGCCAAAGCGATCCATCTCGCGTTCTTTGAACGCAGCCCCTCCAAAGACAGCGGGACCGAGGGCGATATCTCACGCTTCCAAGCCCTCATGACCGCGCTTTCCGCCACCATTGGCACCGGTAACATCGTCGGCGTCGCCACCGCCGTGTCCTTGGGCGGACCCGGCGCCCTCTTCTGGATGGGCGCGATCGCGTTCTTCGGAATGGCCACCAAATATTCCGAAGCTCTCCTGGCCGTGAAGTATCGCGTCAAAAATGAACACGGTAAAATCTCCGGTGGCCCCATGTATTACATCGAACGCGGCCTCGGCCTCAAATGGCTCGCCGTCCTCTTCGCCGCCTTCGGCGCCCTCGCCGCCTTCGGCATCGGCAACACGGTCCAAGCCAATGCCGTCGCCACCAATGTCGAGCAACTCCTCAATATCCCGCCACTCATCACCGGCATCGTTCTCGCCGCCCTCATCGCCCTCGTTCTCCTCGGCGGCATCCAGTCCATCGCGCGGTCAGCAGCCGTCCTCGTCCCGTTCATGGCCAGCCTCTACTTCATCGGCTGTCTCGTCATCCTCGCCCGCTATGCCACCGAAATCCCCGCCGCCGCCATCCTCGTCGTCAAACACGCCTTCACCCCCGTCGCCGCCCAAGGCGGCTTCGCCGGCGCCACCATTTGGTATGCCATGCGCATGGGCATCGCCCGCGGCCTGTTCTCAAACGAATCCGGCCTCGGCAGCGCCCCCATCGCCGCCGCCGCCGCTCGTACCAATAAACCCGCCGAACAAGGCCTCGTGTCCATGCTCGGCACCTTTATCGATACTATCATCATCTGCACCATGACCGGCCTCGTCCTCATCGTCACCGGCGCCTGGGATGACGGCTCCGAAGTCGCCGGAAATCTCACCCAACATGCCTTCACAACCGGCATGCCCTTGATCAACGGTGGCTACATCGTCACCATCGGGATCATCCTCTTCGCCTTCACCTCCACCCTCGGCTGGTCATACTACGGAGCAAAATGCGTCGAATACCTCTTCGGCCTGAAGTTTTCCTACTTCTACCGCGTCCTCTGGGTCGGCGCCGTCGTCCTTGGCGCCACCACCCATCTCGATCTCATCTGGGGCTTCGCCGATATCTTTAACGGGCTTATGGCCCTCCCCAACCTCATCGGCCTCATCGGCCTCTCCGCAGTCGTCGTCTCCGAAACCAAACTCTACCTCAACAACAAAGACTAACCCTGTCCGGCTCCCTCCCCCTTAGTCTTAATTCCTGCTTCCCCTGACTTTGCTTCAACAGGCTCCGCCCACCCGCCTCCCCAAAAACATCGCCGAAGATCCTGAGCGCTGCATGCTAGATCAGCCCCGCCCCATCTTACTCGTCGGCACCCGCTAAAAAGGCCACTCAATCCGCAACTCGCAACGCGTTCATAGGTTATAGTAAACGGTGCCAAACCTCCCGAAATGGCTCACCCACACATGGCCAGCTCCGGTGTTTTCTGTTCTCGCGCTCTTCTCATTCGCGCCGACCGAAAAAGCCGGGGCCACGCCTCCGAATATCCTCCTCATCCTCGCAGATGATCTCGGTTATGCCGACATCGCTGCCTATGGATACGCGAACGACATCGCCACCCCGCACATCGATCAACTCGCCGCCAACGGCACCCGCTTTACCCACGGATACGCCACCCACCCCTTCTGCTCCCCTTCGCGCGCCGGCCTCATGGCTGGCATGTATCAACACCGCTTCGGCTTCGAAACCAATTCCGGCCCCGAACTCTACGCCTCCCCCAATTTCGGCCTCCCGAAACATGTCCCCACCCTCGCCGAAAAACTAAACACCGCCGGCTACGCCACCGGCATGATCGGCAAATGGCACATCGGCTTCCGCGAAGGTCTCCGCCCCCACGAACGTGGCTTCGACTCATTCTACGGCTTCCTCTCCGGCGCCCGATCTTTCTATCCCGATCCCAACGGAAATTCTCCTCTCCTCCGCAATGATACCGTCATCAAAAAGGAACCCGCCTACCTGACCGATGCTTTCGCCGACGAAGCCGCCGCCTTCATTCAGGAAAACCAAGACCAACCCTGGTTTCTCTATCTCGCCTTCAATGCCGTCCACACCCCCATGGAAGCCACCGACGAATACGAAGCCCGCTTCCCCCACATCACCGATCCCAAGCGCCGCACGCTCGCCGGTATGCTCGCCGCCATGGACGACGCCGTCGGCCGCGTCATGCAGGAAGTCCGCGCCACCAATGCCGAAAACAACACACTCGTCCTCTTCTACAGCGATAACGGCGGCATCCCTCCCAAAAACGCTTCCCTCAACGGCCCCCTGCGCGGGATGAAAGGTGCCACTTATGAGGGCGGCATTCGCGTCCCCTTCATTGCCCAATGGAAGGGAACCATTCCCGAAGGCCTCGTCTACGAACACCCCGTGATGGGCTTCGACTGCCACGCCACCGCCCTCGCCGCCGCCGGACTCCCCCTCGACAATGGCAACGCCCCCGCCCTCGATGGCGTCAATCTCATCCCCTTCCTCACCGGCAAAGAGGTGGCGCCCCCTCACAAAGAACTCGTCTGGCGCGCCGATAAACAACAGGGCCTCCGCACCGGTAAATGGAAAATGGTCAAGCAGGCCCGCGAAGACCCACAACTCTTCAATCTCGATGCCGATCCCGGCGAAACGAATAATCTCGCCAACACCCATCCCGAAAAACTCGCCCAACTGACGAACGCCTTCGACAAATGGAGCACCCAAATGATGGATCCCCAGTGGATCCGCCAAGACCGCGATAACGCCGAACCCGGTGGAAAACTCAAAGAGGTCGCCGAAACGCGAAATCGCCGATCCCCCAGCACCGCCCAACTCCGCGAAGTGTTTCCCCGCGCCGACCAAAACAACGACGGCAAGCTCACCCGTGAAGAATACCCGCGTCCCGAAAACTTTCCCCAAGTCGACACCAATGACGATGGAGTCGTCACACTCGAAGAAGTCCGCGTGCGTTTCACCGACCAAAATCGACGTCGCGTCCAACGCGATACCCTCCCCCAACAGCCCCCCACCCCCTCACCACCGTCAGCGGCCTCCCCCGCTCCCCGCTTCGAACTCCACCAGCAAGTCGACCTCTCCGATGGCCCCATCGCCGCCGCCGCCTTCGACGCCAATGCCGACGGATGGGACGATCTCGCCCTCGCCGCAGGCAACACTTCCGGCAAATTCATCCTCGCACTGAACACGCCCGCAGACGACGCCACGCGAACTTTCACGTTCGACACGCTCCCCATGAGCACCGACGCCGAACACAATCGCACCCAACGCGTCAGCAAAAGTCTCGGCCTCCACGATTTCAACAAAGACGGCCTCATGGACCTCTATCTCGGCAACGGCGGCCCCGGCACCCTCAGCCTCGCGCCGGACGGAAAAACAATTCGCCGCAACCTGGCCAACCGCAGTTCCGCCAACAGCATTCAAATCAACAATGGCGACGGCACCTTCACCACCCGCGACCTCGGCGTCGACAGCCGCGGAAGCAATATCCGCTCGGTGGTGTTCGCAGACTTCGATGGCGATGGCCACACGGATTCCTATCACAGCGTCTCCCCATACTACGGCCCCGGTTGGGGCGGAAGCCCGCACGGAAACGAACTCCACCCCGGCACCGGGAAGATCCCTCCCTTCGGTGAAGACGTGATCGTCGATTCCCTCCCCAATCCCGGTTTCTGGCAGGACGAACACGGACGCGCCGTCAAGATGACCAAAGCCACGCTCGTGCGCGATCTCGATAACGACGACAAACCCGATCTCGTCACCGGTGCCTACGCCGATATCTGGGGCGGCAGTTTTCGCCGCCTCCAAACCCCCGAAGACGCCGAACTCGATCTCGACGAAGATGGCATCCCCGATACCACCTGGCCCGGATACTGGGAGCGCGGCCTCTTCCTCCTCCACAACGTCTCCACCCCGGGCGCGATTCGCTTCAAAAATGTCAGCAACGCCGCCGTCGAAAACGCTTCCTCCTACGGCACGGATTATCCCCAGATGCACGTCTACTCGATCCTCGCCGCAGATATCGATCACGATGCCGACCTCGATCTCTTCGTGACCGGCCCCAGAAACGTGAGCGCCCACCGCTCCGTCGAAGACAATACACCCACCGCCCGCCTCCTGCGCAATGATTCCACTCCCGGGAATATCGCCTTCACCGACATCACCGCCGATGCCGGACTCGCCTTCCTCAACAACGATGCAATCCCCGCATACCCCCTCCGGCGCGGGGTCCCCAATCTCGCCGCCGGCGCCGCCATCGACGTAAACAACGATTCCCACATCGATTTCGTCCTCGTCGACCGCCAGGACGGCAATCCCCGTGCCCCCATCGCTCCCTGGATATTTCTCAATGACGGAAAGGGCCGCTTCCAAGCCCAACCCCAGGACGAACACGGCTTGTCCGGCAACCTCAATGACCTCACCTACACCGACCTCGATCAGGACGGAAAACTCGATCTCGTCTTCGTGAACGGCGATCCCCAGGGAGGCGGCCATGTAAAAATCTATCGCAACACAACCGAAAACGAGAACCAATGGCTCGCACTCACCGTCGAGACTCCCGACAACCCCTTCGGTCTCGAAAGCAAAGTCACCGTGCGCAAAGCAAGCTCCGATGAGGTCCTCGGATACGACGAACTCCGCACCGACTTCTGCTACCGCTCAAAACGCGCTCCCTCACTCCACTTCGGTCTCGGAGAGACGCGCTCGGTCGACATCGAGGTCACAACCCGCAACGGCTACTCCCAAACCTTCGAAAACTTGCCCGCCGGAAAAATTCATCGACTCACAATTGACGGAAACAAAGCAACCGATCCCATCCTCGGTCAAACCCTCGCCGATTGGTTTACGTCATTCGACAAAAACAACGATCGCTTCATCACGACGGATGAGATGGATGCCCGGTCCCTTCGTGGCGGTGATCGCAATGCCGATCGACGCATCTCGCGCACCGAAGCCCAGCGATACTTCGGCGACCTCCAGGCCACCGCCGCCGCCCGCGCAAATCCCGATATCTACGTCCCCTGGTCCAAAACCGAAAACCAAACCCGCCTCAGGCGCGCCAAATCCGGCGACCCGCTTCTCAATCTCGATTTCTCCCGCGATCTTCCTACCGGAGAGAAAGACCCGAACGGAAATCTCATCACCGGAACGGAGTGCCTCCACCTCGAAGGACACAACGGCATGCTCTTCGCCACCCTCAGCGGTTGGAACCACGACAAGACACGCGCCCCCTGGCCCGGCGCATCGGTTGCGGTAAAGAAATCAGCCGATGCCCCTTGGGAGATCGAACAAAACTTCGGAAAAGACTCCGGCCGCGCCGGAAGCCTGCACTCCGTCTCCTTCAACACCCTCGCCGACGGCGAAAAACTCGACGCCCCCGCTCCCATTCTTCTCTGCGGCATCGGTGGCCGATCCGATGCCGGTAAAATCGTCGTCTGGGCTCGGAACAATGCCACCGGCAACTGGGTCAAAACGATCGCCGGGGAACACGGAGGACCCGCTTCCCCGGAAGTTCGCGTCCTCTTCGACCACGTCGATTCCGTCACCGGAATCCATCACGTCTTCGCCGCCGCTTCTAACGGCATGCTCTTCCGCGGCGCCTACCACCCCGCCGTCGAAGGAAAAATCCTTTGGCATCCCGAACCGGAACTCTCCGGACGAGACCGGCGCTTCATGGGTGCCGCTGAAGTCGACGGCACGGTCTACATCACGATCGATCTCGAACCCACCAATCCCGAAAACGGTGGCCTCTTCAAACGCATCGATGGAGAAAACCCGCGCTGGGAACGCGTCACCGGTTGGCAATGGTCCCACCCAAACCCCCACCACCTTCGTCCCTGGTTCGGAATGCGCGGCCTCACCGCCCTCGGAGACGGCACGCTCCTCGGCGCCCGCGAACACCCGGGCGCCATCGACCGCATCCACCCCGATGCACCCGCCAAAGAACGCAACACCGTCGAGTTCGACGTCCGCTCCGCCCTCCTCGATACCTGGGACCATCCGCCCGAGAACCCCGGCGGAATGGCAATCATCGCCTACAACGACATGCTCCCCCTCACCCATCCCACCACCGGCCAAGAAACCCACCTCATCTCGCTCGGAACGCGGCACCCCGAAGGCGGCACCCTCCGCGATCCCAATCCCCTCGGCGCCAGCGCCTGGTATCTCGTGCGATACAACGCCACTCAATACGGCCTCGGACGCATCCCCCATCCTGGCGACGGCACCCTCCGCGCCACCCGCACCATCTGCGCCTCCCCCTTCCCCGAAGAAAAAAATCGCGTCTGGTATTTCGCCGGATTCGACGCCTTCGGCGGCCCCTCCCACCTCAATACCGCCTGGATCGCCCGCGGAGAACTCCCCGACAATTAACGCGTCCCGCGCAAATCATTTCACCCCTTCACATCATGCCAGCCAATTCATTCAACCCTTACCCCACACTCGCGCTTTTCTTACTCGCGAGCACGTTCCTCGTTATCGAGCTGAACGCCCAAAACGCGAACCCGGCTCAACGCTTCCAACAGTTCGACCGCAATAACGATGGCAAAGTCACTCGCGCCGAAGCCGGCGATCCCCCATGGTTCGATCGCTTCGATCGCAATGGCGACGACGCCATCGAACAATCCGAACTCCCGGGCGGAAACACCGCCAACCCCGACCGACGCTCCGCCGGCACGGGCGATCTCAAAGCCCCCCCCGAACCCGCTCACACGGAACATCTCAATATTGCCTACGACGAAATAGACGGTGTCGACCCCAACCTCCTCAGCCTCGATCTCTACGTCCCCGATGATGATTCAACGAAACGCCCGGTGATGATCATGATCCACGGCGGAGGCTGGCGCGGCGGCGACAAAGCAAGCCCCGCGATCGCCGGCAACAAAATGCGTCACTTCGTCGGCGAGGGATACATTTACGCCAGCGTCAACTACCGCCTCTCACCACCCGAGCCCGGTCAGGACGGCATCAAACACCCTGTCCATGCCCAAGACTGCGCCAAGGCCATCGCCTGGATTCACGATCACATCGGCGATTACGGCGGCGCCCCCGATCAACTCCACCTCATGGGTCACTCCGCCGGCGCTCATCTCGCCGCCATTCTCGCTACAAACGAACGCTTCCTCGCCGCTCACGACAAAGACCTCTCCATCCTCAAGACGAATGTCCTCCTCGATCCCGCCGCGATCGATATTCCCCGCTATATCGAACTCGTCGACGGCCGCGCCATGACCCCCCTCTACCACCTCGCCTTCGGAGACGATGCCGATAACCTGCGCGACGCTTCCCCGCAACAAAACATCGCCCAAGACAAATCCATCCCACCCACACTCCTCTTTTACGGCGGCGAACGCATGCTCCTCGACCAAATCGCCCCGCCCTTCACCGCCGCCCTCACCAAGGCCGGCGCTCCCTCCCAAGCGGTCGATACGATCACGCTCGACCACGGCCAAATCAATTCACACATCGGTATGCTCGACGAACCGATGACCCAGCTCATCATGCGCCTCCACTCCGGCGAAGACGCTTCCACTTTCCCGGCAAGCTTCGATAATTCAAAAAAGCCTCCCACCACAATAGCAACGCCAGATGTCAACAACGCGGCTTCCACCATCCCCGATATCGCCTACGGCGATCACGACGCCCAAAAACTCGATCTCTACCTTCCCGCGAATCCCGACAAGGCGCCCGTCATGCTCTACGTCCACGGCGGCGGCTGGAGGCGCGGCGACAAATCAGGCGTCAGCCTGAAACCCGCTTTCTTCAACGATGACAACTGGATCTTCGCCAGCACCAATTACCGCCTCCTCCCCGAAGGCAAACACCCCAACAATGTCAACGACGTCGCCTCCGCCATCGCCTGGCTCCACGAAAACATTGCCGATCACGGCGGGGACCCGGAGAAAATCTTCATCATGGGTCACTCCGCCGGTTGCCATCTCGTCTCGCTCGTCGCCACCGACGAACGCCCCCTCGCCCTCCACGATCTGCCGCTCTCGACCATCAAAGGCGTCATCGCCAACGACACCCAGGCCTACAACGTCGCCCGCTTGATGGAAACGAATCCGTCCGAATTGTACGCCCAAGTCTTCGGCGAAGACCCCGAAGCTCAACGCGATGCCTCTCCCTTCCATCACATCGAAAAAGATAAAGGCATCCCTCCCTTCCTCATCCTCTACTCCAGCGGCATCGGACCGCGCATCAACCCACTTCGCCCCGTCTACGCCAATGCCTTCGCCGACACCCTCCGCGACGCCGGCATCGAAGCCACCGTGATCGATGGAAGCGATCGCGACCACGGACAAATCAACCAACGCTTCGGCGATCCCGAAGACGACAAAATAACCGGCGCCGCTCAGGCATTCCTCGAGAGCCTGCTCAACACGGAAACTTCTTCTCCCACACCTCTCTCGTTCACGCGCGATTACATTCCCGGCACCACCGACACTAAGGGCAACTTCATGGGCGGCACGGAAACGATGCGCATCATCCCCCACAACGACCAACTCTTCGCCGGCCTCAGTTTCTGGACCGACCAGCGCGGCGACGATCCCTTCCCGGGTGCGCAAATTCTCGTCAAATCGGGCCCCGACGAACCCTGGCAAGTCTCCAAAAATATCCCCGGCGCCATCCGTGTCTCCGCCATGGAAACGATCACCTTCGCTTCCAATCACGAAGGCAGTCCGCTCCCCAACCCCGTTTCC
>JBCDBW010000029.1:0-42292 GCA_039182965.1 Verrucomicrobiota bacterium
GCCACGTTCGAGGTAGTCATGGCTATCCCATCCGCCGGAGAAAATCTGGACGAAGCGGGTGCCTTCTTCGACGAGGCGGCGTGCCATGAGGCACTGGCGACCGAAAGCGGCGGTTTCTTCTCCGTCGAGGCCGTACATTTCCTTTATGTGCTCGGGCTCGCCGTCGATATCGATCACGTCGGGAACCGAGGTTTGCATGCGGTAGGCGAGTTCGTAGGATTCCATGCGCGCGGCCAGTTCATCGTGCTCGGCGTGCTTTGCGAGGTGTTTCTCGTTGAGGAAGCCGAGGGTATCGAGGGCCTTGCGTTGGTGCTCGCGTGATTTATTGGGTTGAGAGGCGAGGTCAAGGATGGGAGATCCTTCGGGGCGAAGGCGCGTACCCTGGAAGTGTGCGGGCAGGAAGCCGTTGGACCAGTTCCGTGATCCGCCCTGCGGCATGGCGAGTTCCGTCATGACGACGTAACCGGGAAGGTTTTGGTTCAGCGTACCGAGGCCGTAGGTGGTCCATGCGCCGATGGCAGGGTCCGCGCCGAGACGGCTGCCGGTATTCATGTGGAAGAGGGCTTCCGGGTGGTTGAGGGACTCGGCTTGGCAACCGCGGTAGTTGCAGAGTTCATTAGCGATCTCGGGGTCGGCCATGTAGTGCCATTGGTCGCTCATTTCGATACCGTTATCGCCGACGGTTTTGAAGTCGAAGGGGCTGCCCACGTAGAACTGGTAGGAGCCGGCGGCGAGGCCGCGATCGTTTTTGGACTCGGTTTTGTGGAGTTCGCGGAGTTTGGGTTTTGGATCGAAAGTGTCCATGTGCCCGGGCCCGCCTTCCATGAAGAGCATGATCACGTTTTTGGCGCGGGCTTGGTGCATGGGCTGCCGGGGGGTGAGTGGCCCCATTTTCTCGGGTTTTTCTTCGGCGAGCACGCTGGTGGCGGCGACGGAGCCGAGGGTAGCGCCGAGGCCGTAGAGGAATTCGCGGCGGGTGGCAGCGGTGGAAACCGGTCGTGAACAAATGGGATTTTTCATGGTGCTTGGTTGGTTCGAGCGGTCGGCTCAGTAAACATACATAAACTCGTTGCTATTGAAAAGGACGAGGCAGAGGTCCGCGAGGGCGCGGGTGTCCGCGCTGACATCCGCGGCTTTTTTGTCGGGGACGTAGTTGTTGAACACGGGGAGGATTTCCTGGTAGTCGAAGGGTTGGCCGGAGAACTCTTCGACGTTGTATCGGGTGATGTGGGTGGGGTATTCCTTTTCCGGCGCGGGGGTGTTTTTGTGGTAGACGCGCATTTCTTTGACGTAGGCAGTGAGCATTTCGAGCTCTTCCTTTGTGGGGACGCGATTGAAAGCGAGTTGGACGGCGCGTTTCACCTGTTCTTCGAGTCCGTCGCGTTCTTTCTCGACGCGGAGGGCGAGGGCGATGGAGCGATCCGTCATGACATCGCTATTGAGAAGCGTGAAGGCTTGGGGTGAGACGCTGGCGGCGTCGCGTTCTTCGCAGGAGTCATTCGGATTGGGTTGGTTGAAAGTTTCGAGGAAGGGATTGGGGAGTCCGCGGACGCGATAGGCGTAGATGCTGCGGCGATTGCGTTGTTGCGGTGTGCGCGACGGTTGCCATGCGGGCGCGAGTGAGAACTGGATCATGCGTGGCTGGAGGGCGACCTCCATGTTGATTTCGGGTTTGATGGGAAGGCCGCCGGCCTCGCGATTTAGTTCTCCGGTGATTTGGAGCATGGAGTCGCGAATCTCCTCGGCGCCGAGGCGCCGCGAGGGGAAGAAAGCGAAGAGGTCGTTAAAGGCGTCGACCTTGGCGAGTTCCTCGCGGTTGGGGTGAGTGGCGGCTTGCTGATACGTTTCGGACTGCATGATGAGCCGGTGGAGGCGTTTCATGGTCCAGCCGTTTTCGACGAAGTCTGCCGCGAGCCAGTTGATGAGTTCGGGGTGAGTGGGGCGTTTCCCGGACACTCCGAAATTATTGGGATTACCGGCGATGGCTTTTCCGAAGTGGTATTGCCAGATGCGATTGACGATGGAGCGCGTGGTGAGCGGGTTTTCGGGATGGGCGACCCAATTGGCGAGGCCGAGGCGCCGGCCGTCGAGGTCTTTCGTAAGGCGGTAGGGATCATCCGCGGAAGCGTCATCGGTGGGGATACCGAGGGCGCTCATGACCCCGGGGGTCACGGGATCGGTGGGGGCTTCGAGGGCGCCACCGGAGAGGATGTGGTTTACGGGACGCCAATCCGGATCGGAGTTTGGCTTCATGCGGAGGCTGCGACCACTTATTTGTTTGGATGTCGAGTCGGGACCGTTGTAGACGGATTGCACCATGGGCTGGTAGCGTTCCAGGCGGCGGTTCCAGATCCATTCGTCCTGGTTTCGGACCTTAAGGCGGCCTTTTTCGGTTTCGCTGAGACCGATGTGACGGGGTGGTTTCTGGTCGTCTGGGATGTCCTTCACCTTCTCTTCGTCACCTTTGAATTTGGGGATGCCATTTTCTTCCCGCCATTTGTTGGCAGCGGCTTTGTTTTTCGCTTTCAGCGCGTCCAACTTCGTCTTTGCGAAGTTGTGGAGATGCTCCGTCATTTGTTTGCTGCCTTCGAATCCGACCATGTTTTCCTTGTTGAGGAAGGGGGCCTTGCGCTCGGCCATCTGGGTGCCGGCGAGGGCGGAATACATGCGATAGTAGTCGCGTGTGGGGAGGGGATCGAATTTGTGGTCGTGGCATTTGAAGCAGCGCATCGTGGTGGAGAGGAAGGTTTGGCCAATGGCATTTAAGGTGTCGTCGATGTAGAGCTGGCGTGCTTCCGGGGCTTTGACCATGGCGCCATCCCAGGGGCCCATGCGGAGGAAGGAACTGGCGACGAGGAGTTCGCTTTCTTCGGGGCTGTAGTCGCCCTCGATGCGCGCTTTTTCGAATGCTTTTTCGTCTTTGATGCGTTGGCGCAGGCTTCCGTCGGCGAGTTCGTCACCGGCGAGTTGTTCGACGATGAACTGGTTGTAAGGTTTGTCCTCGTTTATCGAGCGAATGACGTAGTCCCGGTAGCGCCAGGCGTTTGAGCGTTCGTAGTCATTGGACATTCCGGCGGTGTCGGCGTAGCGCGCGACGTCGAGCCAGTGCTGGGCCCAGCGTTCGCCGTAATGGGGGGAGGCGAGGAGCCGATCGATGAGGTCGTTCCAGGCTTTATTGGAATCTTTTTCGTATGCGTTCGTGAAGTCGAAGACTTCTCTGGGGGTGGGCGGGAGGCCGGTGAGGTCGTAAGTGGCGCGGCGGATCAAGGTGCGGGGATCGGCCTTGGGCGCGGCCTTGAAACCGGCGGCGTCGCGTTTTTCTGCGATGAAGGCGTCGACGGGATTCTTGTGATCTGATTTGGGGATATCGGGTTTCGTGAGGGGTTGGAAAGCCCAGATGCCTTCTTCTTCGTAGCGGCGGTAGGTCCAGTCGTCGGAAGTGCCGCCGCTGGTCTCGACGAGACGCCCTTCGTCGGTGACTTCGATGGTGCGCTCGCGCTCGACGTACTTTTGGCGAGTGGCGTCGTCAGGCCAGGGGGCGCCGAGGGCTATCCAACGTCGAATTTTCTGAATTTGATCTTCCGTGAGTCGATCGTTTTCCTTGGGGGGCATTTCGAAATCGGGGTCTTTCCATTCGACCGATTCGAGCAGGAAGCTGGCGGCGGGACTGCCGGGGACGAGGACATCTTCGCCGATGGTTTCTCCGCCTTTGAGGAGTCCTTCGAGGGACGTCATATCGAAGTCGCCTTTAATTTTATCGGGATCATCGCCGTGGCAGGTGGTGCATTTTTGGGAGATGATTTTGCCGACGTGCAGGGAGAAGAGGCGTTCCCCTTTTTCGGTATCGGACAGATCGTCGGGGGTCGCCGCGTGAGCGACCGTTCCGAGGGTGAGAAGGGCGCTAAAAATGGCGGCGAATTTAGAAGGGTTTTCCATTTTGATACAGTTGGGCGATTTCGTCTGCGCTGAGAGCGGTGTTGAAGATGGCGAACTCGTCGATGGACCCGTTGAGATTGCGGATGGAGAATTCGGGATCATCGCGCATGGGTTGGCTCCAATTGCCGATGGAGGCGGGTCCGATTTTTATGGTATCGACGCGGAATTCTTCGGGCAGGGTTTCTTGGTGGAAGGGTTCGCCATTGAGGTAGTGGGTGACGACGCCGGACGAGCCGTCGTAAGTGACTGCGAGTTGGACCCATTTTCCGCTGAGGGCGGTGGTCCAGAAGGAGGGTGAGTAGACGATGTGTTTGTCTTTTTTTTGCTTGGAGCCTTCTCGTTTTTTGACGGAGAAGAAGAGGCGGCCGTCGTCCATGATTTGCCAGTGGGGTTCGTTGAGTTCGTGGCCGTCGGTGAGGAAGAGGGAATTGAACCAGCGATCGAGGCTATCGATTTTGGTCCAGCAGAGGAAAGTGAGGGCATTGAGATCATTGGGGACATTGAGGCGGACGCGGCTGCCGGCGGGGCTGAAGTCGACCGCCCCGTGGGGCGTGCCGAAGCGATCGGTGGCGCGATTGGCGGCGACGATGGCGCCGTTGAGTGGTTTATGGTCAGCGGTCTTGGTCTCGTCGGCGAGTTTTCGGTCCCAGCGGCCGCTTTGGGTCATGGGGAAGTAAGCGACGAGGCGCGGGTCTTGGCTGAGGTTTCGGGTGAATTCGAGCCAATCCTGACGGCGGTGATCATTTTTATCGGAGAGACGTTGTTGGAGTTCTTCGGTACCGACGAAGTGATCTCCGGTGGCGGGGAGATCGGTAGCGGGACCGACTCCGTTCATGCGGAGGGCTTGTCCTTTTTTCATGTGGCGCATCTCGTCACCGGCGGCGGGGTGCCATTCAATTTCGCCGTCGATGACGTGGATTTCGGAATTGGCGTCGGAGATATCGATGGCGAACTCGGTGCCGAGGTCAACGATCTCCCCTTTGTCGGTACGGATGCGGAAGCCGTGGGCGAATTCGGGGACAGTGGCGCGGACTTTGCCCTGAGTGACGGTGATTTCCATGGGAGAATGGATTTCGAGGGTGGCATCACCTTCGACGACGAGGTTCACGCCGCTGAAGAGTTCGAAGTGGGCGATACCGGAGGTGAGTTGGAGGGGGCCGGCAGGGAGGAGATCACCTTCGGCGAGGGAGGGGTGGTTATTCCAGATGGCTTCGGAGGCCCCGGAGAGGACACCGAAGCCGGTGGCGACGGGTTCGGGTTGGCGATCGGCGGTGCGGGGGGTGGTATTGGAATTGAAGAGGAGAAAGCCCGCGGTCAGGAGGAGGGCGAGGGCGGCGGCAATGCCGGCGGCGGCTAGTGACATACCGGTGCGCGGTGCGAAGGGGATGATTTTTTCTTCGGTGGGGGTGGCGGGAGCGACCTCGAGATTTTCGGCTTCGACCTGGAGCAGGGTATTGAGCTCGAGTTGATCGTAGTAGGCGCGGCGCGCGGCGGGATCGATATGCAGTTCGGCTTCGAGGCGGAGGAAATCGGCCTCGGAGATATCATCCTCGAGGAGCGCGGTGATGAGTTGGTTGCGTTCTTCGGCGTTCATCTAAGCGTTCTCCTTTCCAGTCTCGAGTTGGCCTTCGATACATTTTTGGAGGGCGGCGCGGAGGCGATGGAGCGTTACTTTGAGACCACCGACGCTGCGCCCGACTTTTTCTGCGTAGTCTTTGAGTGAGGCGGATTTGAAGTAGCGATGGAGGATGAGTTCGCGATCTTTGGGGCGGAGTTTCGTGAGGCAGTGTTTGAGGGCGTCGTGGCGTTGGTCGAGGTTTTCGGAGTGGGTGGGAAGTTCCTCGGCGATGGTGTTTTCGAGTTCATCGCTGAAGATGAGGCGGCGGGCGTCGCGGGCTTGTTTTTTTCGGTAGTTGAGGACTTCGTACCGGGCGATGGCGAAGGCCCAGGCTTTGAAGTTGGTGCCGGGTTCGAAGTCGGCGCGTTTTTGCCAGAGGGTGGTATTGGCGTGTTGGGTGACGTCGTGGGCGTTGGGATCGCCGGGCATGAGGGATTGGACGTAGAGGCGCAGGGCGATCTGGTGTTCGGTGAGGAGGGCGACGATGTGGTCGTCTGGGGTGTTGGAGTCGGCGGCCATGGGTGAATCTCGTTAATATATGGCTTCCCGGGCCTGGAGGTTAACAAGCGAGGTCACTTTTTTCGTATTTTCAGTGATGAATCGTGAATTTCAGGGGATTTCGGGGGTGAGGAAGGGCGTATTCGTTGGAAGGCGTGGATTTGACCGTGGGGTGGAAGGCTTGATATTGGAGCTTGTCACTCTGATTTCGATCCCCCGTCTTAATGTTTTCGAGGATTTGTCGTTTTGGCCGGACATTGCTGGCTTGTCTCCCTGCGGTTTTTGGCCGTGGAGCTGCAGGAATTGGGGTGTCTTTCGCGGTGATGGGATCGGTGTGGGCGGTCCCGCCAGCGGCGCCGACGGTGTTGATTGTTCGGGCTGAGCCGTCACCGGCGCCGAGATATGTGCTTATCTGGGATGACAACGCAAATGACGAGGAAGGTTATGAGATTCAGGCGCGCCCGTTTGGCAATGCCACCTGGGTTTCATTGGGGACGGTGGGTGCCGGTTCTGAGAGCGTGAACTACACGCCGCCATCGGGGACGGATTTTGAGTTTCGTGTTCGGGCGATCAAGGGGGCTACGGATGGGATTGATGATTCGGCGTTTACGCCAGTGGCTCGTTGTTTGTTGGCGACGGGGGCGGCATTTGCTCCTTCCGGAATGTTCTCGGCTCCGCTGAATGGAACAACAGTTGTGTCGTGGGTGGACAACAACTATGGGGAGACCAACTATGAATTGGAGAGTCGTGAATTGCCTGGGGGAACATTTGGTTTTGTGGGGACGCTCAATGCGGATGGAAACTTCTTTTTCATTACGGCTCTCGGCGGATTTTTGAGACCTGGAGTGGATCATGAATTTCGCGTGCGCAATCGGTTTGGTGGGAGTGCACCCTTTACCTACTCGGGATATTCGAATGTGACGACGGTGAGTGTGCCGCCACTGTCGGCTCCGACAAATCTGGTGGCGACTCTGGTCGGCGAGGATGGGGTAGGGCTCATGCAGACGGTGAACACGGTATTCGACAGTGGTTACGTGATTGAGGCGAGAGTAGTGGGGGAGCCTTCATTCTCGGAGATTGGGATCGTTGCGGCGGGCACCACCTCAATCACCGGGATCACCCTGACGATTCCTTTGACGGACTATGAGTTTCGGACGCGGGCATTTTTTGGTCCATCCGCGGCTCCTACGGCCTATTCCGGCTATTCGAACGTTGCGATGGTGACGACGGGGTTCAATGCTCCGACAGACTTGTCGGTGGCATTGATAGGGGAGACGGAGGTGGAGATTACCCAGAACGACAATTCGGGATTGGAAGACGGCTATGCTATTGAGGCGCGGATCGTGGGGGAGCCCACATTCTCGCAGATTGGGACCGTCGTGGCTGATGTCACCACGATTACGGGGGTCGTGATGCCGAGTCCTTTGACGACCTATGAATTTCGGACGCGGGCGTTTGATGGTCCTTCGGTTAGTCCGACGGCCTATTCGGGGTATTCGAACATCGCGACTGCGACGACTGCCTTTAGTGCGCCGACGGTATTGACTGCGACGGCGGTGAGTCAGAGTGTGGTGCAGTTGGATTGGGCGGACAACTCGGGGGTGGAGCAGGAGTATCGACTCTATCGGGAGGCGGTTGGAGGGGCTTCGATTTCAAATGGGGCGTCGACGAGCGGTTCGTCTCCGACGTTTGAATTTTTTGGATCGGTGGGAGCGGATACGACGAGCGCCCTTGTCACCGGTCTGGAAACGGGGACCTCGTATCAGTTTCAAGTACGGGCGGGGTTTAGTCAGGGTGGTGGGTTGTTGGAAAGTGGGCCGAGCAATAGCGCAATGGTGACGACGCAAGATGGGTTTACCAGCTCGGATCATCCGGTCACGCCGTTTGAAGGGGCATTCAACTATGCGTTTCAGACGACGACCAACTCGCCGATTGCATCGATTAACCTGGTCGGGAGTGAATTGCCGGCGGGATTGAGTTTTGATCCGGTGACGCGGACGATTGGGGGAACCGCGACGGAGGCGGGGCTGTTCGAGGTACCGGTGGATGTGGAATTTGATGATGGGGCGACGGATATGATGACCTTGACCTTGCGGATTGTACGACCGCCGACGGTGCCGCAGGTGGGGACGGTGATCAGCGACCAGATGATGGATCAGGGGGTGTCGACCTCGATTGGCTTGGCGGGGACATTTACGGATGTGGATACGGAGTCGGCGGTGCGGATGGACACGAGTTTGGGGACGATTGATGTGTTGTTGTATGACACGGCGACGCCGGCGACGGTGGCGAATTTTATGGGATATGTGACGCGGGATGATTACGATGGGACGGTGTTTCACCGTGCGCCGCCGGGATTTGTCTTGCAGGGAGGAGGGTTTGTCCCGGGGATGCCGGCGGACAACTTCACGAATGTGACCTCGCAGGCGCCTGTGATCAACGAGCCTGGGATATCCAATTTGCGGAGTACGATTTCGATGGCGAAGATTGGTGGCCTTGTGGACAGCGCGACGAATGAGTTTTTCTTTAATCGGTCGGATTTGAATGCGCCTAATTTGGATTTTCAGAACGGTGGGTTCGCGGCATTTGGGCGCGTGCCGACCTCGAGCATGGCGGTGGTGGATCAGATTGCGCTTTTGCCGTTGGGGTCCTATCAGGTGACGGTCGGCTCGAACAATTCGACGTTTTCACACTTTCCGGTAAATGCGCCGAGTGCTCCGACGGCGATGGACAATACACTTGGGGTGACGGTTCATTCCGTGGAGACGATCAATGAGGTTTTGCGTTATTCGGTGTCGGGTGTGAATGCGGGTGGGATTGCGAGTGCGGGGATCAACAGCATGAATTTGGACATCACCGGATTGGGTCCGGGGGTGGCGTCGTTTAATGTGACGGCGACGGATTTGGATGGGATGACGGAGACGCAGACCTTGGTGGTGACGGTGAATCAGAGTTTGAGTCAATTTTTGGAGGCGGAGGGTGTGGGGAGCGGGCAGAACGGGGCAGCGCAGAATCCGGACGTGGATAACCTGAATAATTTGGGGGAGTTTGCGTTTTTGGGTAATCCGAACGCGGCAGGCGATGCGGAGGCGGAGCCGGTGGCGGGGACGGTGGATGACGGGGGTACGGATCGGGTGACGATAACGTTCAAGATGCGCAAGTTTGCTTCCGGGCTGACGTATCAAGTGGTGAAGTCGACGGATTTGATCGACTGGAGCACAGTGGTATGGGACAGCGAGGTGGATGGCTTGGGAGCGAGCAATGTGTCGACGCAGGATTTTCCGGATCACGTCTTGGTGACGGTGACGGATGATGTGGGGGTGCCGGGGCGCTTGTGTTTCCTGCGGGTAGAGGTGGAGGAGTGAGGCGGAGGCCGGAGGGCAGAGGTCGGAGGGGGCAGGAAGTATTCAGTAAATTGGAGGGGGAGGAGTCAGGGTTGGGCGGCGTAGGTTTTGTAGGCGGCGGGGATGTTGGCTTCTTTTTCGTCGCCTTTGTGGAAGATGACGCGGTGGCGGAGGGTGATGGATTCGCCGGGTTTGAGGATGACGGTGCCGTCTTCGTCGGAGGTTTCGAGGCTTTTTAGGCCGAAGGCGTTGGCGGTTTGGAGTCCGTAGGTGCGGACGTGCCATGGGGTGGGGTGGCGGAAGCTGGAGGGGTGGTTGAGGATGGCGACCCCCATTGTTTCGCCGTCTTCTTCGACGGGGCCGTTGAAGTTGCACCATTCGGCTCGTTTTCCCCAGGCATCTTTGCCGGTATCGCCATTGCTGTTGATGATGCGGCCGCCTTGTTTGGCATCGACGCACATGGGGTGGGCGACGCGGAGGCTGAAGCCGGCGTCTTTCGCATCGCCGAGAGTGCTCGGATCGCCCTCGGTTTCGACGCCGATGAGAGTGATGTCGACGTCGATGACGCGGTTGCCGGTATTTTCATCGACGTGGAAAGTGAGGGCGCGTTCATCGGCTAGGAGTCGGTCTCCATCGGGATTGGTGTAGTCGTTGGCGGTCGTGATCGTGACGGAGTCGCCGTTATGTGCGATCTCCTGGAGTTTTTTGTGGGAGGTGGTTCCCGAGGTGAGCATTTTTGGGTGGTCGGCGGGGATTTCCTTGCTGCGATCGCCTTTTACGATGCTGAGGGGTTCGTGCCAGGTATCGAAGCCGTTGACGTCTTGGTGTCCGAACCAGAAAGAGCGGTGGTGGGCGTGATCTTGTCGTTCGCCTTCCACGTTTTTCATGGGGAAGGCGCGGGTCATGGGTTTACCGGTGGGACCGATGATGGGCCAGAGATAGGGTTTGTTGGTGTCGTCGTCGACGAAGTGGTAGGTGGTGAAGAGTTCGCCGTCGATAAGGATGTCGACGGAGTTGTCGCCGGTCATCTTGGTTGTGATCTCGGAGGCGTGGGAAGCGAGCGGTCCGAATATGGCGCAGATGAAAGCGATTTTTAAAATGAGGTGGTTGGGTTGCATGGTATTTGGATTGAGAGGGGAGTCAGCGCTGTTGATTTTTCTTCTTTTTTGAGTTTTGCTCTTTTGGGGAGTCGCTATGTTTGTCGAGGTCCTTGCGGAAGCTAAGGGATTTTAATTCGGTGTTGACGGGTTGGAGTTTTTTTTCGGGGAGGCGGTCGATGTCTTTAGCGATGCGGAACCATTCTTTTTCCATGGCGGCGACTCGTTCGGGTTTCTTATCGGCGAGGTCGTTTAGCTCGGTGCGATCTTTCTCTAGGTTGTAGAGTTCCCATTTTCCGTTTTTGGCGGAGACCAGTTTCCAGGGGCCATCGCGGAGGGCGCGGTCGGTGCCGAAGTGGAAGTAGAGGGGGGAATGGGGTTCGCGATCTTCGCCTACGAAGATGGGGAGGAGGGATTTGCCCATGAGGGGGTCGATTTGGCGGTCACCGACCTGGGTGGGGTAGTCAGCTTCGGCGAGGTCTATGAAGGTGGCCATGAAATCGATGAGGTGGGCGGGCTGGTTCGTGATGGTGCCGGGTTTGGTTTTGAGGCCATCGGGCCAGGAGACGATGAGTGGCGAGGAGATGCCGCCCTCGTGTTGGTTTTGTTTGTATAGGCGGAAGGGGGTGTTGCCGGCGTTGGCCCAGGCGGCGTCGTAGGTCCAGTAGGATTTGGGATCCCAGGGATCGAGTTCTCTGCCGCGGGTGCGCTCGAAGGGGCAGGCGCCGTTGTCGGCGCAGAAGAGGAAGAGCGTATTGTCGAAGAGCTTCTTTTCTTTGAGGTAACTGACGAGGCGGCCGACGTCTTGATCGACGACATCGACCATGGCGGCGAAGACCTCCATGCGGCGGGCTTCCCAGTCTTTGGTTTCGTCATCGAGGCTGTCCCAGGCGGGGACGTGATCGGGGCGGGGGGAGAGTTTCCATTTTGCCGGGATGAGGCCGGAGTCGAGTTGTCTTTGGTATCGTTGTTCCCGCAGTTTGTCCCAGCCGATGCCGTAGACGCCTTTGTATTTCTCGACTTCCTCTTTGGGAGCTTGGAGGGGATAGTGAGGGGCGTTGTAGGCGATGTAGAGGAGCCAGGGGTTTTCCTGGGCGGTGGCTTCCTTCAGGAAATCGAGCGCAAAGTCGGTGATGGCGTGGGTGACGTAAAAGGGGCGATCGTTGAGGGTCTCGGGGATATCCCAGACTTCGCCGTTGAGACGGAAGGTGTCATCGCCGGTGAAGAAATTCGTAGCGCCGGAGAGGTGTCCCCAGTATCGATCGAAGCCGAAGTCGGTGGGTTGTTGGGAGAGGTGCCATTTGCCGGACATCATCGTGAACCAATCGCTTTTTCCGAGGACTTCCGCGATGGTGGCGCCGCGGGAGAGGCTGGCGGAGCCGGCTTGGTCGCAGTAGAGGCCGGTGAGGAGGGAGACGCGGGAGGAGTGGCATTTGGAGGTGTTGTAGAATTGGGTGAAGCGGAGTCCGTTGGCGGCTAGGGCGTCGAGGTTTGGGGTATTGATTTCGGAGCCGTAGCAGCCGAGGTCGGCGAAGCCGAGGTCGTCGGCCATGATTAGGACGATATTCGGCGGGGTGGGGGCGGCGGATAGGAGATCACGCGGAGACGCGGAGAAGCAGAAAAGGGCGGCAATAAAGAGGGGGTATTTCATAGTGTTGAGATAGAACGAATGAGAGAGAGGGATTCTTGCGTGATTGGGCTGGACGTTGGGGGTTGGGTTTGGGCAGGGTTTTGGGGGTAATGGCGGAAGCAGAGATTGGAACACCGTTTACGGAGTCGGCGAAGAGAGTATTGTTGTGTGGATCGGGCGAATTGGGGAAGGAAGTGGTAATCGAGCTGCAGCGATATGGGGTGGAAGTGATTGCGGCGGATGCCTATGAGGATGCGCCGGCGATGCAGGTGGCGGATCGGGCGCGAGTCTTTTCCATGTTGGATGGGGCGGCGTTGCGTGCGGTGATTGAAGAGGAGAATCCGGACCTAGTGGTGCCGGAGGTGGAAGCGATTGCGACGGATGTGTTGGCGGCATTGGAAGCTGAAGGGTTGACCACGGTAATTCCGACGGCGCGTGCGACCCAGCTGACCATGAACCGAGAGGGCATTCGGCGGCTGGCGGCGGAGGAATTGGGATTGCGGACATCGCCGTATCGGTTTGCGGAGACGGAGGAGGAATACAATGCCGCAATCGAGGAGATTGGATTGCCGTGTGTGGTGAAGCCGATTATGAGTTCTTCGGGGAAGGGGCAAAGTACCGTGAAAACGGCGGAGGATGTTCCGAAGGCGTGGCGATATGCGCAAGAGGGGGGTCGTGCGGGGAAGGGGAAAGTGATTGTGGAAGGCTTTGTGGATTTTGATTACGAGATAACGCAGTTAACGGTGCGGCATGTGGGGGGGACGAGCTTTTGTGATCCTATCGGACATATTCAAGTGGATGGGGATTACCGTGAGTCGTGGCAGCCCCAGCCGATGAGTGAGACGGCGCTCGTGGAGGCCCGAGGGTATGCGAAGGCGGTGACGGACAATCTAGGGGGGCGGGGGATATTTGGTGTGGAGTTGTTTGTGAAAGGCGACGAGGTGATTTTCAGCGAAGTATCGCCGCGGCCGCATGACACGGGGATGGTGACGATGATCTCCCAGGATATGCCGCAATTTTCGCTGCATGCGCGGGCGATTTTAGGATTGCCGATTCCGAATATTGAGCAGCATGGGCCATCGGCGTCGTGTGTGATCTTAGTGGAGGGAGAATCGGAGAGTGTCCGATTCGGGAATTTGGAGGAAGTGTTGAAGGAGCCGGACACGCAAGTTCGTTTGTTTGGCAAGCCGGTGGTGAAGGGGAAGCGACGGATGGGGGTGGTCATAGCGCGCGGGGGCACCATTGAGGAAGCGCGTGAGAAGGCCCGGGCGGGCTCAGAGGCGGTGAAGGTTTCGTTGTGAATGGAATGCTTACGTTCTTCTTCGCCGAGATTGCGAAGGGTTGAGCTTGGCGGGGCCGTGGGGGGAAGCTCAGGTGAGGGTAGGGTCGAATATGGTCGAAGCGTCGGCGGGAGGGAGCTATGATATTTGTCTTTCTGAGTATCAACCCCTGACGAATGAAAAAAGAATCGAAGTGCGGACGGTTGCTGGTGGCTGGCTTGGCTATATTTTTGGTTGGAACTTTAGCTATGACCGACGCGCGGGTGGCGAAGGTCTATTTTTTGGTGGGGCAGTCGAATATGGAGGGGAAAGGCAATCCGGTGCATTTGGATACTTACAGGGATGACCCGATGATTGCGGAGGCGTATGCGGGGTTGAAGGATGGGGATGGGTGGGCGGTACGGGATGATGTGTGGATCACCTATCCGAGCAAGGCTCAGGGGGCGAAGCATGGGCCTTTGACGGTGGGGTATGGGACGAAGGGGGAGGATTCGATCGGACCGGAATTTGGGTTTGGGCACACGGTGGGGAATGCGGTGGAGGAGCCGGTGGTGTTGATCAAGGTGGCATGGGGCGGGAAGTCTTTGGCGGTGGGTTTTCGGCCGCCGGGCGCGCCGCCGAGTGAGGCGGAGCTTGACGCGATGTTGGAGAAGGCGCGGAAGAAGAAACCGGAGACGACGCGGGCGGAAGTGGTGGAACGTTATGGGCATTTTTATCGTGAGATGGTTCGCTTGGCGAAGGAGGAGTTGGAAAATTTGGACAAGCGATTTCCGGAGATACGGGGGTATGAGCCTGAGGTGGCGGGTTTTGTTTGGCACCAAGGGTTCAATGACAAGATCAACGGCGATTTGCGGTCGCGGCAGTTTGAGGATTACACGAAGTGGCTGGTGCAGCTTGTATCCGATGTGCGGGAAGAGTTTGGAGTCCCGGACATGCCATTTGTGATTGGCGAATTGAGCACGGGTGGGATTCCGCAGCGGGGAGATTTTCAGGCCGCTCAGGAGGCCGCGGCAGATGAGGGGGGAGAGAATGTCTTTTTTGTGCCGACGGCGGAGTATTATGACACGGAGGCGCAGGAATTGTATGAAAAGGGGTATTGGAAAGGGACGGATGAGGAGAAGGCGCAGTGGCAGGCGGTGGGGAACGACCGGCCGTATCATTACCTGGGGTCGGGGAAGACGTATTATTTAAAGGGGGCGGCCTTTGGGGAGGCGCTGACAGGCGAGGGGGCCGGCGTTGGCGGCGAGCCGGACAGTATCTTACGGTACGATCGCTGAGATGGCCTCGTCGATGGCGGCTTTCAGTTCTTTGTTCCAATCGGAGCCGGCTTTGTCGCGGCGGTTGGCGATGGCAGTGAAGTTGATGCCGTCGGGACGCTGGGTGGAGACGGCGCTGGTGCCGGGGAGGCTGCCGAAGAAGGTGTATCCGGCGCGTTGGCCGGGTTGTCTGGGGTCGCCGCTGATCCAGTAGTGATCGAGGAAGCGGCAGAAGTCGGCGGCGGAGCTGACCATGGCGCCGGAACCGGCGCGGACTTCCATGCGAAAGGGATTTGGTTTGATTTCGCGATCGATGCCGGGGTGCATGTGATACCAGGTTTCGCCATTGGGACGATCATCCGGATCCGTTCGACCTGGGGCGAGGGTGTTGGTGTTGGCTGTGGCGGCAACGGTCTCGCTGAGAAATTCCGTGTAGGATTTTCTGGATACTGTTTCGATGAGGTGGACGATGAGGTTGTATCCGAAGTTGGAGTAGGCTTCTCTTTCACCTGGGGAGAAGTCGAGGGGTTGCTTGAGCATGTAGTCGAGGAGGTCGCGGAACTCGAGTTTGTCGACATCGATAGTTTGGGTTTTCGCGATGAGAGGGAGGATGGCCATGGGATCGCCGGAGATATTGCGGTCGAAGCCGCCCATGTGGTAGCGGAGGTGGTCGACCGTGATTTGTTTCCAGCGGGGGTCGAGGTTTGAGGGAGCGATGGCCCCGAGTTCGAGTTTTTCGAAGACGAGGTCGTCGGGATTGAGATTGCCATCGGCGATGAGGTGCTTGAGGGCGGCGGAAGTCACGGGTTTGCTGACGGAAGCGAGGCGCATGATGGTGCCTGGTTGGAGAGGGGCTTTGAGCTCGGCGTCCTGGTATCCAAAGGCTTTGTCGTAGAGGATTTCGCCATCTTTGCTAACGGCAGCGACTAGGGCGGCGATTTGTTTTTCGACCATGAACTCGGCGATGACATCGTCAAGGGGGGCGAACTTGGGATCGGATTCGCCGGAGATGGGGAGAGAGTTGCGGGTGACGGGATCGGGGAGGTCTTTGTAAGAATCGAGGGCAGCTTTCGGGAGGGCTGGTTGCTTGGGCGGAGTGGAATCAGTGGGTGCGAGTTGGGACTGGATGAAGGCGCGGTCTTCTTGGCTGAGGCGATCGAGAGGGAGCGTGAATTGTTTGCCGTCAGCGTTTCGTTTGAGGGTGACGGTGGTTTTGGTGGCGGAGACGAAGTCGGCTTCGATGGTGCGTCCGGAACCGGCATCGGTCCACGTGCGGACGGGAGCGAGGGAGATGGTCCCGTGTGATACGACGGCGAGGACCAACAGGGATAAGGTGGTTGTCCTTGCTGCCTTTGGCAGCCCCGGGGGATGGAACTTTCGGCGGGACGCCGAAAGAGACACGCGAGACGCGTGTGTTCCCCGTCTTCCAATGGGCGGACTAGGGGTCAAAGGTGTGTCTGTTTAGAGTTCGGGGATGGGGTCGTTGGGATTGATGGGTTCTTCTTCCCAGAGGGTTTCGCCGGTATCGGGATTGTATGTGAGGATTCGGGCGGCGGAGCCGGGCGCGGGCGGGGCGTCATTTTTGGGGACCCATTTTACGAGTTTCTTTTTTTGATCCGAGTATTCGGGGTTGTCGGCGAGGTTTGTCCACTCGTTAGGGTCTTTTTTCATGTTGTAGAGTTCTTCAGAGCCGTCGGCGTATTTGATATATCTCCAGTTTTCGGTGCGAATGCCGACGTTGTCGTGGTTGTGGTGAGTGATGGCTGGGAATTTTCGTTTTGTATTCGAGTCATTCAGCTGCGGGACCAGGGAATGGCCTTCGAGTCTTTTGTTGGGAGGCAAGCCAGCGAGTTCGAGGAGGGTGGGATAGATATCGAGGAGTTCGGCGGGTTGGGTGCAGATCTGGCCGGGGGAGACACCGGGACCGGCGAAGACGAGCGGGACGCGGGTGCCGTCATCCCAGAGCGTGTTTTTGCCGGTGATTTCTTTTTCGCCGAGATGCCAGCCGTGGTCGGACCAGAGGACGACGATGGTGTTTTCCTCGAGCTTATTGTCTTTGAGAGCCTTGAGGACACGACCGATTTGGGAATCCACGAAAGTCGTGCAGGCGAGGTAAGAGCGGACGATGTTGTGCCATTCGTCTTTGTCTTTGAGGAACTTGAGTCGGGGTTCGGGAAGTTTCCAATGGATGTTCCAGGAGAAGCGAGGCGTATCGGCGCGGTCGTGTTCCTGGATTTCAGGCAGTTGGATGGAATCGATGGGATACATGTCCATCCACTTTTCGGTAGCGTAGAGGGGGACGTGTGGGAGGAAGAAACCGGCGGCGAGGAAAAGGGGTTGGTTGCCTCCATCAGCGGCGTGTTGTTGGAGTTTTTCCACGGCCCACGTGGCGATGGCGTAGTCACTCTTGTCTTCGTCTTTGTGGGGGAAGGTTCCCCAGTCGACGAGCTTGTGATCTTGCGGAGTGTTGACGAGTTTTTCTGGGGGAAATGGTTTCCCGGAAGCGGGGGGGCCGATCTCGTGCCATTCGACGTGGGGTGGATTTGTGCTACGGCCGGTGCCGCCGTGATAGATCTTGCCGGCGGTGGCGGTGAGGTAATCGCCATGTGTGGCAAAGTATTGGGGGAGGGTGACGATATTTTTTAGTTCTTCGACTTCGCGGAACCATGGTTTGAGGCCATATATGCCGGTGGTGCCCGGGCGCAGGCCAATCATGAGGGAAGTGCGGGAGGGGTTGCAGAGTGGGGATTGGCAGTGGGCGTTGGTGAAGGCGGTGCCGCGGGCGGCGAGGGCATCGATATTGGGGGTTTGGGCTTGGGGATGACCGCCGAGGTATCCGATCCAGTCGTTTTGGTCGTCGATGGCGATCATCAGGATGTTTGGCAAGGGGGCTGCTTGCCCCGGCTTTGGTTCGGCTGCTGCATCGGCCGAGGAATTGATCAAGCCGGTGATCGCGAAAAGCCCTGCGAGGAGGAGGAGGTTTTTCATTAGAGATGAGGATTTGGGATTCGAAGCTACTTTTTCTTCTTGGATTTTTTTGCAGGGACGGGGAGGAGTTGATCGCGGACTTTGTCGTATTCGGGATTTACGCATTTGTCGCCCCATTGGTAGAGAACTTGGAGGAGGCCTTCGTCGGACTCGGGTTCGAGACCGCCGCCGCCGGTTTCCTTGATCCAGTTTTTGAGTAGTTGGCGATGTTCGTCGAGGATGGCGGCGTAACTGGGGTCCTCGGCAAGGTTATTGATTTCGTGGGGATCTGCCTCGAGGTCGTATAGTTCTTCTGCCGGTTTTTGCGGTCCGAAGAATGTGAGTTGTTCCTCGTTCATTTCGCCGTTGGCCATCATTTGGCGGAAGCGGATGGAGACGGGCCAGGGGTCCTTGTAGCTGGGCTGCATGAAGGGGCGATCGGTGAGGTAGTTTTTGAGGTATTTGAATTTGGGGGTCACGACGGCGCGGATGCGTTCGATGGTGTAGTCGCAGCGATCGCGCGCGGCGATGACGTAGTCTCGCGGAACGTAGTCTTTGGCGAGGAAGTCACGGCCTTCCATCCAGTCGGGGACGGGGAGACCGGCGACGGTGAGAGAGGTGGGGGCGAGATCGATGCCGGAGATGAGGTCATCGCGGACCTGGCCGCCTTTGATGCCGGGGCCGGTGACGATGAGGGGCATGTTAATACCGCCTTCGTAGAGGAATTGTTTGTCGCGGTGGAGTTTGTATCCGTGGTCGGAGTGCAGGAAGATGAAGGTATTGTCCCAGAGTTCGTCCTCCTTGAGGGCGGCGATGATTTCTCCGACCTGGCGATCGGTTTCGAGGATGCAATCGAGGTGGTGGGCGATTTCTTCGCGGACTTCGGGGATGTCGGGGTAGTAGGGGGGCACGGTGACGACTTCGCGATCGATCACGGTGGGCGCTTTGCCGCCGAGTTTGCCGCCTTTGAGCTGGATTTGCCCGAAGAAGGGTTTGCCTTTGGGTCGGTCGCGCCACCAGTTTTGATTGCTATTCGGGGAGTAGAGATCTTCCATGGCGAAGACGAAGTTGTAGTCGTCTTTGCCGGACTGGTTGAAGGTGTAGAAGCCGTCGTCCTTGAAGATTTGGGGCAGGGTTTTGACTCCGTCGGGGAGATGGATCATCCCGATGCCGTCGTGCTTGGAGCCTTTGGGGGCGTTATTGCGTGAGGACCGGTGTTGGTGGACGCCGAAGGTGGTTTGCATGACGCCGAGGACTTGGGCGGAGCGGGTGGCGGAGCAGACGCCAGCGGGGGTGTAGAAGCGGTCGAAGCGGATGCCGGCATCAGCGAGGGCGTCGATGTTCGGGGTTTCGATGAGGGGTTCGCCGTAGCAGGAGAACCAGCGTGAGACGTCTTCGAGGTAGATCCACAACACGTTTGGCTGGTCGGCGGATTGGGCCTCACGCGGTGCCGCGGAGACGAAGAGGAGGATGACGAGCGAGAGGTATTTGAGGTAGTTCATAATTCTTCGGTTGAGTTGTTGGATATTTGTTGAGCTTTATTCAGAGGAAATTTTGTAGAGGGCGGTGTCGCTTCGGATGAGGAGGGAATCGTCGAGGGGAACGGGGGAGGCCATGATCTGGCCATCGAGTTGGTTCTCGGCGAGGACATTGTATTCGGAGCCTGCGGCGAGAACGGTGGTGATGCCTTCGTGATTGGCGAAGTAGATTTTGTCGTCGGCGAGGATGGGGGACGCGGAGAAATTGCCACCGACGCGTTCTTCCCAGATGACTTCGCCATCGGCGGCGTTGAAGCAGGTGGCGACGCCGCCGTCTTCCATGACATAGAGGTTGTCATTGTGGAGGAGGGGCGAGGGTTTGGCGGGGATGCGTTTTGGTTCGGTCCAGCGGACGTGGGTTTCGGAGACGTCGCCGGAGCCGGAGGGATCGACGGCCCAGAGTTCGGGATTGCCGAAGCCGGTGCAGACGTAGACGAGGCCGATGTCGGGGCTGTAGACTGGTCTGGGGACGAGGGAGAAACCGGTGCCGTGGTAGGCGCGCCAGAATTCTTCGCCGTTGGCGAGGTTGTAAGACACGATCCACTGGGAAGTGGGAGCGATGAGTTGGGCGCGGCCATCGTGTTCGATGAAGATGGGGGTGCTGTAAGCTTTCTTTTTGTCGCCGGTTTCCGCGTCCATGGGCGGTCGCGGGGTTCGCCACATGATTTCTCCCGAGCCTTTGTCGAGGGCGATGATGTATTGGACGTCGACGCCGTCCCGGACGAGGACGAGCGTATTGCCGATGAGGATAGGTGAGCTACCGGGGCCGACGCTATGAATGAGGTCGAGGTCCTTGGTCCAGACGACCTCGCCGGATTCGGTATCGACGCAGGCGGTGCCGAAGGTGCCGAAGTCGCAATAGAGGCGTCCCGGTTCGACGACCGGAGTGGGGGACGCGTAACTGTTGAGGGTGTGGATGGCTTCGGGGACTTCGATGGTGAAGAGATCGATGGTTTTCTCGAGTTTGCCGGATTCGAGATCGACGCAGAGGGCTTGGAGTTTGAGATTCGTGACGATTTGGCGGGATTTTCGGTGCCGGGGATTTTCGATTGTTTCGTCGAGGAGTTTTTGGGCTTCGGCCTCGGAGGGGCGGGTTTCGATGGCGGTGGTGAGCCAGATTTTGTCGTCGAGGACGACGGGTGAGGACCAGCCTTTGCCGGGAAGTTCGGTTTTCCAGGTGATGTTTTCTTCTTCGGACCAGGAGGTGGGGACGTTGGTGGCTTTGCTGGTGCCGTCTTGATTGGGGCCGCGGAATTGGGGCCAAGATTGAGCAACGGAAGGAAGGGGTCCGCAGATTATGCAGATTATGCAGATTAGGGATGTCAGGGGATGAGGCATGCTATTGTAAGTGTTCCTGGAAAAACGTGAGGACGGTCTGTTTTGTGTCGTCGGTTTTGAAGTGTTCTCCTCCGTGGCCGGCGCCGCCGAGGACGATGAGGGTGGAGTCTACACCGGCATTCTTGAGGGCGTCATGGAGTTTTTCGGATTGGACGACCGGGACGCCGGGGTCCGCTGAGCCGTGCATGATGAGGAACGGGGGGTCATCGGCAGACACGTGGTCGAGGGCGGAGGCGTCTCTGGCTAGGTCGGGGACTTTGTATACGGTATTGCCGAGGAGTTTTGCGCCATTGGATTGGGCGACGTCTTCTTTGGTGCGGCCATCGCCGACCATGTTGTAGGGCATCGTAAGGAGTTCGGAGGGGCCGAACCAATCGCAGACGGCCTGGACGCGGGAGGAGGTGGATTCTTCTTCGGGGTATGGTCGCGTGCCCATAAGGGCGACGAGGTGTCCGCCGGCGGACGAGCCCCAGGCGCCGATGCGATCGGGGTTGAGGTGGTATTTGTCTGCGTTGTCGCGGAGGAAGCGGACCGCGGCGTAACAGTCGTTGATTTGGTCGGGCCACTGGTCGGCATCGGTGAGGCGATAGCTGATGGACGCGACGGCGAAGCCGTGTTGGGCCAGGAAAGCGGCTTGTGTTTTGTCTTTGGAACCGTTTTTCCAGCCACCGCCGTGGACCCAGACGACCACGGGCATGGGGTCGGCGGATTTCTTTTCCGGGAGGTAGAGGTCGAGGAGGAGAGGGGTATCGTCTGGCGTGGCGTAGGTGATGTCGCGGGTGACGGATACGTTTTCGGGAATGGGTTGGGTTTTGTTCTTTTTCTTTTTGTTGGTTTGGGCGGGGGAAATTGAACAAAGGATCGCAAAGGTCGCGAAGGTTAAGAGAATGAGTCGGAGGAACCGGTGCATTGTTGATGGGGTGGACAGCTTCGCAAGGTCGGTCAAGCGGAAGTGGTCGTAAGAGATAAGTCTGGCGATAGACGCGAGGGGGGTCGTGGGATCCTTCGGCTCGCTTTGCTCGCTCAGGATGACGGGGGTGTTGGGCACGGCGGATGGTGATTGGTTAGTCTACTTTTTTCAGCATGAGGTAGCGGATATCAATGGCGGCTTCGCCGGGGATTTTCGTGGCTTGGAGGGTGATGTCTCCCTGGGTTTTGTTTAGGTGGATGGTGCCGACGGGGTGGACTTTCCAATCTTTGACGAAAGATTCGCTGCCGCGGTCGGAGCGATCTGATTCTTCGCCGCGGAGGGGCGGATCGTGGGCTTCGGTGATGGTGAAGGGGAGGGTTTCGTTCTGGAACGTGAGGTTGATTTCGGCGCCGGTATTTTCGTCGGCGCAGGTGTAGTAGATGGTGGCTTCGTAATCGCCGGGTTCGGCGACCTCGATGTTCCAGGTGATTTTGTCGTCGGTGGAAGTCCAGTTGGTGAAGAAGGAGTCATTGGGGGCGCGATTGGAACGTTCGATGCCGCCGTGGTTGATGCCATCACGCGCGGGGAGGGGTGTGGTTTCCGAGTGGCCGACGGAGTAAGGGCGATCGTCCTCGGTAATATCGGCGGCGATCTCCTTTTTGAATTTGTTGGCGATCTTGGTGAGCTTGGCCGTGACATCGGGGTGATCGGCGGCGATGTCCTTATATTGGCCGGGGTCGGCGTTGATATCGAAGAGAGCGCCGGTGGGATCGAGCCGGTACTTTTGATTGCGAACGCTGAATTGAGGACCGGCCCCTTTTTTGCCGCCGCGATAGGAGAGGATGGGGCGGCTTTGCCAGTCGGGATCTTTCTCGAGGAGGAGGGGTTTCAGCGAGAGGCCGTCGAGGGGTTTCTGGCTGATCATGGGGATGCCGGCGAGATCGGCGAGGGTGGGAAGGAGATCGATGGCGCCGGCGATGTGTTTGACGTCGGTGCCGGGTTTGATGTGGCCGGGCCAGCGGACGAGGAGGGGTACACGGATGCCGCCTTCGTCGATGGAGCCTTTTCGGCCCTTCATGCCGCCGTTCCAGCGGACGCCATTGGGGCCGTTGTCGGTGAAGAAGAGGACGATGGTATTATCGGAGAGATTTTCATTTTGGAGGGTTTCGAGAAGGCGGCCGACATTGTGATCGATGTTTTCGCACATGGCGAGGGCGGCCCGGAGGTGTGCTTCCTGTTCTCGTTCGGGTTCGCGGTTGCGCATTTCGAGGGGACGTTCCGAGAACTTATCGAAAAACTCATCGGGCACCTGCATCGGGGAATGAGGAGTGCAGTAGGGGACGTAACAGAAGAAGGGTTGATCTTTGTTTTCTTTGATGAAATCGATGGCGCGCGTCGTGAAGTAATCGGTGATGTAGCCTTCGGCATTGAAGAGTTCCCCGTTGTGTTCTAGGACAGGGTCGAAGTAGTGTCCCCAGTGTCCGGACGTGAAGCCCACGTATTCCTGGAAGCCGCGGGCGTTGGGGTGGTAGGGGTGTTGGGATCCGTTGTGCCATTTGCCGAAAGCACCGGTGGTGTAACCGGCAGCTTTGAAAGTGTCAGCGATCGTGGTTTCGTCGATATTGAGCCGTTCCTCGCCTGTGGAGACGCCGCGGACTCCTGTGCGGGGGTAGTATCGGCCGGTGAGGAACTCAGCACGAGTGGGGGCACAGACGGCGCAAACGTAAAAGCGGTCGAACATGGCTCCTTCGTGTGCCAATGAGTCAATGTTAGGTGTCTGGAGATTGGTATTCCCGTTGAGAGAGAGATCGCCCCAGCCTTGGTCGTCGGTGAGGATCACCAACACGTTGGGATGTGTCGGTTTTCCATGAGCGGGAAGTGGGATCGATGAAGAGAAGGCAAGAGTGGCGAGTGTGATGAGGGTAGTTGCTTTCATGTGAGGCATTTTGAGGGGGAATGGAGTGGTGATATTTTTCACAAGCGATGGAATTCAGTCCTCTAGTGGGTGGAGGCGCAATGGGTTACCCGTTTGTCGGCACGATGATTAAGCGCATCGCGGTGTGTGTGTCAGATATCGCTGACAACTTGTGGCAAACAAAGGGAAGGTGCACGGGACTAAGGGGGGAAGGTTGTTTCGCGAGCCGTCGGTTTAGGTGAGCGGGTCTCAGGCAGAGGTCTTTTCAGTGGTTTCGGGAAGGTGCCATCGATTTCTGCGGGGCGCCACCCTATATCATGTATTCCATGACGGCTTCCTCTTGGTGAGAGGGCCACGGTTCATGGCGGTAAGGGGCGGGGGTTAGTTCGTCGAGGATGGTTTGGGCAATGCGCAGGGCTTGGCCGCGGAGTTCGGGGACGGCGATGCTTTCCCAGAGTGTGCCGCGGAGGAGAGGGCCAATTGCGAAGAGCAGATTGGAGCGGTTCCCGGCGGCATCAATCACGGCAAGATCGTCGGTTACTTTGAGGCCCATATCCATTTCATCGGGATGAGCGAGACCCCCGGCGAGAAGGTTTTGGATTAGGGGAGCTTGGATGGTGGAGAAGCGCGTCTTGGGTCCGGTGCAGTTAATTACGACGTCTCCCATCAAGGAGTTTTGGTCCTGCAGGGACACTGTGATCCGGGAGCCGGCTTTTGCGAGTTGGGCGACGGTGCCTTTGATGATCTTGAGTTGTTCGCGATGGATGGCGTCGGTGATGCGATCGTGAACTTGCGGGGCGATGCGATGCCGGCGAACGTTCCACTGGGACGCTTCATTTTTGCAGAATGCTTGTTTTTCTTCGAGTGAGAATCGGCGCCAGATTGTTTGAGTGTGTGGGCGGAGTTTATCGACGACGATGGTCGGGTTGGCACCTCGTTGTTTTAGAATGTCGCAGTGTTTTCGGAGTGCGGCCTTGAGGTCTTTCAGGCCTAGGGCTTGCGGATCTTCGGGGGGGAAGTCGGGGTAATTGAATCCTTTGAAGTGCGATTGTGGGAGGAGGCCGTTTCGGGAAACGGCGAGAATATTTCCTTTCCAACCGATTTCGAGGAGGGTGAGGATGGTATCGACGGCGGTGAGGCCGGTGCCGATGGTGATGGCGGTGTGACGGTTTTCAGGTAGTTGGGTTATCCAGGGGACCCAAGGATTGGCGTGATAGGCGGGGTGCGTGGCGAGGGAAGCGGCGCCGGGGAGTTGAGCGGGGGGGTGGTTGCCCAAGGCGAGGACGATTTTGTCGGCGTGGATTTGCTGATCGTCGGAGAGGACCACCGTCCCTCCGGATTCGGCGGTGGTGACATTGACGGCTTCGGCGATTATCGGCTCGATGGCAGCGGGGAATCGGGAATCGACGGGACAGAGGTAGGGATGGGCGATGCTGCGGAGGTAGTCGCCGTAGGTTCGGCGCGGGATAAAGGCTTCACGAAGTTGCTCGATGGGAGTGTCGGCGAACTCGCTTCGTGTTTCGAGCCACTGCACGAAATGTCGCGGGTGATCGGGAAAAGCGGACATGTTTCGGGCAACGACATTGAGGAGGTGTTCGGGTTGGCGGGTGCTGTAGGCGGCGCCTCGTCCCGGTGGAGTGCCTTTGTTAATGACGGTGATTTTGACGGGGGATTGACAAAGGCGCGCCATGTTGACCGCGACCATATGACCACTGAATCCTCCTCCGATGATGGCGACTCTTTTCATATTGAAGAGGCTGATGGGGTCAATCTGTGCTGGGGATATAAGCTTCCATGGCGAGACTGGCAGCACCGAGGGCGCCGGCGTTATCGCCGAGGGTTGATGGGGTGAATCGAATGGGGGCGTTTTTAGGATGTGGGAAGGCATTGGGCATGGCGGCGGCGACATCGTCGCAGAAGCGGGGCCCGAGCGCGGTTAGGGGACCATGGAGGTAGCAGGTGTCGGCATCGAGCATAAAATGGATGAGGCCGACGACGCGGGCATAGTCGGAAACGAGACGATTCCAGAAGCGACCGGTGGTATCGGCTTGTCTGGCGAGCGCGGTGTGGAGATCGACGGGGAGGCGGCCGCGATTGGAGAGGCCGGCGAGGCGGCGGTAGGCCGCGGGGGCGGAGAGGTGGTCTTCGAGCGTCCCTTTGTGGTTGGCTCCGTTCAGAGGCCATGGCCAGCGCCCAATTTCCCCGGCGGCGAGGTGGGCACCGCGGGTGAGGCGTCCGTTCTGGACCATGGCGATTCCGAACCCACTTCGCGCGCCGATGATGACGTAGTCTTCGAGGTGTTTGCCGGCACCGAACCAGCGTTCGGCGATAGCGACGGCGCGAAGGTTGTTTTCGAGAATGACGGGCGTATGGAATTGGTGGCTAAGGATTTGGGTAATGGGGACGCTGGTCCAGTTGCGGATAAGGGAGTGGTCGAGGGCGAGGCCCTTTTGGGGATCGACGAGGCCAGGTGCACCCAGACCGACACCTAGAAGGGGAGAGTTTTGGGAAGCGTCCAGGTTTTTGATGGAATTGATAATCGTATTGATGGTGTCTTCGGCGTTGGGATGGGAGGGAAGAAACTCGAGGTGTTTCGCGAGGATGTTGCCGGAGAAATCGATTTGGATGGATTGGACTCGTTCTGCGGTGAGCTCGACCCCGGCGAACCAGCCGGCATCGGGGCGGAGGGACAGCGTGCGTTTGGGTCTGCCCATAGCGCCTTGTTCGCGGCCGGAGTCTTCGAGGAATCCGGCGGCGATGAGGTGATCGACGTGTAGGCCGGCGGTGGAGGGTGAGACATCGAGTGCTTGGGCGAGGGAGGAGCGGGAGGAAGCGCGGCGGCTCCGAAGGTGGAGGAGGGCTTGACCTTGGAGTGCGGATTGATCTGCACCTTTGGTTCGCATAGCGACAAATTGCTTGTCAGAGGCGGATCTGTCCAGCTACATTTTTCGATATCAAATTAATTATCTATGACTCGTTTGGAAGAGAGATCAATTGCGATTCGGACGGGGGAGCGCCGGGCGGAAGTGGCTTGGTTTTCTGCTTTATGTTCGGATGACTATGAATTTTTGGGGGTACCGGACGGACGCTTGCGGAGTAGCTATGAGCACTGTGGGGACATAGTGCGTCGAGCGGACCGGTTGGGGTATCAGAACATATTGTTACCCTCGGGATGGATTGCGGGGCAGGACGCATTGAGTTTTGCGTCGGCGATGGCGCCGCAGACGGAGCAGATCAATCAGTTGGTGGCTCTGCGTATGGGTGAGGTATGGCCTCCGATGTTAGCGCGGGCGATTGCGACAGTGGATCATGTCGCGAAGGGCCGATTGGCGATCAATATTATTTCGTCGGATTTACCAGGCACGCGGGAGGAGAGCGAAGTTCGGTATGTGCGAAGCGGGGAAGTGATTCAGATACTGAAGCAGCTGTGGGAGGTGGACGGGCAGTTGGATTGGAGCGGCGAGCATTACCAGTTTCGATTAGCGACGACGGAGCCGGCGAAGCCTTACCAACAGAATGGGGGTCCGCTGTTATATTTTGGGGGGATCTCGCCGGCGGCGCAGGAACTGTGTGCGCAGTATTGCGATGTGTTTCTCATGTGGCCGGAGACGGAGGAGCAGTTAAAAGAGACGATGTCGGCGATGGCAAAGAAGGCGGAGTGGTATGGGCGGAGGATTGACTTTGGGTTGCGGGTACATGTGGTTGTTCGGGAGACGGAAGCGGCGGCGCGGTTGGCGGCGGACCGACTGATTTCGAAACTCGATGCGGTGAAGGGGGCGGAGATCAAAAATCGGTCTCAGGACAGCAAGAGTGCGGGGGTTCAACGGCAGGATGAGTTGCGAGCGCGGAGTGGGGATTTGTATTTGGAAGAGGGTTTGTGGGGGGGGGTGGGCCTGGCTCGGAGCGGGTGTGGGAGTGCGATCGTGGGGGATCCGGATCAGGTTTTGACGAAATTACATCGCTATCTGGACATGGGGATGCGTTCTTTCATCCTGAGTGGATATCCGCACGAAGATGAGTGTGATTTGTTTGCAAAGTATGTTTTGCCGCGGCTAGACACCTGTCGTTTGAATGAAGTGCAGAAGCGTTTGGTAGAAGATCCGGTGACGCCTTTAACGTCAGCGGAGCGGCGCTAGGGTTTCGCATTGCAAGGAGAGCATTGATCGGTAGACTCTGGCGGTGGAGGGTCACCTGCAACACGTAGAGATGGGAGAAGCGCAGGCGGCGATGGCAGCGGATTTTCATGATTACTGATAATGTGCCAATCAGGCTGCGCGTCTTGATGGAGGCGGTGATTGTGTGGGTGGTTCCCGCCTTTTTGATCGTGTTGTTAGTCAGTCTTGCGGAGCCTTTTGCCTATCGTTTGCCGCATCGTGATGATTGGCACTTGCTTGAGGGTTATCGGCAATGGATGACGGGTGAGGAATCCTGGACGCATTTCTTTGATCTTCATATGGGGCATTGGTATGTCTTCATGCGGGCGACCTATTATCCATTTTTCCATCTGACGGGTGGTGATCTTGCAAGCTTGCGAGTCATATCGTTTTTTATCTGCGGCTTGATCAGCTGGCAGCTTATTCGCTTAGCGGAACCGATGCTTGCGTCTCCGGTTTGGCTAAAGGCGATTTGGGCCGTCTTGACGGTAGGGGCGGTGTTTTCTCCTGCCCAGGTGTTGATCTGGACATGGGGGATGATTTTTGCGAACATCATCCCCTGGTTGTGTTTGACGAGCGGGATGCTGGTGATGCGGCGGCATCTTTCGTGGGGGGGGACGTTGTTTTGGTGTGCCTTGCTGGCCCTGACGGCGACGTTTTATTTTGGGACCGGGCTATTGGTTTGGATTGTATTGCCGATTTTTTATTGGATGACCAGTGAGGCTGAGATGCGGAAGGAGCGGTGGCGATTTACATGGGCTTGGGCAGGGTTGTTTGTGGTTGTGGTGGCGGGGTACTTTTGGCGCTGGTTGGAGTGGCGTCAGGTGTGGTCTGATCGACGGGGTATGACGCTGGAAGTACTTTGGGAGAGACCTTGGGGGGTTGTGCACTATTTGCTGTCGCTTTTGGGAGCGCTTCCGTCGGTGGGATTGCCAGTTTTTGCGTATGATTCGGCACCTTGGTTCGGGGGATTATTTATGGGGATGTTTGGTGCGAGTGTTGTTTATGTGGTTTTTTGGCGGCAGGATCGACAGCTGCGGTATGTGGCGGCGCCTTGGATTTGTCTGGGTATGGCGGTATTGGGGGCAGCGGCATTGATTTGTATTGGGCGTTTGCAGGAGAGTTCCGCGACGGCGCATAGTCCGCACTTTCAGACCACGTGTTTGTATTTTGGGTTGGCGGCTTTTTTTCTGGCGGCGACGGTTTTGGTGCACCGGTGGGGCATTGCGATACTGAAGGGAATGGGAGCGGGAGTTGTTTATGGAGTCATCGGAATGGTTTTGGCTACCGGATGGGTGCGGGGCCGGCAGGAGATGGAGCATTATTCACATGAGATGAGGCAGAAAGCATCGGCGCTGGCTTTTTTGGACGTGTTGCCTTTCGAGGAGCTGGATCCCCTGACATTTGACGCGGTACATGGGAGGACGTCTGCGGATCTGGAGCGGGGGAAGAAATTGGTGGACTATCTTCGTGAGCGGGACTTATACCGTCGCGTGTACTTTTTGTCGGATGGAGGTCTTGACGCGTTTCGGCGGTCGGGGGATCGGGCAACGCCACGATCGGCGGATGTCACGGAAGTGGTCAAGCAAGGCAGCGGGCGACAGGTCTTGCGTGGGCATGCGATTTTGAGCGCGGAGCGACGACCGAGTGACATCGTGGTATTAATGGTGCGTCCATTGGGTGCTTCGCGAGAGGAATCGCGGGTGATTGATATCATCAGGCCTCGGGCAGCGCGATACGAGCCGTATCGATCGTGGCAGTATCGGGATTTGGTGGCGGGTTGGGAATATGTGATTGACCCGGCGAAGATACCCGACGGCGAGCAGGTGGTGAGTTTTTATACTTTTGAGCAGCCCAAGCGAAAGGTGACGGAGTTTGGGCCGGAGTTTGTTTTTCGTGACGGTGAACTGGTGGAGCGGATCGACGTGGGAGGGGAGCAGGGTTAGATTGTATTACCTGTTGAGGTTATGAGGGAAAGGGTTTGGACGAGATTCTTTGCGAAACACCGCGTGGGTGCGGCGGCGGTGTTGGCTGGTGTCTTGGCGCTGATACCGACGGTATTTTGGGGGGTGTCGCTTAAGGGTTTTCATGTTGATACGCCGTGGCGGGATGAGATTTACCTAGCGCCGCTGTTTGACAAGATGAATGAGGGGAATTTGGAGGCGATGGATTGGTTCCGTTTTCACAACGATCATCCATCGACGGTTTTCTACGGGATTTTTCTTCTCAATGCGTTTAAGAATGGGGCACACGGGGATGTATTGAGCGGCGTATCGGTCGCGGGATTGTTTGTGACCGCGTTTTTGATGCTGTTTCATCTCTTGCGTCCGGCGCGGTTGAAGCGGGAGTTGGGCGGGGTGTTGGTGGCCGCGGGTTCACCGGAGCGACGTCGCATGGGGGTGGTGGTGGGGGTGCCGTGTGTGGCGATTTTGGCAGCGATTTTTTCTCCGCTGCAATACGCGAACATTTTGTTTCCAATGGGATTGCACATGGTGTTGCCGATGATGTTTTCGGTGTTGGCGTTTCTGGCTCTGGAGATCGTGCCTGGAGAAAAGACCCGATGGGGTTTGGCGCTGGTGTTTGGGGTGTTGGCGAGTTTTAGTCATGGAGCGGGTTTGGCGGTTTGGCCGGCGTTGTTGTTGTATGGGTGGTTGACCATACCGGCGAGGGCAGGGAGGCAGCGGGCTTTTTTTGTGGGCGGGATGGTGATTTTTGTCGGCGGGCTGCTGACGCTGCTCATGTGGTTGTCTCGATTGTCGAGGGGAGGTGATGGAGGTAGTGATGGGATGGGGCGATACCTGGCGTCGATCACCTCGGATCCATTTGGCTTTGCCGAGTATTTTTTGAGCTACGCGGGATTCGCGGTGGCGAGGGGCTGGCCTTTACCTCCGGCTCGGGTGAGCGTTTTCGTGGGCATCGTTTTGCTTCTAGCAATTGGGGTTTTGTTAGTTGCCAGTTGGTCCATGGGGCGTCGTCGACCGGAGTTGGAAGTGTGGCGTCGGTTCGGACTGTGGATGGCGTTACTCGTATTTTTTATGGTGGCGGGGTTCTTAACCGCTTTGGCGCGGGCGGGGATCGGTCCGGAGCAGGCGTTATCGAGTCGCTATGGAAGTTGGGCTTTGATGGGATGGGCGGCGGTGATCGGTTGGGGATGGCAGCTGATGTGGATTCGGAGTGGCAGGGGAGACGCAGCCATGTCGGTGGCGACTTTGCTCTTGATTCCGGTGTTGTTGATGAGCGGGGCCAAGGGGGTGGAGCAGTTACGGGTTGATCGATCGATGGTGCTGAGTTGCAAGGCGTATATTCACCTGCATCGGGTGGCGCGACCGGTGGAGTCTTATGAAGCGATCGGTTTGGTCGACGCCAGCAAAGATCGCTTGTTGCCTTTGTGGGAGAAGTGGGACTATTTACGACCAGCGCCATTGGACCGGGGGGCAAATATCTCGGTCTTTCGGCAATCGTCGAAGCCAATGTCGCGGAGTTTAGGGGCCGTGGACGAAGTGTTAGAGCTTTCGGATGGGAGGGTAAGGCTTTCCGGGACGGCCGTGAACCTGGATGCGGATCGACCTGCGGATATGGTGTTATTCACTGACAGCGAAGGGACCATTTTGGATGCGACCCATCCTCCAAAGCGGGGGGTTTTCTGGGACTACTCGGTGCGGAAGAATCGTCGCGGGGCGTCGGCTTGGACGAAAACGATGGAATTACCAGAGGGCGTGGAGGCGGCGAATGTGGGGGTATGGGTATTGGATATGGCGCGATACAAGGTGGGGCGGCTGCAGAGTGAGGAAACGGTTGGCGAACAGGGTTAGAGAGGAGTGGGCTTGGGGAACGGATGCGAAGGCGACCATGATCTGAGCTACGGGAGGGGGGTGCGCGGGTGAGTGGCGTAGCCTTCGTAACCGCGCAACTTCAGTCCGATTTCGGCAAGGAATCGGCTATCGACGAAGGCAAAGTGATGGCGGGGTTCGCCGATGTGGGCAGGCACCCACCATGGGTTTTCTCCGGCGGGTGCGGCATTATCTGCGCCGACGATTTCATCTCCCAAACGGACGTAGGGATAGATCTCGTAGTCTGGTGTTGACTCTTCAATTGCTTGCAGCACGACTGAACCGGGGCGCATTTCGATCTGGAGTTCGTTGAAGGCAGGGAGAGGAGCGAGTTTGGCTCCTTGATGCGGGGAAGAGATGGTGAAGAGGCGATGAATATGCAGCCGGGTTCGGTATGAATGAGGGACAGCGGCATAGCGTGCGACGAGTCCGCCCATCGATATTCCGACGACGTCGACCTCGAGAGTTTCGTCTGAGTTCCCGTTTGGGAGTTGAGTTTTGATTTCGCGGAGGACGCGTGTGACGCAGGCGTCGAAATTTTTGCAACCGACGAGTGGGATGGCGACGATCGGCGTGTCGGTAGTGATCTTTGAAAACTTATTCTTGAGGGTCTTTGCGCCGACGCCGGGGTCGAAGAAGCCACCGATAATGATTAAGGGTCGTTCCAAGGGTTCGGGAGTTTCTTGGAGTTGGGCGATGGTTTCGCGGCCGTCGGACCGCGTGATGTTGAAGGAAGGGTTGTGAGAGAGTGGCGTGGTGCAGCTTGAGAGAGCGGCGGCGAGGAAGATGATCGGGAGGAGTGAGGTTTGGTTCATGATTTTGTCTCGGGGTTGAGGGTTTCTCGAGAAATGCGAGCGGGCCGGAGGGTGGAATGGTGCACCGCCCAATGGAGAGATACGGCAAGGAGCCCTGAGACCAGAGTTAAGAGTCCCCACCCCAAGGGACCGACGAGGAAGGAGTCTTGATTTCGTGCCCTCATGAAGCGTCCATCGGTGAAGACAGCGATGGCAAGAACGGTTTGGATGATAATGGCGAGGGCCCAGAAGATCGTTGCGAGGACGCCGACAAAACTCGCGCTTGGGGCCAGACTGTGAAGGAGTTCGTTCATGATAGGGTCAATGCTACTTGGATATGGGTGTTTTAGGTCAAAAGTTTGAGGAGTGGGGAGAGAATGGCCGGGAGACCTGTTCATCATGGTAGGGGTACTCTTGTTCAATGATCAAGCTACTCACTTCTTGGGAACGCGAATCCGCCGATGGGGGCTGTTGATTCGGCGGGAATTGTGGCAAGTGGCCTGGAACTACTCGGGAGTCGGTTTCTCTCCAGGGTGTTTTCGAGCTTGTGGTTTATGCGAATGGGGATTTGGGAGGGATTAAATTTTGTTGGGGATGTGGGGCGGCGGCGTCGGATGATTGTAGGGCGTTGGTTTTGGAATGGCGCCAGATGGCGATTTCTCGAGGGGTTTTTGGATGAGGATAGATGGTTCGTTTCCCGGGGTTGGCATGCGTTCTGCTTTGCCAAAAGGAGACGGTTTTATTGCTGTAATACGATGAAGTTAATGCAGTAATACTTCCCTTTAATTCAACCAAACGATCCAATGAAACTTCCTAGATTCCTCAAGCGCATTAAAAGCAGGCACATCTTTTCGATAGTGGCGGCGGCCGGGCTGGCGAATGCTTCTGCTGAACCACTCAAAATTGCTTACAGTGATTGGCCTGGTTGGGTGGCTTGGGAGATCGCCATTAACAAAGGGTGGTTTGAGGAGGAGGGGGTTGATGTGGAGTTTTTATGGTTTGACTACGTCGCGTCGATGGATGCGTATGTGGCGGGGCAGGTGGATGCTGTGTGCATGACGAATGGCGATGCCTTGGTAACAGGAGCGACCGGTAAACCGTCAGTGGGGATCATCATTAATGATTTTTCGAATGGGAATGACATGATTGTGGCTGCTCCTGGACATTCGAAGATTGAGGACTTGAAAGGCAAAAAGGTGGGTGTTGAAGAAGGATTTGTTTGTCACTTGTTATTGCTGCATGGCTTGGAGAAAGCGGGGTTGAGTTCTGAAGATGTGACGCTTGTGAACACGCCAACGGATGAGACGGCGCAGGTATTGGAATCTGGGGCTGTGGACGCGATTGGTGCCTGGCAGCCGAACTCGGGTCAGGCATTGAAGGCAGTTGACGGTTCGACGGCGGTATTTACGTCGGCGGATGCCCCGGGAATTATTTATGATTTGCTATACGTGGACGCGGAGAGTCTTTCGAAATATCCGGAGGAGTGGGCCAAGGTGGTGAAGGTGTGGTATCGGGTCGTCGACTATCTCAAGGATGAGGCGAACATGGACGAAGCGCTTGAGATTTTGTCCGGTCGTGTTGAGGTGGAGCCGGAAGAATACGAGCCTTTTTTCGAGGGGACATACATTTTGACTCTTGAAGAGGCGTTGGAGAGGTGGGAGGAGGGCGACGGTTTGGATTCGGTGTATGGATCTTCCAAGATTGTCGATGGATTCAATGTGAAGTATGAGGTGTATGAAAGCCCGCTTGAGATTGAGAAGTATCTTGATCCCAGCTATACGAAGGCTCTTGTGGAGTAGGCGTTTGTTTTATTACCGGGTGGGCGGGCTGCCTTTGAGGTGGCTCGCCCCTCGTTATCATGAACCTGTGACCGCGACAGTGTGACGATCCATGGCTAGAAAGCGGCGAAACGGGCAGCCATGGTTCTCCATTCGCCGCGAACTGAGTCCGTCGCGCCAGACTGTTTTAACGGCGATATCGTTTCTGCTGCCGCTCGCGATTTGGTGTGTCGTGAGCTACGTGCCGTTCATCTGGCATCCTGACATCAAGCTGCAGGTGGGTGCCGGCGGGGCGACGGTTTACACCGCGGGTGATTATGTGGGGAAAGATTTCTTTCCGACGGTGGTGGAGCAGGTTCGGGAAGAGAACCGGGAAGTGATGGCCGAACGGGCGGTGGGGGAGTCGCCGCCTGGGTCGACGCGGGAGAATAAGAAGATACTGCGAAGAATCGCAGGGGTGGCGGTTCAGAACAAGGCCTTGGGCGATGATGAGCGGGAAGACGACGCGAAGATTTATGAGATATGGAAGGGCTTGGCGACGGGGGAGTTGGTGTTCAAGCGTCCGCGTTTGAATGAGGAGAATATGGCCATTGTGAAGGCGAACTGGGAGACCTTAGCTTCTTATTCTCCGACATACGACGCGGCGAAGTTTCCGTCCGAGCCGCTGTTGAAGTTATTGCCTCAGGGGCGGCCGGCTAATCCGGTTTATTTGCCGGCTCCCGGGGAAGTGTTGCAGGCGGGGATTCGGGAGTGGACGCGGGAACCGGCGGAGGGTAAATCGACGATGGGGGAGAAGCTGCTGCAATCGCTGCAGACGGTATTTGGCGGATTTTTGCTGGCGGCGATTTTTGCCATTCCGTTGGGCATCTTGGCGGGGACTTATGATTTTTTCGGGAAGCTGGTGGAGCCGTTTGTTGATTTCTTCCGTTACATGCCGGCGCCTGCTTTCAGCACCTTGTTGGTGGCGGTATTGGGAGCGCATAATGCGCCGAAGCTGGCATTGGTGTTTCTCGGGACGTTTCCGCACTTGTTGCTGATGATCACGAAGACGTCGCGCTTGCTGGATCCGGCATTGCTGGAGGCGTCGCAGACCTTGGGGGCGCATCAGCGTAACATGCTGTTTCGGGTAGTGGTGCCGGGGATCTGGCCAAATGTTTACAATGATTTGCGAATTGCCTTGGGATGGGCGTGGACCTGGCTGGTGATTGCGGAATTGATTGGTGTCAAGACCGGGCTCACGGAGGTGATCGATACGCAAGGGGACCGGCGGAATTTTGACCAGGTTTTTCCGGTGATCATTCTCATTGGGATCATCGGATTTTTCACCGATCAGATTCTGTCGTGGTTGCGCCGATTCTTATTTCCGTGGAATGCCGAAGCGGAAGGGGGGCAGGGTTTGATTGAGCGTGGGTTGCGTGGATTTGGCCGTTGGATAGAGCCGGCGATGGAAGCTCACCGAAAGAAACCGAGGACCAAACTGGATCATGAAAACGTTAGAGCTTCCTGATTACAAAGAGCAGTCGAAAGAAGTAGCGGCACGGTTTGCGGCCCTTCGGGAGCGCCCTGTGGAGATGGCGGTGTGTGGGTTGAGCAAGATTTTTGGGTCGGGCGAGAAGGAAGTGCAGGCCTTGCGGGACATCAACTTTGATGTTTATCGGCGCGAGTTCATGTGCGTTCTGGGGGCATCGGGATGTGGTAAGTCGACATTAATTCGTATCTTGGCGGGATTGGAGTATCCGACTGAGGGTGAGGTTTTTGTGGAAGGAAATCCTGTCGAGGGGCCGGGTCCGGATCGGGGAATGGTTTTTCAGAGTTACACGTTGTTTCCGTGGCTGACGGTGAAACGGAACGTGATGTTTGGTTTGCAGATGACGGGAAGCGACGTGACATCGGCTAGCGCTGAAGCGCGACAGTGGATTGAATTGGTTGGATTGTCCAAGTTTGAAGATTCCTATCCGCACCAGTTGTCGGGTGGGATGAAGCAACGGGTGGCGATTGCGCGCGCGCTGGCAAATCGTCCAAAGATATTGTTAATGGATGAACCTTTCGGGGCCTTGGACGCGCAGACGCGTTGTCAGATGCAGAGTTACCTGCTGCAGATATGGAGGAACGTCAATATTACGGTGCTTTTCTTTACGCATGCTTTGGATGAGGCCGTGTATTTAGCGGATCGATGTTTGGTTTTGAAGCCGAGTCCCGGCGAAGTTGGGGAAATGATCGAAGTGCCGGTACCGCGAGAGCGATCGACGGATCAATTTTTGTCTCCGGAGTTTTTGGCAACGAAGCAGCGGTTGGAGGAATTGATTCATCCGAAGAGCGAGCAAGGCGATGAGAAGTTACCCATGTTGCGGCTGACGCAGGTTGGGGACGATGTGGAATAGGGGTGGAGGCGGGGTGAGGGAAAAAATAGGACGTGACATGGGCAGAAGAGGTGCTATCAATCCTCATACTATTTTAATTTTTCCTCATACGACGCCCTTATGGAATCTTCAGACGAATTGGTCAAGCGGATCAGCATCTCGTTACCTCCGGACGTATTTCTGGCATTGGATGAGTTGGTGGCGGGGCGTGGGTTTCGGAGTCGGTCGCAGGCGATCGCCGAGATGATTGAGCAGAGTCGGATTGAGTATCATGAAGAGATGGGGCACGAATTGATGGCGGGGACGATCACCTTATTTTATGACGAATCGCGACCCGGGTTATTGAAGGCGCTCGCGGACATTGAGCGGCGTCACGTGGACGAGGTGATCAGTTCGCAGCATGTTTTGCTGGAGAGCAATCATACGATGGAGGTGTTGTTAGTGCAGGGGCCGGCTGAGCGATTGAGGGATGTGGCGAATGAGTTGGTGACGTGCCGGGGGGTCAAGGCGGGGCGGCTGACGATCTCTTCGGCGATTCTTCCCCCGATTCATCCTTTACCGGAAAAAGGAGGAGAACGTGGGTAAGGCGGGAGACACCGTTTATGCGGGGACGATCTGGCGGGGCGGGATGTGGCATCGGGGGGTGGGACGGGGAAAGGCCTTGCGTTTAAGCGATGTGGGGGAGGGGGAGAAAGTGGGGCTTGTCGAGGACACGACGGGGTGGCACGACACGGTGTATGTGTGTTCGGACGCTTGTTTGATGCGAGACCAGTTTGGGAAGGAGACTTACCGGGAAGCACGCCATGATTTTTATCGAAATGGGAAGGAGAACTTTCTCATTGAGATGGGGACGTTGGGCTTTGAGGAGCGTGACATTACTTGCGCTATCAATTTCTTTACGGACGTGCCGGCAACGCCGGAAGGGAAGTTGACTGTTGAGGACGGGATTTCGGCACCGGGGCGGTATGTCGGGATGCGAGCGGACATGGACGTGAGCGTTCTGACATCGAACTGTCCGCAACGGAACAATCCTTGCAATGGGTACAACCCGACTCCGGCCGGTTATTCATTTGGGACCTAGAATGATGTTTCGGAAAATACTCATTGCGAATCGAGGGGCAATCGCGTGTCGTATCGAGCGGACCTTGCGGGCGATGGGGGTGAGGAGCGTGGCGGTGTATTCCGATGCGGATGCGGGATCGCGCCATCGATTGGAGGCGGATGAGGCAGTGAGGTTACCGGGAAGTTTGGCGGCGGATACTTACCTGCACGGGGAGCGGATTCTGGCGGCGGCGCGGGAGACGGGGGCGGAAGCGATTCACCCGGGGTATGGATTTCTTAGTGAAAATGCGGATTTTGCGCGGGCCTGTGAGGAGGCGGGAATTGTGTTCTTGGGGCCGACTCCGGAGCAATTGAGGGCGTGTGGGTTGAAGCATGTGTGCCGAGACATGGCGCGGGAAGCGGGGGTGCCGCTGTTGGAAGGGAGTGAGCTATTGGAGACGGGTGAGCAGGCGGCTGCGACGGCGGATGCTGTCGGGTATCCGGTGATCTTAAAGTCATCGGCGGGAGGCGGGGGCATTGGGATGCAGATTGCGCGGTGCTCTGAGGAAGTTCCGGAATTGTTTGATCAAGTGAGGCGCTTGGCGACTTCGAATTTTGGGGACGCGAGCGTATTTCTTGAGAAGTATATTGAGCGGGCGCGGCACATTGAGGTGCAGGTTTTTGGGGATGGGGAGGGGAGAGTGGTTTCCTTGGGTGAGCGTGATTGCTCAGTGCAGCGTCGGAATCAGAAGGTGATTGAGGAGACGCCCGCGCCTCACTTGACGGATGAGGAGCGTGGTCGATTGGCCGCGGCGGCGGTGCGACTTGCGGAGGGGGTAGACTATCGTTCGGCGGGGACGGTGGAATTTCTTTGGGATGACGAGGCGGGTGATTTCTATTTTCTTGAGGTGAACGCTCGCTTGCAGGTGGAACACGGAGTGACGGAAGAAGTGTGGGGGGTGGATATTGTCGAGTGGATGGTTCGCCTGGGGGCGGGAAAATTACCGGGATTGCAGGAACTGGAGGCTGGTTTGGCGCCGAGCGGGCACGCGATTCAGGCGCGAATTTATGCAGAGGATCCGAACAAGGATTTTCAGCCGAGCAGCGGATTGGTGACGCATTTTGCAGGGCCGCGCGACTTACGTTGTGAAACATGGATTGAGTCGGGAGTGGAAGTCCCGAGTTTCTATGACCCGATGGTGGCGAAGTTGATCGCATTTAGTCCATCGCGGGGTGTGGCGATCGCGGCGTTGAAGGCTGGTATTGAGGAATTTGCCTGTTATGGGATTGAGACCAACCTGGCGTATCTTGGGGCAATTCTCGAAGCGGAAGCGTTTGTGGGGGGGCGGGTGACGACGCGGTATTTGCATGGATTTGAGCATGAGCCGCAGACGATCGATGTTTTAAACCCGGGATTGGAAGCCACGGTGCAGGATTATCCGGGACGGATAGGGATGTGGGATGTGGGGGTGCCGCCATCTGGACCGTTTGACCCGTTGAGTTTTCGATTGGGAAACCGGGTTTTGGGGAACGATGAGAATGCGGCAGGCATTGAGATGTCCGTGCGCGGAGCCAAGCTCCGTTTTAACGCGGGGACGACGATTTGTTTGACGGGCGCGGATATGGGGGCGGCTTTGGATGGAAAAGCGGTGGCGATGTATGAACCGATCGAAGTGGCGGCGGGACAAGTGTTGAAGTTGGGCGATGTTGTGGGGCCAGGACAGCGTGGGTATCTGTTAGTGAAGGGAGGGATTGACGTTCCGGAGTATCTCGGGAGCCGTGCGACTTTTCGTTTGGGCCGCTTTGGAGGACACGGTGGGCGGGCGCTCAAAGCGGGGGATGTTTTGCCGCTGAACAGGGTTGGTGGCGGCGAGATGACGGTACCGTTGGATGCGGAACTGCGACCTGAATTGACGAGAGATTGGGAGGTGCGGGTGGTGTATGGGCCGCACGGGGCGCCAGAGTTTTTCACGGAAGCGGATATGGAGATGTTTTTCGAGACGAGTTGGGAGGTGCATTACAACTCGGACCGAACGGGGGTGCGCTTAATCGGACCGAAGCCTGAATGGGCCCGGCGGGATGGAGGGGAAGCGGGCTTACATCCGTCGAACATTCACGACAATGCATATTGTGTGGGATCGGTGGATTTCACGGGAGACATGCCGATTTTATTGGGGCCGGACGGGCCGAGTCTTGGGGGTTTTGTTTGTCCGGCAGTGGTGGTACGAGCGGATTTGTGGAAGATGGGGCAGCTAAAGCCAGGGGATACGGTGCGGTTTGTATCGATATCGAATGAAGATGCGGAAGGGCTTTTGGAGGCGCAGGAGACAGCGGTGGCGACTTTGGAGGCGCAGGGATTGGGTGCGGGGGCGACCGTGGTGGAGTCCAAGCGGACGCTTCCGATACTCGATTCGATTCCGGAACGAGACGGTCGGCCGGAGGTATGTTTTCGGCAGAGCGGTGATGGGGTGATCTTAGTGGAGTTCGGGGACATGGTTTTGGATTTGGATTTACGCTTTCGGGTGCAGGCTTTGCACGATCGGTTGGAGGGAGAGCGGTTTGATGGAATGCTAGAGCTGGTTCCGGGAATTCGTTCGTTGCAGGTGCAGTTTGATCCGACGCGGATTCATGGGAAGGAAGTTTTGAAGCTGATCGAGGATGTGGAAGCGGGGTTGCCGCCGGTGGAAGAGATGCAGTTTTCGAGCCGAGTGGTGCATATGCCATTGAGTTGGGATGATCCGGCGACGCAGCAGGCCATTGAGAAGTATATGCAGATTGTGCGGGCAGACGCTCCATGGTGTCCGAGTAATATTGAGTTTATTCGGCGGATCAACGGCTTGGAATCGGTTGAAGAAGTGCGCCGTATTGTGTATGAGGCGAGTTACTTTGTGATGGGTTTGGGAGATGTTTATCTCGGCGCACCGGTAGCGACGCCATTGGATCCGCGGCATCGACTAGTGACGACGAAGTATAATCCGGCGCGGACTTGGACACCGGAGAACGCGGTGGGGATTGGAGGGGCCTATCTTTGCGTATATGGGATGGAAGGGCCGGGGGGTTATCAGCTGGTTGGGCGGACCTTACCGGTGTGGAATCGTTTCGGGGAGACGGGGCATTTTGAGACGGGCAAACCGTGGTTATTACGATTTTTTGACCAAGTGCGGTGGTACCCTGTGGAGGCGGAGGAATTGCTGGAGATGCGGCGAGATTTTCTGACGGGGCATTACGATATTGACGTGGAGGAAACCGTATTTCGGCCGGCGGAGTATCATGAGTTTTTGGGAGAGCATGCGGAGAGCATTGCGGCATTTCGGGAGCGACAGCGGGAAGCGTTTGCGGAAGAGCGGGAGCGATGGGAAGCGAGTGGGGCGATGAGTTTCGAAGTCCAGGAGGCAGAGATTTCACCCGAGGAGGATGAGGTGGAAGTGCCGGCGGGATGTGAAGCGGTGACCTCTCCGGTGGCGGGGAGTTTGTGGAAAGTGGAAGTCAAGGAGGGAGAAATGGTAGGTGAGGATGAAGTGGTTATGGTTGTGGAGAGCATGAAGATGGAGATTGCGGTGATGTCATCAGAGGCGGGGATAGTCCGCGAGGTGTTGGTCGGAGAAGGAGAGAGTGTGGGCGCAGGACAAGTGTTAGCAATTGTGGAGATGGACGAGGCGTGAGTGTGGGATTGCCTGGGTTAGATTTGAAATCGCTGCGAGCGGCCTATGCATCGGGCGAATGGACACCCACGCGGTTGGTGGAAACTCTGGATAAGGTGATTGAAGAGGCGGAGCCGACTCGGATATGGATTAGCCGAGTTTCGCGGGAGAGATTGCTAGAGTATGCCCGGGTGGTGGAGGGGCGGGGTGAAGCGGAGCAGCCGTTGTATGGTGTTCCGTTTGCGATCAAAGACAATATTGATTTGGCGGGAGAACCGACGACGGCTGGTTGTCCGGAGTTTTCGTATGAGCCCAGCGAATCGGCGTTTGTGGTGGGTCGGCTCCTGGAGGCGGGGGCGATTCCCATGGGGAAGACCAATCTGGATCAGTTTGCGACGGGGTTGGTGGGGGTCCGATCGCCGTATGGATTTCCGGAAAATGCGATCGATGGAGACTATATTCCGGGAGGATCGAGTTCGGGCTCTGCGGTGGCGGTGGCGCGGGGGTTTGCGAGTTTTGCTCTGGGGACGGATACGGCGGGATCGGGGCGGATACCGGCGGCGTTTAACGACCTAGTCGGATTGAAACCGAGCCGGGGACTTTTGAGTTGTCGGGGAGTCGTGCCGGCCTGTCGGACACTGGATTGTGTGTCGGTGTTTTCGCTGAGCGCGGGGGATGCCGGGGCGGTATTCAGAGTTGCGGCGGAATTTGACAACGGTGATGTGTATGCCCGGCCTGCTCCGGGGTTAAGGGAGGGCGAGTTATTGGGAGAGGCGTTTGTTTTCGGGGTCCCGCGGGAGGACGAATTGGAGTTTTTCGGGAATCGTTCTGCGCAGGCGTGCTTTGTTGAGGGCGTGGCGAGAATGGAATCGGTGGGGGGGACGCGCAGGGAGATTGATTTCGGGCCCTTTTTGGAGGCGGCGCGGCTTTTGTATGAGGGACCTTGGGTTGCGGAGCGGTATGCCGCGATCGAAGGCATTTTGAAAGAGAGACCGGAGATTTTGCATCCGGTCACGCGGCGCATTATTGAAGGAGGTGGTAAAGCGCGGGCAGTGGATGCTTTTCGGGCGGCGTATCGCCTTCAGGAGTTGAGGCGGAAGGCGGACGAGGTATGGGAAGAAGTGGACTTTGTGATGACGCCGACGGCGGGGACGATCTATACGGTGGCAGAGGTGGAGGCGGAGCCGGTGAACTTGAATTCGAATTTGGGTTATTACACTAACTTTATGAACTTGTTGGATTGCAGTGCGGTGGCTTTTCCGTCGGGGATTATGGAATCGGGCATGCCATTTGGGGTAACCTTGTTTGCGCCTGCTTTTCATGAGGGTCGATTGCTGGATATGGCGGCGAGATTTGGAGGAGAGAAA
>JBCDBW010000030.1:0-39111 GCA_039182965.1 Verrucomicrobiota bacterium
CGATTGGTCCTCTTGCGACGACCGAACTGGGGACCGACACGTGGATTACAGAGCTGATGATGCCTGAAATGGGCAAGCTTGGTCTGAATGCGGGATGGGTTCTCGTATACACCTCACTCATTATGACGGTTTTGAGATTTTGTGCGGGGCCGATTGTGCATGGGCTTTCTACAATTGGGTTATTGATGGCGAGTGCGGCGCTGGCAGTGTGTGGGCTGTTATTCCTTTCCAAGGCTGTCGGGCTTTCGATTTTAATTGCGGCGACGCTGTATGGATTTGGGAAGACGTTCCTTTGGCCGACAACCCTTGGGGTAGTGGCTGAGCGATTTCCCAAGGGCGGTGCCTTAACCTTGAACGGGGTGTCGGCAGTGGGAGTGTTGTTCATGGGGATTATAGGAACTCCGCTCATTGGTTTAGTGCAGGACCGGTCGGTGGATGCACGATTGCGATCCGAGGCTCCGGCGCTGCTGGACGAGGTGCAAGGCGAGCCTTACACCGCCATTTTGGGACTGGAAGCTCCATCTTTGGATGGTGACAAGGTTTCCGAGCTGAGTGGTGATGACTTGGAACTTGTGGAGAATGTCCAGAATGTTGAGAAGAAGGCGGCGCTCGCGAAGATAGCGATTCTTCCTGCAGGAATGTTCATATGTTACCTCTTCTTGTTTATGTATTTTCGATCAAGGGGAGGCTATCAGCCGGTTGAGTTGTCGCAGCAGGAGGGGAGGTAGGGTTCTCTCGTTGATGGACGAGGGGCAGCGTGCCACGGGGATGCGTTGTTGAAGTCTTGCCTGGAAGGGGATGGTGAATTCTTGGTGTTTGATATGCGTTTCCATTGATCGTAGCGCCGAAGGTGTGCTTTGACGGTTGAATTTCGGATGTAGCGGGGATGACTGCTCTCAGAAGAGAGGAGTGGAAGCGTGCAGGGAGGAGATTTGGACCGTTTTGAGTAACGTCATGGAGTGCGGGTATTCGTTCGAGGAGGGTGCACTCCGATTGGACGCGGCGTGCGTGTTTGTGAGGTGCTCATGACATAAATTGCGCTGCCTATCGCAGTATCCGCGTGGCGAGAATCGACGGCGTCTTATATCTTATGATCATGAGTTAGGAACTTTTTGGGAAAGCCTAAAAGGCGTCGCTAATGAGGTTTTTTTCGAGAAAGCGAGTTAACCGCCATGGTCAACAAGAATCATATCGAGTGTCTGTATTTATCGCAGGAAGACTTACTTCGGGCGGGATGCCTTGATATGGAGATGGTGATGGGTGCCGCTGAGAGATCCATGGTCGCTTTTCGGGAGGAGAAGATTCTTTTTCCGGAAAAGATCGTGCAAATATTTGATGAAGACACCCAAGAGCGGATAAACTGTCTGCCTGCGACGATGTTGCCCGAGGAGGTTTGCGGTGTGAAATGGGTCTCTGTCTTTCCTCCCAACCCGGAGCGATATGGGATTCAGAATCTTTCTGCGGTAATCCTTTTGTCTGAAATTGAGAAAGGTTTTCCGCTTGCCTTTATGGACGGGACGCTATGTTCGAATATGCGCGTCGGTGCGATGGGGGCGATCGCGGCGAAGCATTTTGCACGGGAAGATTCGCAGCGTATTGGATTTATTGGAGCAGGCGAGCAAGCGAAGATGCATTTGATTGCAATGAAGACTGCGGTGCCGAGCCTAGCCGAGTGCCGTGTGTCGGCGAAATACGATCATGAGGAAGAGCAATTTGTTCGCGAGATGGAATCTCTTTTTCCGAGCATAGAGTTTATCGCAACAGGCACAAACGCGGAAGCGGCAATGGAGGGAGCTGACATACTGGTGACGGCTACGAGCGCCCAGGCACCTCTTCTCAAGGCGACTTGGATGAAACCGGGGACCTTTTACAGTCATGTGGGGGGGTGGGAGGATGAGTATGAAGTTGCCAAGCAGTGTGACAAGATTGTGTGTGATGATTGGGAGACGGTAAAACACCGGACGCAGACCTTGAGCCGGATGTACAGAGCCGGCCATCTGGTCGATGATGATATTCATGCGAATCTTGTAGAGGTGATCACGGGTGAGAAACCGGGCCGGGAGACTCCTTGCGAGCGGGCGTACTTTAATGCAGTGGGTCTCGCATACGTGGACGTGGCGATAGCTCATGCCATGTATCGGCGCGCGGACGAGGCTGGCATGGGGAGGCGGCTGTCGATCCAAGAGACCATGATTTTTCAGCATGAGAAGCTGGCCGATTGGGTGAGAATCTGATGGTCTTGGTGAGCAAACGGTCTCGTGCGGCTTTGAGTTTCTTTACTTGAATCGAAATAGCATGAACCGATCAGGTATTGGACAGGACCATCGTTGCGGTGACGCCACCTCCGGTCGAGACATTGGTAATCTCAGACGTGCTCAGGCGAGTAAGGGTGCCGACGGTTTCTCCATCGAAGAGAAAGGGGTCGGTGTCCTCATAGAAAATCTCCTCGGCGAGATTCTGGTCGATCACGGGATAGCGTTCGGAGTGGAGATGGACGCGCATTTGGACAATTGATTCGCCCAATTGTTGGTGAACGGCGGTTTCCCAGTGCTTTTGATCGGTGTGCCAGCCGAGGAGAACGCCTTCTCCGGCGTGTCCATGCATGGGTTTCAGGACCAGCTGGGACTGGTGATCGAGCACCCATGGCAGCAGATCAATTTCTGTTCCTTTAGGCGAGGTAGTTCGTTGTTCGACAAGGAGACGTGTCCACGGGATATGTCGAGTGATGATTCGGCGTTCGGCAGGTGAGAGTATGGCGTTCAGTTCCGGGTCGGAGATGGCGGCAAAGAGCACTTTATGTCCCAGTGGTTCCGTTCCGAGAGGATTGAGAACGACAGTGTGGTTTGATTGGGCGGCTTGGACGAGAGCCTGAGCTTGGTCGCGGCGTTCCAGTATCTCTGGTGTGAGACATGCTCGAAGGATGACGTGGATGCGTTGGCCTTTGAGCCGCGTCTCTTTTTCGCTCACTTCGAACTCTTCGGGATCGCCAAAAACGACGGGGCAACCTCTTGCGACAAGGTAGGAAGTCATCCCTTCTACGATTGTTTCCCGGTTGCGTTTGTCATCCCAGCAAGCCCATGCGATGGAAGGCTTCTCGACATTTGCCACCTCCCCGGCCCGCGTTAGGATCTGGCTTTCGAATCTAGGGAGAAGCGGCAGGAATTGCCCGTCGAACTGCCTTATAAAGCGTTCTGTTGCGGGGAGTGCCTTGAATAGTGCAATCGCGCTATCGTTGTGTCCTTCTCCGCCCGGGGTGTCTCCGTTAAGCTCGATGGCATGAAGTTGAGTTCGTGCGAGGGACGCGTCGAGTCGCAGCCAAGCCGCTTTCCTTGATTCCGGGCGGGGGTCAAGTGAGCGGACCTGTCGAATCCAATCTTTTAGGCCACCGAGATTCCTGTCGGGAACCTGTCCCGATTCGATTCCGGCCAGCATTTTCTCGTGGATCTTGACGACATTTCGAGTCAACTCCCGTTCATCGTGGTAGCGAGAAGCCGTGACGAACCGTGGTCTCAGGACGTTGCATCGCGTGTTCCCGCCTTCAATGAGACCGGCTTTCTCGAGTTCGTAGGCTACGGCGTCGGGGTCTTTGGCGATAGGATCGTCAGCGAGTAGCCGGTTCCATGAGGAGATGGCGCTATCGATTACACTTTCCATGGAGGTAGACTTAGTGAGAGGAGGTGCCTAACACCTTGGAGAGGAATATGCAAGCCTCCGACCGCGCCTTGGTGCGTCAATACCCAACGTTTGTCAGGATGAGTGTTCGATACGAGACCTTTTCCTAACTCTCTTTATCCGCGGACCGATCGAAGCGGTTTGAAAGGATAAAAAATGTCGGTGCCCAAAGCCCGATGAAGATGCCGAAGCGTTCGGCGTGAGCTTTCGTTTCCTCGCCTGTTCCGCCTGTGAAGAACCACACGAGGATGGAGGCAACAATTGATACAAATCCGAGAACAAAGCATACGTTACCCAGTGTTTTGACATTCATGCTTAGAGTTACGCTTGGGAGACTTATTTCGATGTCGTTGTTGGGAAGCCATTGCTGCGGCGATTGGCTATGAGTGACAACATACCTTTCTGATTCGAGCCGGGAGCCGTCTCTGTCGGATGATGCGTGGTGATCTGCAACACCAGTTTTGCAGAGCCCAAAAACCCTTCCGTGCGGCTTTGCGGAGCCTTTCTGTGGTTGAGATAGGGTTGATTGAGTTGGCGATCGGGGTGCCCTGAAAGATGCCTAAGAAGACCCGGCGTCATGCGTGTCGTGAAGCTCTTAGAGACAATAAATCGGGCGTTGATCGAGACTTAGTCCAGCCTAGCAAGGGACCGCTCTTGTCGTAAGACGTTTCCGTCATTCCAGTGTCTTGGCAGGGAGGCTGTGTGGCCAACGAATCGCCGTAAGAACGCGTGGACACCCCTCTGGACCATGTCTAGTTCTTCACGATTCACGTGCGAAAGGAAGTATTTAGAACCCTTTGGATCATTCAATCGATATGCGGCAAGAGAGATGGAGAGCAGCAATGAAGCTCGCGTCGTTTTCTCTCGCGAGCATTCTCGAATTTTGAGAAGCGAGCTTTCAATGTCTCGACCAAGGAGCAGGTTGAGGTAAATCCGACGGGCGAGGAGCCTTTGATTCTCTGGAGCATCTTCTAAGAGCTCAGAGACGGCATGCAACTGGGAACTTGCGTCCACGAGCGACTCTGAACCGAGCGCATGCCAGCGTATACCGCCCGAGCGTGAATCCTTCACGAAGATCCCGAGACTGTTCTCAGAAAAGTGTTTTGCGATTTCCCATAAAGCGTCTCTTCCCGTTGGTGATTCAAGGCTTCCGGTAGACTTCAACAGGTTTAAGCACTCCGCCTGCAGCTCTTCCGACTGACCGCCGAAGTCCAGCAGGATCTCAGCGAGGAGTAATCTCCCACGGTCATCAATCGAATTCTCCGCGATGGCGGTGCGAAGGAGCCTAAGCGCCGACTCGTGCTTGCCCTCAATCAACGAAATTTGAACGGACGTTCTAAGGTCTCGAGACGACCGTGCAGTCGTGACCCGCTCTAGCGTCGGGATATGATCCGACTCGCTAAGAACGAGCGTTGCAAGCTCCCTCAGATAATCCGGAACACTTTCTAGCTGGGAGAGCGAATCCTGAGGGTCTCGTGCCAAGAGACGGTTTAGCTCTGGGGCTTCCTCCGCTCCCGATCGAATCATCCGCGCGAGAGATTGCTGCAAAACAATTTCCGCGTCATGTGAGTTTGCATTGGGCGTCATTTCCGGTGTTGCTTTGGCCGTATGATTTACTGTCTTCCGGGATGATAGCGAATACCAAGCGAGTCCTAAGAAAACCAGTAGTGAGGCCCCCGCCGTAAGCAACACCGTGTTGTGAAATGCCATCGCGACGACGGACGGACGATTCAGCTTTTGCAAACGGGATTGCAGACGGATTTGCATATTGATTACCTTTGTATTGCGGGCGGCAACCCTTGCATTTTCACTAATGAAATTGATAAGCCATCGCAATTTAATTCTCCGGTCAGCTTCAAGAAAGGTTGGGCGACCGAAGGTGCGTGCGCCATCCTGTATTTGGCGCTGTAGTTGGCCATTGTGAGGTTCTTGGACCGCTTCACAAAGGATTAGCGTTTCTCACTTTAAACGTCTTGCAGTCGGCTTGTGGGATCGTAAACAACGTGCAATCCACGGAGATGACCGGGGTTTTTGTGGTTCGAACTTTATCGTCTTTTGTCATCGGGTTGGCCTTAGTTTCGACTTTGTCGAGCCATTTGACCTCGCTGATGCAGCCAATTCCGAATTGGTGAAGGTGCATATGTTGAGGGGCGCTGCACCTGTCAAGGCCTGCGATAGAGGATAAATGGACGATGGAACGAGAGGGCGCCTTCATGATGCAGTTAGTGTGTGGTGCAGTGGAGTCTGACGCGCGTGGTCAAGGATAAGCTGCATTGTAGGTTGCGCGGCGTAGGCGGGGGGTGGAGGATGAAAGTTGTGTTCGGTTTGCGATTCATTTTGGTTGTGGGGTATCTCATGCTCCCGGTGTCGGATGCTATCGCGCGTGAGCCTGCCCTCGACGCCCAGAGTTTCGATGGGAACTTTCTAGGTATGCACTTTTACGCTGATCGACTGGGCATAGTGTTAGACGTGTCGGAGAGCATGGGAAAAGAGTTGCCGGCCCTGCGTGCCGCCCTGAAGAAGGAATTGCCAAGGGCGCCGATGCTGCAGGTAGATGGCTGTGCCCTGGAAGAACCCGAACCGCGCGCGGAGACGCGTATCGCCCGCGGTATGTCGCCCGACACAGTTACCGCAGTAAAGGCCTTGGGCGAGCATGCTGGGGTAGACGCCGTGCTGTGGATCTGCGACATGGGTGACCCACCCAATCGATACGGTGTGGAAGCGATGGCCGAAGTGCTCGCCGCGCGGGGCATCCGGCTCTACCTGATCAGTGTTGCCTCCAAGCCGGGTCCCAATGTGCGCAAGATGGTGGACGGAAGTGACGGCGGCTGGCTGATGGCCGTGCCGGAATCCTGATGGGTAAGCGCCGCACGGATTTGTTGGGAGAAGTCTTCTGAGCAGAGCACTGGTTGGGGGCGTGGACGTCAATCATCTCCAAGTTTCCGATGCGTGGACCGGCACTTTCTGGGTTTCTCATGGGGCTCCGCGTTTTTCGATCGGTTGGCGGAGATCGCGACGGCGATCGGAAGTGTTTATTAAATCTCTTATTCAAACGGGGCGTTCAGTGTCTTGATTGGCAATCCTATCTAGTGGCTCGTCGTGAAATGGATCCCGTTGGGTAGGGGCCACGGTGACGCCACGTGGTAGTTTTGAGTGAAGTTGCGGGTTTCGAATGACGTGTGATTGCATCTTGATCGTTTGGCGGGATTGAGCGACTCTTTCCCTTGGAGCAAATTGAGGAGAGGTGGCAGAGCGGTTGAATGCACCGGTCTTGAAAACCGGCATACGGAAACGTATCGTGGGTTCGAATCCCACCCTCTCCGTTCCTCGCTCGAGCGGCGCCAGAAGGGTTCTTTGGCGAGGCATGAGGGTATGGGCGGTCATGGAGAGAAGAGGGCGGACCCGGGGTGAGATGGGTTGAGCTGGGTCCGAACGGCAAGCTGGCAGGTTGGTGTTGGAAGCAGATTTTGCCGGGCAGGCTGAGCCTGCCTCGAGACAGTGGGGGTGGGCGGCCCGGCAGGGAAACGGGGTTGCGGTGGGGCTTGACGGTTTGTGGCCGGATTGAGGAGGGTGGTGAAGTGCGAATCTTGGTTGCAGCAGATAAGTTTAAGGGAACGCTGACCGCGTTGGAAGCGGGGGAAGCGATCGGGCGAGGGCTGGAAGGGGCTTTGGGTGCTGAAGGAAGGGTTGTGGTGGAGGTGTTGCCGGTGGCGGATGGGGGAGAAGGGACCGCGGAAGCGGTTCGGGCTGCGCGTGGCGGCGAGCGGGTGGAGTGCGAGGTGGATGATCCTTTGGGACGAACGGTCACGGCGGAGTATGCGCTCGTCCAAGGACCTGGAGGGGAAAGGATAGGGGTCTTGGAGATGAGCCAGGCATCTGGTCTGTGGCGCCTGGACAGGGCGGCGTTGGAACCGGAGTTGGCGAGCACTTTTGGGACCGGTGAAATGATGCGGGCGGCGGTTGAGCGGGGCGCGACGCGATTGATGGTGGGAATTGGCGGGAGCGCGACGAATGACGGGGGGGCTGGGATGGCGGAAGCGCTTGGATACCGGTTCTATGATGTCGCGAAGGGCCAGCTGATGGTTGGGCTACCGGCAGGCATGGAGCGACTGGGACGGCTGGAAGCGCCGGGGTCAGATATTTTAAGCGGGGTGAGTGTGGAAGTGGCGTGTGATGTGACGAACCCGCTTCTCGGGTTGGGCGGGGCGACTCGTATCTATGGGGCGCAGAAGGGGGTGGCTTCGGGTGCGATGGAATTCTTTGAAGACCGGTTAGAGCGTTTAGCTGGGGTGGTGGAGCGCGATTTAGGTGTCGAGAATCGCCGAGGGATTGCGGGTGCGGGTGCGGCGGGTGGTTTGGGCTGGGGATTGATGGTTTTTTGCGGCGGACGCCTGCGAAGGGGTTTCGAGATGGTTGCGGACGCGATTGGATTGGAGGCGCGAGTGGCCGCGGCCGACTTGGTGGTGACCGGGGAGGGACGGATTGATGTGCAGTCGGCGATGGGGAAGGCACCGGGTGGTGTCGCTGCGATGGCGCGCGAGCACGGGAAGCCGGTTTTGGCGATTGGAGGAGCGATCAGCTTGGAGGGGGAAGACCGTGAAGCGGTGGCGGAGAGCTTTGATCTGACGCTATCGATTGAGGAAGTTTTTCCCGAAGTCGGCTTGGAAGAGCGGATTGCGAGGAATGGGGAATTGCTCGAGGCGTGCATTTTGGAATCGTCCGAACTCATGAAAAAGTTTGCGACAGGGCTGGGGGCTGTGTAAGAGAAGCGCGGATGAGTAGCACGCGGGTGGTATTGTTGTTTGCGGGTCAGGGGGCCCAGGAAGTAGGCATGGGGAAGGATTTGTTGGCGTATGACCGGGCACGGGAGCTCTTTGCCAAGGCGGATGAGCTGGTGGGTTTTGGTTTGAGCGAGGTGATGTTCGAGGGCCCCTTGGAAGAGCTAACACGAACGTCACGTTGTCAGCCGGCGTTGTACGTCCATGGCTGCGCGTGTTTGGAGCTCTTGCGGGAACGTGTGCCGGGTCTGGACGTTTCGGCAGCTGCGGGATTGTCTTTGGGGGAGTTCACGGCGCATGCGGCGGCAAAGACATTTGATTTCGACACGGGATTGATGCTGGTTTATCGACGAGGTGTCTTTATGGAAGAGGGTCCAAACGGCGGTTCGATGGCGGCGATGGTAGGGGGGACAGAAGAAGCGGTGTATCGATTGGCGGAAGAAGTGGGGGTGGACGTTGCGAATTACAATGCGCCTGGGCAGATTGTGCTTTCGGGACCGAAGACTGGGATTGAGAGGAGCGTGCAACTGGCGAAAGAGCGCGGGATCAAGATGGCTAAGGAACTGGTGGTGGCAGGGGCTTACCATTCGCGATTGATGCAGCCTGCACAGGACAAACTTTCGGTGGAACTCGCCAACGCAGTGATCGGGGAACCTCGGTATCCCGTGTGGTGCAACGTTGAGGCTCGGCCTGTGGCGGGTGTGGCGCACGTGCGGAAGACGCTTGAGGCGCAGGTGACTGGGTCAGTCCGCTGGTCGGAATCAATGCAAAAGCTGATTGCGGGGGGGGAGACGACCTTCGTGGAGATTGGACCGAAAGGTGTTTTGGCAGGCCTGATGAAACGGATTGACCGGAGTGTGCGAGTTATTCGGGTGCATGACGAGACGAGTTTGGAGTCGGCAGTGACCGCGTTGGGAGCTTGACGGAAGGGGTTTCGCCCGTAAGTTCACACCCGGTGGGACCGGGGCGGATCGACGGTGTGGGGTGAAGGCAATTGATCTTCGAAACGGCAGGATAGCTCAGGGGTAGAGCAGAGGACTCATAAGCCTTTGGTCGGCGGTTCAAATCCGCCTCCTGCTACCGGACCGAAGGGCTTTTTGTCGGTTTTGGGCAGCAGAAATAAAGGGATTTGCATGCTCTAGACGCTTTTTCTCAAAAAATAGCCCGAAGTTACGAAAAATAGCCTTGCCAGTCCAACCGAATTCACTATATTCCCCGCTCCTCAACGGGCCCTCGGATCGACTCTGGGCCTTGGACTATCGGGCATCGCCTCCGGAAAAATGGCATTTTGACTTCTTTAGAGAATGTCTTCCTGCATCCGTGGCGTCCTGTGGTGAGCGGAGAAACTCTAAAGAAACAGCAAAATGCCGACCATTAATCAGCTCGTCCGCAAGGGGCGAAAAGACAAGCCGGAGAAATCGAAAGCACCGGCGTTGGACAGTTGTCCGCAGCGTCGTGGGGTCTGTCTCCAGGTTTACACCCGGACGCCGAAGAAACCGAATTCGGCCCTTCGGAAAGTTGCGAAAGTGCGGCTCACGAATGGGCAGGAAGTCATTGCCTATATTGGCGGGGAGGGCCATAACCTGCAGGAGCATTCGATTGTCTTGGTGCGGGGTGGACGGGTAAAGGATTTGCCGGGTGTTCGATATCACATTGTGCGGGGAGCGTTGGACACTTTAGGCGTTGATGGTCGGAAGCGAGGGCGTTCCAAATATGGCACAAAGCGCGGCAAGGGCGGGAGTGACTGAACCGCCATGTATGTTCATATTCTTTGGGTTAAGTATAATTTTAAGATAATACCTGCAATAGTCTAATGTCGCGACGGAAGAGAGTTTATAAGCGGGAGGAACTAAGAGATCCTCGATATGACAGCCCTTTGGTCTATAAGTTGATCAGCATGATCATGAACAAGGGCAAGCGCTCGTTATCAGAGCGAATTGTCTATGGGGCGATTGATCGGTGTAACGAGGGCGTCGATTTTGTTGATCCGTTGGATATTTTGAATCGTGCGATCGAGAATGCGAAGCCTCGTGTTGAGGTGAAAAGTCGGCGGGTAGGAGGCGCGACCTATCAAGTGCCGATTGAGGTATCGCCTGAGCGTCAAGAATCGCTGGCGATGCGCTGGGTGGTGACGGCGGCGCGTGGTCGAAGGGGGACCCCAATGCATGTGGCTTTAGCGAATGAGGTCAAGGATGCGGCTTCTAATCAGGGGGCTGTGATCCGGAAGCGGGACGAGACGCATAAGATGGCTCAGGCCAATCGAGCTTTTTCACACTTACGCTGGTAAATAAACTGTAAGTAATTGTTTTTGAAGTGACTGCCACAGCAACCATGCCCGAGACGATCATGAGCTTAAACTCGCCAGACCGCGAGTTTCCGCTTTCTCGTACTCGCAACATTGGGATAGCGGCTCACATTGACGCGGGAAAAACGACCCTGACCGAGCGGGTATTGTTCTACACGGGCATGATCCATAAGATCGGGGAAGTTCATGATGGGGCGGCGACGACTGATTGGATGGAGCAGGAGCGGGAGCGGGGGATCACGATTACATCAGCGGCTGTTACTTGCGCATGGAGGCAGCTGCCGCAGGAGGGGGTTTACAAGATTTTTGAGGGTGAGGAGCAGCGGGTGAACATCATCGATACCCCGGGTCACGTGGATTTTACGGCGGAAGTTGAACGGTCGCTTCGAGTGTTGGATGGTGCGGTGGTGGTATTTTGTGGGGTTGCCGGCGTGCAGCCGCAGTCTGAGACCGTTTGGCGTCAGGCGGACAAATATTCCGTGCCTCGGATCGTCTTTGTCAACAAGATGGATCGTACTGGTGCCAACTTTGCAAATGTGGTTGATGACATCCGCCACAAACTGGGTGCCAAAGCGTTGCCAATCCTTATTCCGATCGGTGCGGAAGACGAGCTCAAGGGGCAGATTGATGTCATCAATCGCAAAGCGGTGGTTTACTCTGACGACGACGCTTTTGGTTCGACCTATGAGGTCATGGAGCTTTCCGATGATCAGCGGGCGGTTGCGGAGCTTGCTTACCAAGCAGTCCTCGATGCCTTGGTCGACGTAGACGACGTGCTCGGCACGAAGTTTTTAGAGGAGGGAGAGATTACGGGGGAGGATGTGAAACGGGCGCTTCGTCGGGCGACGATTGCGAACCATGTGATCCCGGTGGTTGGTGGATCGGCGTTCAAGAACAAGGGTGTGCAAGCTCTGGTGGATGCAGTTGTTGACTATTTGCCGAGTCCAATCGACATCCCGGCGGCGGTCGGCCAGGACCCGGATGACGAGGCCCGAGAGATCGAGGCTCCGGCGAACGATCGTGGCAAATTCTGTGCGCTCGCATTTAAATTGTGGAGCGACAAGTTTGTCGGGAAGCTGGTTTTCATTCGGGTCTATAGCGGAACCATTTCGAAGGGCGATACGGTCTACAATCCGCGGACGCGAAAACGGGAGCGGGTGGGACGATTGATTCAGATCCAGTCCGACGACATGAAGGACGTTGAGACGGTCTATTCGGGTGACATTGCGGCGATTGTGGGAATTAAGAATGTGACGACCGGCGATACGCTGTCTGAGGTCGGTTATGATATTTTGCTGGAGCCGCCTGCTTTTCCGGAGCCGGTGATTTCGATGTCGGTCGAACCGAGGACCAAGGTTGATCAAGAGAAGATGGGGAATGCCCTGCAGCGTTTATCGGAGGAGGATCCGACCTTTACGGTGCACACGGATGAGGAAACGGGTCAGACAATCATTTCCGGGATGGGTGAGCTGCATCTCGAAGTCATTCAGGACCGGATGAAGCGGGAATACGGTGTGGACACTAATTCTGGCAAGCCGCAAATTGCTTATCGGGAGACGATAACGAAGGGCGCGGAGGGAGAAGGGAAGTTAGTGAAGCAGAGTGGGGGCCGGGGACAATATGGTCACGTGGTTTTGAAGGCCTTTCCGGTGGCGCAGGGTGAGGGGCTAACGATTGAAAATAAAGTCTTTGGCGGGGCGATTCCGCGGGAGTTCATCAACGCCTGTTATGCGGGGATCAAGGAATCGATGTTGAACGGGGTCTTGGCGGGATACCAGGTTATTGATGTGCATGTCGATTTGCTTGACGGGTCGAGTCATGATGTGGATTCAAACGAGCAGGCGTTTAAGATGGCAGCGATCTTCGCTATGAAAGATGCCTTTAAGAATGCGGGAGCGATCATGCTCGAGCCGATCATGGCGGTGGAAGTGGCGACGCCGGACGAATTTCAAGGGGACTTGATTGGTGATTTAAACCGTCGCCGGGGCAAGATTTTGAATATTGAGGGCAAGGGGACGAATAGCCTTGTGAAGGCTGAAGTGCCGTTGGCGGAGATGTTCGGGTATTCCACGGACATGCGGACTCTCTCCAGTGGGCGAGCATCATATGTAATGGAGCCATCTCATTTCGAACGGGTGCCGCAGACCATAGTGGACGAGATTATCGAGCAGCGTGGCGGCGGCTACTAGGAGAACGCTCAGCAGAGCAGGAAAGAAAAGACAGGCTATGAATAATCAACGGATCAGAATTCGACTTCGTGCATATGACCATCGGGCTCTTGACCGGTCGGCCGTGGAGATTGTCGATACGGCGAAACGGACGGGCGCGAAAGTCGCTGGGCCGATTCCTTTACCGACGCGGATAGAGAAATTCAGTGTCAATCGTTCGCCGCATGTAAACAAGAAGTCGGCGGAGCAATTCGAGATTCGGACTCACAAGCGGATGTTGGACATTGTGGATCCGACAGCGCACACGGTAGATGAATTGAAAAAGTTGAATCTTCCGGCGGGCGTGGACATCACCATTAAGATTTAAGGGACGGGGGTGCCTTCATTCGAGAAGAGAGACTAAGGATCATGAGTATAGGATTACTAGGCAAGAAAGTCGGCATGACGCGGGTATACACCGAGGATGGTGAAGCGGTGCCGGTAACGGTGATTGACGTGAGCGACAACGTTTTGTTGCAAGTGAAGACTCGGGAGAAGGATGGGTATTCGGCGATACAGATGGGGTATGATTCGCAGAAGGCGTCACGGGTCAACTCGCCGCGGCGCGGGCACTTTGCCCGTTGGAACGGGGTTCCGAAGCGATTGGTGCGCGAATTTCGGGTGGAGAGCGACGATGACTTGCCGGATCCCGAGGAGTTTGTTCCGGGTGCGGACATGTTTGAGGCGGGGCAGCAAGTCGATGTGATTGGAGAGTCTAAAGGAAAGGGTTTTCAGGGCGTTTACAAGCGATACGGATTTGGTGGCTTGCCGAGCTCGCACGGATCGATGATGCATCGTCGGACGGGGGGTATCGGGGCAGGGACGACCCCGGGCCGGGTTTGGAAGAACACGAAAATGCCGGGCCGGCATGGAGGGGGGCGGGTGACGGTGCAGAATTTGAAAGTGGTGCAGTCGCGGCCGGAAGACAACGTGGTGCTTGTGAGTGGGGCGGTACCTGGATCGAAGGGCGGATACGTGATGATTCGTCCGGCCCTGAAGAAGGCGTAGGAGTAGGAATTACTTGAGATTGAACTGTATTTAGCAACGAGAACCATGGCAGCAACCGTACTAACCGAAGACGTAGCGAGGAAAGCCAAGATTGAATTGGCGGAGGCGGGCAAGGGCGATCGCGCAGTGCATCAGTTGATGACGACCTATCGTGCGAACCGACGATCCGGTTCGGCGAACACAAAGACGAGGGGCGAAGTATCGGCGACGGGAAAAAAGCCTTTTCGCCAGAAAGGGACTGGAAGGGCGCGTGCCGGTGGTAATGCTTCGCCCATTCAGCGAGGCGGGGGAGTTGTGTTTGGGCCGCGACCACGTGATTACTCGAAAAAGATGCCGAAAGGGATGCGGCGCTTGGCTTTTCGCCGCGCTTTATCGGCGAGGATTGCGAGTGAGGATGTCATCATGGTGGATGCGTTCGTGGTCGCTGATGGAAAGACGAAGCGTTTTGTCCAAGAGCTGTCAGCTATCACCGACGAGGGCCCGGTTTTGATCATTGGTGACCAATTTGAAGAGTCCACTTATTTGGCGGGGCGAAACTATCAGGACGCGTTATTGACCACGGCTGCGGACGTGAATGCGGAGCAAGTTTTAAGTTTTGGCAAGATTGTTATTACGGAAGGCGCGCTCGAAGGATTGGCGAAGCGGACGGCGAAGTAGGCAAGGCAAGTAGGAGGCACAGCAATGCAAGACATCTACCAAGTTATCAAGACGATTCAGTTGAGCGAAAAAGCGATGTTTCTCGGCGAGATGAACAATGAATATGTGTTCAAGGTTGATCCGAGGGCAACGAAGTTGGAAATCAAGCAGGCGATCGAGAGTCTATTTGGCAAGAAAGTGCTTTCGGTAAACACGAGTAATTACCGGGGAAAGAAGAAGCGCGAGCGCCGTGCCGATTTTGGCCGGACAGCCAAGTGGAAGAAGGCCATCGTGAAGCTCAAGGAGGGGGACAAGATCGACCTGGTATAGGCGAAGGAATTTTGAAGGATACTTTTAACCATTTACTTGCGATATGGCACTGAAAAGATACAAACCGGTCACTCCTTCCAATCGATACAAAGTGCATTCTGCCTTTGAAGAGGTGACGAAGTCCGAGCCTGACAAAAAGCTTACCGAGGCCTTGAGCAAGACGGGCGGACGGAACAACCAGGGGCGGATTACGTGTCGTCACATTGGGGGCGGACACAAGCGCAAATATCGATTGATCGACTTTAAGCGAAAGCGACGCGATGAATCGGCGAATGTGGTGGCGATCGAATATGATCCGAATCGTTCGTCGCGGATTGCGTTGATTGAGTATTCTGACGGGCAGCGGAGTTATATCCTTGCCCCGAACAAATTAGAAGTCGGCGCCCAGGTGATGGCTGGGGAGGAAGCGCCCATCAAAGTTGGCAATGCGCTGCCGTTGAGAAGGATTCCGGTCACCACGTCGATCCACAATTTGGAAATGATTCCGGGCAAGGGCGGGCAGGTGGCGCGCAGCGCGGGTCAGGCAGCGGTATTGGCGAATGTTGATGGCGACTATGCGATGGTGAAGATGCCGTCGGGCGAAATTCGCCGGATTCATGCCGAGTGCTATGCCACCATCGGTCAGGTGGGCAATTTGGACCACATGAACCAGAGCAGCGGCAAGGCGGGGCGTACGCGGTGGCAGGGCACGCGGCCGACCGTAAGGGGGATGTGCATGAACCCGGTCGATCATCCCAATGGCGGTGGCGAAGGCAAGAGCAAGAGTGGGGGAGGAAGGCAGCATTTGAAGAGCCCGTGGGGTCATGTGAAGGGGCAGAAGACGCGGAAGAAGCACAATCCGAGTGATCGCTTCATTATCGAGCGCCGAAAGAAGAAGAGAAAGTAGAGGGTGAGAGTGGAGATTGAATCCTAGAATTTATAGACATTTAGAGAGATAGCATCATGGGCAGATCACTAAAGAAAGGGCCATTTGTTGACCAAAAACTCTTGTTCAAGATTGATACGATGAACGAGAGCGGCAGTAAAAAACCGATCAAGACTTGGTCGCGTCGTTCGATGATTACGCCTGATTTTGTCGGGCACACATTTCTTGTGCACAACGGGAAGGATTTCGTGTCGGTCTTTGTGTCTGAGAACATGGTGGGTCACAAGCTGGGCGAGTTTTCACCGACGCGGAAGTTCCTTACCCATGGCGGGATGGGCAAGAAGTAGGATTTGATTGATTGAACTGGAGAAAAGAGTGACGACGACGCGGGGCAGACTAGCGAACTTGGTTTTGGCAGGAGCGATGCTTCTACCGTATTCGTCCGTGCGCGCACAGGGGGGAGCTCTTGAGTTGACTCGAGACGAGTCGAAGACGGCTTTGGAAGCGGCAGTTGCGCGGATGACAGCCATGGAGAGCAAGTTTGAGGCCCTACGCTCGGCGAACGCCGCTCTGGGTGAGAGTTTGGCCGCGGCTAATGCCGAGGCGGAGCAATATCGTCAGGCCTATCAGGAGGTGCGTCTTCAGATGGAGGCCCTTGGCATGGAGGCGGTGACACCCAATTCGGATGGGATAGAGCAGCGGTTACTCAAGGCCGTTCGGGACAATCAAATACTGGAGAAGGAGAATCGTGAGTTAACGGAACAGTTGCTTCGCCTTGCCGGGGTGGCTCTGACATTTGCTCAGTCGGCGGTGAATTCTGACCCGGAGCGGTTAAAGTTGCTTCAGACGGAGGTGCAGTCTGTCGAGCGGCGACTTGCTGAAGGAGTGGCGGGGGAACCGGGACAGGTAGACGGGATCGCTTCAGCATCGGTCGTCGACGTAGCGGACGAGTATGGTTTGGTTGTCTTAAATGCGGGTCGTGCGAGTGGTGCAAGGGTGGGGATGCCTTTGGAAGTGATGCGCGGAAACGAGACGATTGGGATGGGATTGGTGATTTCCGTGCGGGATGAAATTTCGGGATTAATGATGCAGCGGCTTCAATCGGAGGACGTCCCGGTGCAGGTTGGCGACCGTGTGAGAGTCAATACGGGGCGATCTTTTTAGAGATTCACGGAGAGAACCAAGGATTTAACGCAATTGTTTTCATGGAGGTAAAAGCCATCACAAAATACGTTCGCATTTCGCCGCTGAAGGCGCGTGATGTGGCGCGAAACATTCAAGGGCTTCCGGTATCGGCAGCTTTGGACATGCTAACTTATACTCCGAGGAAGGCAGCTTGCTTGGTGGGCAAGACCCTGAAGTCTGCAATTGCCAACGCGGAGAACAACCATGACATGGCCGTGGACAATTTGGTCATCAAGGAAGCGGTGGTGGGTGATGGGCCCACGCTCAAGCGATGGAAGCCGCGCGCGCGGGGCGGGGCGGCGCCGATCAAGAAGCGGACGAGTCATATCTTCATCACGGTGTCTGACGAAATCGAGCAACCGGTGTCGACGAAGAAGTCCGGTAAGACCAAGAAGAAGCAGCGGATGGCTCGAGCGACGGCGACGAGTAAATTGATCAAGCAGATGGAAAAAGCGGGAGCGAGAGGGGCGCCTGTAGCGGCGGAGGACGAGGGGGAAGCCTCGGTGGCGGCGGAGCCGGAAGGAGATGTGAAAAAAGAGGAGGCTGAAAGCGAAGTGCGGGATGATGTGTTGCCTGTAGTTGAGGCAGAAATGGCCAGCGACGATGCATCTGTGGAAGGCGCTGATGATAGTGGCAGCGACGCTGGGGAAGAGACCAAAGAGTCATAACGATACGAGTAGGAGCGAATTGATATGGGACAAAAAGTAAATCCAATTGGTTATCGGCTTTGCGTGAGCCGCGACTGGCGGTCCAAGTGGTATGCGCCGGAAGAAGAGTTTGCAGATTATCTGCACAGCGACTTGAAGATACGGAATCATCTCAAGAACAAGCTTTCGTTTGCAGCCGTATCAAAGATCGTGATTGAGCGTGCCTGGAACAGCGTTCGAGTGACGCTCTTTACGGCTCGTCCGGGCCTGGTGATTGGTCGCAAGGGTTCTGAGATTGAGAGGATGACCAATGAAGTCTCTCAGATGTGCGGTGGGAAGCAGGTGAAGGTGGATATTATTGAGATCAAGCAACCGGAATTGGATGCGCAACTCGTTGCTGAGAACGTGGCGTTGCAGCTGGAGCGTCGGATATCGTTTCGGCGGGCGATGAAGCGGGCGCTTCAGACGACGATGGATTTTGGGGCGGAGGGAATTCGTATCCGAGCGGCTGGGCGTCTTGGGGGAGCGGATATTGCTCGAGCGGAGTGGTATCGTGAGGGGAAGGTGCCGTTGCAGACTTTGCGGGTGCCGATTGATTACGGGTTTACCGAAGCGAGAACCGTGTATGGCACGATTGGCGTGAAGTGCTGGATCAACAAGAAGGAAGAAGTCGAGAAGGACGGAAAGCAAGCGCAATCGCCGGTGGGGCAAGTGACCTCGCGCTAGGGCGGAGACGAATTAACCTCAACCAAGAGAGATCAGAGAGATGGCAATGTTGCCCAAGAGAGTCAAGTATCGGAAATCGCAGCGTGGAAATCGCGGCGGGACGGCCCAGCGTGGGACGAATGTCAGTTTCGGGGATTACGGGTTGCAGTCGTTGGGGCGCGGTTGGGTGACGGCGCAGCAGATTGAGGCGTGTCGAGTGGCGATCACGCGTCACATGAAACGAAAGGGGAAGGTTTGGATTCGGATCTTTCCTCACAAGCCGATCACCTCGCGTCCACCGGAGACGCGAATGGGCAAAGGGAAAGGAGCACCGGCGGCCTGGGTGGCGGTGGTGCGCCCGGGAACAATGCTTTTTGAAATGTCCGGGGTGCCAGAATCTTTGGCCAAAAGCGCGATGCGTCTGGCGGCCAACAAGCTGGGCATTCGGACTCGATTTGTATCCCGCTCTTCGGGTGGCAGCTAGGCAAAGTATGTCGGAGCATGAATAGGGATTTAAGAGACAAGACAGGATGAAAACGACGGAATTAAAAGAGCTGACCAATGACGAGCTTTACACGCGGCGTCGTGATTTGAAACACGAGGTGTTGAATCTGCGTGTGCAGCAGGAGAGTGGCCAGTTAGAGAACCCTGCCCGGATGCGTATTGTGCGCCGGGAGGTGGCTCGGATTGAGACGATTTTGTCGGAGCGACGGTTGCAGGAGCAATCGGACGTCGTGGAGGCTCCGGCTTCATCCTGAAGGATGGCTTAGGTAAGCTTAACGAGAAGAAGAACGATTCAGATGAGTGACGAAAAGACAACGAGTGAAACGGAGGAAGCTGAAGGCGAATCCGACGCCCAGGCGGAAGTAACGGAGACTGCGGCGACGGCGGTGGCCTTGGAAGAGGAGGAGACTCCGCTGGCTGAGGCCGTGGCTGTCGTGGAAGCAACGAAGAAGGGGCCCGTTGAGGCCGTGACGCGTGAAAATGGGCGTGGTTTGCGCAAGACCCGCGTGGGAGTGGTCATTTCTGACGGGATGGAGAAGACGATCGTTGTGGACGTCGTTCGGCGTGTTCAGCACCCGAAGTTCAAGAAGATCGTGAAGCGTAGTTCGAAGCTTTATGCACACGACGAGGAGGGCGCAGCCAAGGTCGGGGACAAGGTGCGGGTGATGGAGATCCGACCTATCAGCAAGAAAAAGCGTTGGCGTCTTGTGGAAGTATTGGCCCATTAGATTCGCTTGATAGTTTTAGGGGCAACAAGAGACGAGCTAAAGATCTAAGGAACGAAGTTATGATTCAAATGGAATCCAAGGTTCAAGTCGCCGACAATACGGGAGCCCGTGTTGCAAAGATGATCGGTGTACTTGGCAAGCGGACGAAGAGTGCCGGGGTTGGCGATATCGTCACGGTGCACGTGAGGGAGTCAACGCCGACGGCGAATGTGAAGAAAGGCGAGGTAGTGCAGGCGGTTGTGGTGAGGACGGCAGCGCCAATTCGGCGAACCGATGGATCGGTTCTCCGCTTTGACCGGAACGCGATTGTTTTGATCGACAAGGACAAGAATCCTCGCGGCACGCGGATTTTCGGTCCGGTTGCGCGCGAGTTACGCGAGCAGAATTTCATGAAGATAGTATCGCTAGCGCCGGAGGTGTTATGAGCAAGATCAAGACGCATGTGAACAAAGGGGATCAAGTGGAGGTGATCTCGGGCAACCACAAGGGAGCGACGGGGACGATCTTGCAGGTTTTTCCCACAAAAGAGCAGGTGATCATCGAGGGGGTGCGCATGATCAAGAAGCATGCTCGCAAGTCTCAGGATCGCCCTGAAGGTGGGATCGTGGAAAAGGAGGGCCCGATCCACATATCGAACGTGAAACTGATTGAGAAAGCAGAGAATTAGATCATCTTAGACGCCCGTCACGGCGGGTCACGAAGGAGAGAGAGCGTTATGGAACCGACTTTACAGACAGAATACCGCGAGCGGGTGGCGCCGGCTTTGAAGGAGAAGCTGGGGATATTGAATGTCCATGAGATCCCGCGAGTAGAGAAGGTGGTTATCAATTGCTGTATTGGGAAGGAAGCCGACCGGAAACAGGCCGCGGAAGATGCCGCCGAAGAGATTGCGCGAATCACCGGGCAACGCCCGATCATTACGAAGGCCAAGAATAGTGTCTCGAATTTCAAGTTACGAGCGGGAGAAGTCATTGGCGCGAAGGTGACCCTTCGAGGCGCGAAGATGCATGATTTCCTTCTTCGATTCATCAAGACCGCGATACCGAAGATTCGTGATTTCCGGGGGGTGCCGTTGAAGAGCTTTGATGGGAACGGGAACTACACGTTAGGAGTAACTGACCAGACTATTTTTCCGGAGGTGGAATTGGACAAAGTGAAGCGGAATCTGGGGTTTGACGTGACGATTTGCACGTCAGCGAGGACGGATGAGGCGGCTCTAGCATTGCTCAAGGAATTGGGAATGCCCTTTCGCAAGCCGGCCGGTAGTTCGGACGCGGCGTAGTGACGAGAACTGACGACGAGGATTATTTCAAACCAGATGAATTGACGCAATGAGTGCCCTTACCGACCCTATTTCAGACTTCCTGATTCGCTTGAAGAATGCGACCCGTGCCCGCAACGAAGTGTTTACGGCACCGTATTCGAAGATGAAAGCGGAGATTGCCCGGATCCTGCAGGAGGAGGGATATATTTGGAACTATGAAGTGGTGACCGAGGGGGCTTTTGCGGAGTTGCGGGTGAAGCCGAAGTTTGTGGATGACACGCCGGCACTTACCGACGTCAAGCGGGTGAGCAAGCCGGGTCTGCGCCGCTATGTTCCGTGTGAGGAGATTCCCAGGGTGCTGGGGGGAATGGGAATTTCGATTTTGTCGACTTCTCGGGGAATTATGACCGGGCAGAAGGCGCGGAAAGAGAATGTGGGGGGCGAACTATTGGCAATGGTGTGGTAGGGGGAGCGAATTGAGATCCAGGAAAACGAAGAACGATGTCGAGGATTGGTAACAAGGTAATTGAGCTCCCTGAGAAGGTCACCGTGGAAGTGTCCACCGAGGGGCATGTCACGGTGGAGGGGCCCAAGGGCAAGTTGGAGTGGAACGTGCCAGCTGCGATCAAGGTCGAAGAGAAAGACGGCACGTTAGCGGTGGTATGCGACTCGAGAGAGCGGACCGACCGAGCGATGCACGGCACCGCTCGGAGCTTGATTGCGAACATGGTGCAGGGCGTAGGTGAAGGGTTCGTGAAGGAATTGGAGATCCAGGGTGTGGGCTTTCGAGCGGCGGTGAAAGGGGCGAATCTCGATTTGAGTCTTGGTTTCTCTCATCCTCTCCTTCACCCGATTCCGGACGGGATCAAGGTGACGGTGGAAGAGAACACTAACATCAAAGTAGAGGGGATCGACAAGCAACTGGTGGGGCAGTTTGCTTCGGATGTCCGGGCGTATTATCCGCCAGAGCCTTACAAGGGGAAGGGTGTTCGATACAAGGACGAGTATGTACGGCGCAAGGCCGGTAAGACAGTTCAGTAAGCATTGAGCAGCAACAAGCAGTCAGAAACGAAATCAGGTCATGAGTGCCATTAACCGCAGAGAATTACGCAATCGGGTGCACCGACGCATTCGGAAAAAAGTCCGCGGATCGTCAGATCGTCCGCGATTGGCAGTGAATTTTTCGAACAAGAACATTTACGCTCAAGTGATTGACGACGATAGGGGCGTAACGATCGCGGCGGCTTCGACGAAGGACAAGGAAGTCGGAGCAGCCAAGGCGAACAAGGAGACGGCCTTAAAGGTGGGTCAATTGATTGCCAAGCGGGCGAAGTCGGCGAAGGTCTCAAGCGTGGTATTTGATCGTGGCGGATTTATTTATCACGGAAAAGTGAAGGCGCTTGCGGATGGTGCGCGTGAGGAAGGGCTACAGTTTTAGAGTTAAAGAGAAAGAGGCAACTGGAAGAAGCAACAAGATGAGCGAAGTGAGCAAAGAACCAGAGGATGGCGATGATACGCTGGCGGAGGCGGTTACTGAAGAGTCTGCGAAGGAGGCAATTGCCTCAGAGGCAACGGTGACCGAGCCTGAGGCGATGCCGGAGAAGGATGCGATTTCGTCGTCGGAAGTCGAGACAGGTGCGAGTGATTCGGCGGGTGGCGGCGAAGTAGGGGCGACGCCGACGGTAGGTGCGACTGAAGCTGCAAGTACTGGTTCTAAGGGAGGGCCGAGGGGAGCGCAACGAGGTGGCTTTCGCGGGGGCCGTCCTCCTTTTGGAAAACAGGAGGGTGGTGAAGAGGACGAATTTACAGAGAAGGTCGTCTTTATCAACCGTTGTGCAAAAGTCGTGAAGGGGGGGCGTCGCTTCAGTTTCAGCGCACTCGTCGTTTCGGGTGACCACAACGGAAGGGTAGGTTTTGGTTTCGGCAAGGCCAACGAAGTGGCGGAGTACATTCGCAAAGCGAGTGACTCCTCCAAAAAGAATCTTGTCAGTGTTGCGATCACGGAAAACACGATTCCGCATGAAGTGACGGGTGAATTTGGCGGCGGCAAAGTGCTTCTGCGTCCGGCGTCGCCGGGGACGGGGATTATTGCCGGGGGTGGTGTGCGTGCGGTCGTCGAGGCGGCCGGTATCAAGGACGTGCTTTGTAAGTCACTGGGTTCCAACAATCATGCGAACGTGGTAAAAGCGACTTTGGAGGCCTTGACCTCGTTGCGGACGAAAGACGAAGTGTTTAAACTGCGTGGCAAGAAAGTGGCGGAAAAGGCAGCGCTTTGAAGCGAGGGTAGAGAAGGAGTTTTAAACAAAAGATAAGAGAATGAGACTGCATAGTTTGAATCCTGGAACGGGAGCCCGAAGGCGACGCAAGCGGCTGGGATGCGGTGAGAGTTCTGGAAAGGGCAAGACCTGCGGCAAGGGGCACAAGGGGCAGAAATCGCGATCTGGCGCTTCGATTCGTCCTGGTTTTGAGGGTGGACAGATGCCACTGATCCGACAGCTGCCGAAACGAGGTTTCAACAATGCTCAATTCAGAACCGAGTATGCGATTGTGAACGTTGGCACCTTGGAGTCGCATTTTGAAAATGGCGACAGTGTGAACGAGACGGCCTTGCGTGACCAGGGGCTGGTTAAGGGACGTTGGGACGGAATCAAGATATTGGGAGACGGGGAGCTTACAAAAAAGCTTTCCGTTGAAGCGGAGAAGGTAAGTGGATCGGCACGGGAGAAAATTGAGAATGCGGGTGGATCGGTTTGCATAGTGGCGTCGTCCGACCATTCAGCGTTTGCAAGCAAGGATTCATCTCCTGGGAAAGAGGAGGCCGTCGCGGAAGTGCCAGCTGAGTCAGTGGCGAGCGGTGAGGGCACGGAAGAAGTTGAGGCTGCTGATACCCCGCTTGAGGAAGAAAGTGATACTGAGGAGGAGGCGAAGGAGTAAACATCCCTTATGTTCTCGTGGGTCTGCCGGATGGTCATTTTGCCGTAGACGTCGCGGGAGAATCTGTCGGCGAGCGACTTTGATCAATTGAATCGATGATATCCGCCTTTACCAACACCCTCAAGATTCCCGAGCTTCGTCAGCGGATATTTTTCACGTTGGCGATGGTTGTGATTGTACGAATTGGTTGCGCCATCACCTTGCCGGGAGTTGACGCAACGGTTTTGCAAGAGTGGTTTCGTGAGTTCACGAGTGATCAATCAGACCGTGGTGCGGCAGCGGTGGCGGCATTGATCAATGTATTCAGTGGTGGTGCCTTGCGGAATTGTGCGATTTTCGCGCTGGGGATCATGCCGTATATCAGTGCATCGATTATGATGCAGTTGTTGACGGCGGTTGTGCCTACCCTGCATAAAATTTCGAGGGAAGAAGGGGGACGGCAGAAGATTGGTCTCTACACCCGATACGTGGCGATCGTTTTGAGTTTGCTTCAGGGCTATTTGCTTACTCAGGCGTTGATGAACCCGAAATCGGCGATCTTTTTTCGGGGGATGAGCGACATTATTCAGAGGTCGGGGCGGGAGTTGGTGCCGGAACCGGGAATCATGTTCGTGGTGACCGCGATGGTCACGATCACGGCAGGCACGATGTTGTTAATGTGGCTGGGGGATCAAATCACCGAGAAGGGGATCGGGAACGGTATTTCTTTGATCATTACGGTGAATATCATCTCTGATTTGCCATCTGCACTGGTGCAAGTTTGGAATACTTATGTGGTGGGGGCTCAAGAAGGCAATACCCTTGCGCCGATGAAGCTTGTGTTTCTGATTGCCTTTTTGTTGCTTGTGATTGCAGCGGTCGTTTCGATCACTCAAGCGCAGCGGCGAATTACGATTCAATACGCGAAACGGGTGGTGGGGAGGAAGGTATACGGTGGCCAGACCCAATACATGCCTTTGAAAGTCAATTATTCGGGTGTGATGCCGATTATATTTGCGCAGGCGATTCTGATCTTTCCGGCGCAGATAATCGGGATGGCTTTTCCAACGGCGCAGTGGGCGGACAAACTGACGGTGCTTTTGACGAATGGGTGGCTGTATTATGTGCTGTCTGGTTTGATGATCTTTTTCTTCAGTTATTTTTGGGTGGCGACGATGTTTCAGCCCAGTCAGATCGCGGATGATTTGAAGAAGAACGGAGGGTATATCCCGGGGGTGCGTCCTGGCAAACCGACGGCTGAGTTTTTGGATTACACCATGAGTCGTCTTACCTTTGCGGGTGCGATTTTTTTGACGGCGGTAGCGATATTGCCCGCGTTGATGACGGCATGGATGGGCGTGCCTGCGATGGCGGCGCAGTTTTTTGGGGGGACGAGTCTTCTTATTTTGGTCGGTGTCTTGCTGGACATCATGAGGCAGGTAGAGACGCATTTGATTCAGCGGCATTACGACGGGTTCTTGCGGAAAGGTAAGATTCGCGGACGGAGTGAGCGGCCGGGACGCGTGGGGGCACCGGCAGTTTCCTCCGGAGGAAATGGGATGCTCTACATCTATCTTTTGATTGCGATCTTAGTTATTGTTGGCGCGAGTTATTACGTTTACGACCAGCTGCAATAGATCGAGGAATCAGGAAAGGCGGTGAGTGTGTCGGGTGAGCAGACAGGGGGGGGTGGAGACGATGTGATGCGTTTGGTTCTGATGGGGCCTCCGGCGTCAGGCAAGGGGACGCAGGCGGCGCGGTTGCGGGAGGCCTATCGTGTCGAGACAATTTCGACCGGGGCGATGCTTCGCGGGGAGATTGAGGCGGGGACGGTGCTTGGGGAGGGAGCATCGCGTCATTTGGAGCGTGGACGTCTTTTACCCGACGACTTGATGCTTGGAGTCGTACGCCGGTGGGTGGAAGATCGTGAGGGAGGGTTTGTCTTGGATGGTTTTCCGCGGACCTTGCGACAAGGAGAGGCGTTTGATGAGATTCTTGCGGAGGCGGGGTGGGAACTTACGGCAGCGGTTTTTCTGGACACCCCGCGTGACCTATTAGAGGCGCGAGTAATCGAGCGGCGACACTGTGTGGAGTGTGGGATGGTTGTACGTCTGGGCACGCACGTTGAGTCGGCGGGCGACCCTTGCCCGACCTGCGGGGGAGAGTTGGTGAAGCGTTCGGACGACACGCTGGAGGTATTTCATCAGCGCATGGACGAGTACGAGGAGAAAACCATTCCGGTGGTGAGGTATTATGAGGAGAAGAAAAAACTGCTCCGAATTCGTGGCGAAGGCGGAGCGGACATGGTATTCAAGAGGCTTGATGAGAGTTTGGGCGCTTTACGTGCGGCGGGTGACGATTAAGAACTGATGCAGGCAAAAATACCGATTCGAAAAGGGCGGCACTTGGAGCAGATGCGTGAGGCAGGGCGTGTGGCGAGTGACATATTGAAGGCGACTGCGAAAGTCGTGGAGCCGGGAGTAACGACGCGCGATGTAGAAGAGGTGGCGATTGGCCTCATTGAAGAGGCTGGTTGTGAGAGTGCGTTTCACGGGTATCGGAACTTTCCGGGTCATATTTGCATATCGCTGAATGAGGAAGTCGTTCATGGCATTGGCAGTCAGCAGCGAACTATTCAATATGGTGATATTCTGAAGATTGACGTGGGAATTGTGAAGGACGGTTGGGTTGGGGACAACGCATTGACGGTGCCGGTGGGTGATATTGATCCTGAAGTGCGCCGTTTATTGCAAGTTACCGAGGAGTCTTTGTATGTGGCAATTGATCATGCGCGGGCGGGCGGGCGCTTGGGTGAGCTCTGCCACTCGGTGGAGAAGCATATTTTGGGAAATGGTTTTTCTGTAGTGCGCGAGTATGTGGGGCATGGGGTGGGGCGGAAACTGCACGAGGAACCTCAGGTGCCGAATCATTGGAATTTTGGCCGAGACGGCAAAGGTGCAATGTTGCGGGAGGGAATGATACTTGCTATTGAGCCTATGGTGAATTTAGGGACCGAGAAGACCCGAACTCTGGCTGATCGTTGGACGGTAGTGACCTTGGACGGCAAACCTTCTGCTCATTTTGAGCATACCGTTTTGGTGGGACCGGACGGGGGAGAGATTTTGACTCCTCGGCCTCGGTTTGCAGGGGGGTGAGAAGAGAGAAGAAATGGGCGGGAATCCTTTATTTTTCATGAAAAAAGTGGGAATCCTCCCTTGCCAGCCCCGGAAATTGTGATAAGTGTCTACCTCCCTCGGAAGGACGGCGGATTGGGTGCTATTTAGGCATCCTGTGGAGTGTTATCTTGTAACGTTAACCCCCCCGAGGATTGATAGCACCATGAAGGTAAGATCATCAGTGAAACGTATGTGCACGGACTGCCAGATTATTCGGCGGGAAGGTGTCGTGCGGGTGATTTGCAAGAATCCGCGTTGTAAGCAACGACAAGGCTAACGAGAGGAGGTTACGAGAGACATGGCAAGACTACTTGGAGTTGAAATTCCCAACGAGAAACGCATAGAGGCGTCGCTTACGTACGTCTACGGGATTGGCCCTTCAACGGCGAAACGCATTTTGGAGCAAGCGAACATCGATCCGAACATCCGAACGGGCGAATTGAGTGATGATCAGCTATCGAACATCATGCATGTGATTGGCACGGAAAGCATTTTAATTGAAGGCGATCTTCGCCGCGAGTTGCAGGGTCATCTCAAGCGTCTCCAGCAAATTAACTGCTATCGTGGAATCCGACATCGCCGTGGGTTGCCGGTACGTGGTCAGCGCACACATACGAACGCCCGGACGAGACGGGGCCGAAAGTCCACGGTCGGCGTGGTGCGCAATCCAAACGCGAAGGCTGGAAAAGTATAGCGGGTCAATGACACCTACTCTTTTGACTTACTAAGGATCGAGCAATGGCGGACGAAGAAAAGAAGGAAGAAGAACCCGTGGCTGAGGTCGGGTCTGATGAGAGCGGAGAAGGCACGCAGGCGGCGGAAGCTGAGGCGACGGTGAAAGTTGAAGAGAAAGTAGCGGCCTCTGAAGATAAGGTTGAGGAATCCTCCGACAAAGAGGTGAACGAGGAAGCTTCGATTGCGACGGAAGGCGGTGAGAAGAAAGCGGTGGCGAGCGAAGAAAAGCCGGAAGACAGCAAACCAAAAGAGTCTCGTCCGCAGTCAAAAGTCGATGAGGTTTTTATGTCACTTGACGGTGGAGACGCCGGCAAGCCGAAGATTCTCAAGGCGAAGGGCAGCAAGAATGTCCACGCGGGCGTGGTTCATGTCCAAGCGACTTTCAACAATACCATCGTGACTGTCACCGATGTGAAGGGGAACGTGATTGGCTGGTCGACTTCCGGAAAGCTTGGGTTTCGAGGATCACGGAAGAGTACAGCATACGCCGCGCAGCTAGTTTCCCAGGACGCCTGCCGTCAGGCGATGAGTCATGGTTTGCGGCAGGCAGAAGTCCGTGTGAAGGGTCCGGGGTCGGGGCGTGATTCCGCAGTGCGTGCGGTTCAGGCGATCGGTATTGATGTGACGCTGATCAAAGATGTGACGCCTATTCCCCACAACGGCTGTCGCCCGCCGAAGGCGCGTCGGGTGTAGAGGGAATCCGTTTTTTGCTGACGAAGAGGAGATTAGACTAAGATGGCCAGATATACAGGACCGAGAGAGAAGATTAACCGTCGCTTTGGCATTCCGCTATTTGGGGCGTCGAAGGAATTAGAGCGGCGCAACTATGGTCCGGGTCAGCATGGCCAGCGCAGTATGCGACGCAAGCGATCGGATTATGCGATTGCCTTGGCGGAGAAGCAGAAATTGCGTTTCCAATATGGCGTCCTAGAGAAGCAGTTTCGGCGATACTTCAAGGAAGCGCAGCGGCAGCGCGGTGTCACGGGTGAAATTCTTCTTCAATTGCTCGAGCGTCGTCTGGACAACGTCATCTTTCGTTTGGGGATGGCGAACACACGCTTCGCGGCGCGGCAATTTGTGGGCCATGGGCATGCACAGGTTAATGGGAAGCGGGTGGACATCCCGTCTTACCAAGTCAACCCGGGCGATGTGATTACGGTGAAGGACAGTCCTCGTTCCCAACAGTTGGCGATGCGTTATTTGGATTTGACGCAAGCGGTTCCAGTTCCTGAGTGGGTGACTGTAGATCGTGATAATGTTACGGGCACATTTGCACGCATTCCCACGCGGGAGGAGATTGATCCGATGGTGAATGAGCAACTCGTGGTTGAGTTGTATTCCCGGTAAGGGGAGGCAGTGCGGGAAGGGTCAGTAATTCCCGGCTTTCAAGAGCCTTTTTGGGATGATTTATCGGTTCTTCCCTCAGAGGTGCCTTTAGCTTCTGGTGGTTCGTTCCATAGTCTTTGAGGATTCCTTTGGCTAATTTCTTGTGACATTGCGTGGGCGGGCAGCGGTGATTGCGATCTAGTTTCACCTAGACCTTGGAGTGTGCTGGCAAGCGCCTTATTGCTGTCGGCACTCATAACGCTAGGGAGTTTGCATTTGGAAGCGGAGCCTGCCGGCGTCATGAGCGGATCACCCTGAGGTCGAGGATATGAGAGTGACGCTTGTGGAGAAGACATTGGCTGCTACCCTAGCAACTATGCGGACTGCTTTGCTAGAATTCTACGAAAGGAAGCTCTCACAGGAATCGCGCCTTATTTGTGATGGAGAAAAAATGAGAGATCTCCGTGAGTTTTGTGGATGCAAATCACTTCCAACTTCAAAGGAGCGGTTTGAGAACACTGTTCGGTGAGTGGGCGGAGGGTTCTTGGGGCGGCTGAGACTTCTTGCGATACTAGCGCTGCGTAAGACTGCATGGGTAGGACTGCGCGGTTGGCAGTGGAGGTGGGATTGCAGCACCGGTTTCTCACGGCTGCATCGCTTCGTGGAGGTGAGGAGGATGAGGTGCTTGTGCAAACTGTTGATCAAATTGTGCTACCAGGAGAGGGCGAGGTCGGGTGAAGGGAAGCCCTGCGAGGCCCGACGCGGGAGGCGCCGTCTTGATGCTACCGAACCCGTCAATTGGGGAGTGGGAAAATACGGGGTAATTTATACTTTGGGGCTGGCGTGCTGGATCCAGCGTACGCTCGCGTAAGCGCAGGATACCCGTGGCAAAAGACTTAGTTGGTGAGGTAGGTTTTGTTGCGTCCGTACGTTTTGAGGCGCCCGTCCGAGAACAAGATCACCTTTGTTTCGGGAGTGGCAGCAACTTGGCGTCCTCCGTTTCCGATAATCTCGGGCCAGCCGAGGAGGGTAATGCTGCCATCTTCGGGATTGTAAACGGCCCGCTCGCAATACCCGACGTAGCCACTCGGGGCGCCGGTCACGACCATTTCGATCACAACGTTTCCGACTCCGACAGCTGTGCGGAGCGCCTCACCGGATTCCCCATTTTGTTGCATGCCGACCTCGATGCGGTCGCTCTTTAGCTTGAATCGGTCATTCTCCATTGCGGCATTCCCGCGGAAGACGAGCGTGCCGGCCTCTAGGTCAAAGTCCACCTCGTCTTCGGCGGTGATATTTACATTTCCGAGCCCGATGTCATCAGAGGGAGCGGGCGAGGGAGCGGACTCTGCGACAAAGGCCCGGTCGCGGATCCGGGCCGGAGGTTCATTCGAGATGACAGGTTCGGAGAAATCGGGAGTATCTGACCTTGTGAGCGCTGTGGCCGCGTCGCTCGACGGTTCTGCGGACTCCTGTTGGGACGATGGGACGGGGAGATCCTGCGATTCGGACTGGTCTTCGAGGATCGGTTTGTCCCATCCCGCGACGGCGGTGCTGAAGTTCGGCTTGGGCAAAGCAGACGAGGGGGCTCTTCCTTCGGGATCGAGAGCCCCGAGGTCGATTGCGGGAAGCTCCAAGTCGGCTGGAGTCACGTCTCCCATCATAGCGATCTGGGTTGGGGCGGGTGGCGTCGGAGCGTGCACTGGTTCCGGCGGCTTTGGTGCCGGTTTCTCGACGCGGGCTAAAGCTGGAGGGGTAGCTCGCTTCTCCGTTCCTTCGTGGGAAGGGGATGGACTCACTGTTTTGGCGGGCTCTGGGAAAGGACGTTTTGGTTGGGTTGTCTTGATTTCAGCGACTATAGGAGGGGTCGGTGTGGGTGGGTGGGGAAGAGGCGGGCGCGGCGCTGCCATTGTGGAGGGTATGGGGCTTGATTCTGTGGCTACACGTGTCGATTCAGCTGGGATGGGGGACTTTGGACGTGGTGGATTGATGCGTTGGGTCGGTGCGGGCGGAGTGGGGACGGGGTTCTGGCGTGCGATCTGCGAGGGGCCCGGAGTTGGGCGTTGGCTCATGGACGGAGGCAAAGGTTGAGCGCGCGGCACGACGACACTGGCGGTGCTCTGAGGCGCTGGGGGTGGCATGGGGGGCTGGTAAATGCGATTTGTAGGGGGAAGCTCGGCAGTAGATGCGTAGGAAGAAGGAGTTCCTGGGCGGCTCGACCCTCGCCGCCGGGAAGTTGGGGCCGCAGTATTTCTCCCGGCGGGTTTTAAAGACTTCAAGAAACTGCGAAGACCGCTTTCTTGTTGCGACGGTGGCGGGATGTATTGAGGTTGAGGAGAGCGGTAGAATGCCTGGGTCGGTGCGCCGGATGGAGTTGGGGGCGGGGCCTGGATCGACTGCGAAGGTGTGGGAGCCGGGCGATCTGTGGGGTAAGAAGTAGGAGGGGTGGATGGACGGGGAGAAGCTGTTTGAGGGCGATAGGCGGCGGAAGGTGGAGTGGGCGGTTGACTGGCCTGAGAGGGGCCAGGAGCCGGTCGATAGGCAGAGGATGAAGCGGGGCGGGAGCGCAGAAAGAGCTCACGCTTTTGGGCTTCAGAAAGTGTGCTCGGAGGCGAGTTAAAGGCGACTGTTTGGGCTGGAGCCGAATGAGAGGGGTACAAAACAACGACTCCGATGGCCGCGACCAGAGAAAAAGAGGTCAGATTTGGCATATTCACTAGAATATCAAGAATTCTCAAATAAGCAAGGAATTCCGTGGTTTTAGCGTTGGTCGAGAAAGGGCTTTGGGTTTGCTCGGTCACGCCGATTCGTCCCCCCCGGGGGTGCGTGCGGGAAAGGACGCTTTTGAGGGGTGGGGTGTGATCCTAGTGGTCCTTGAGCAGGGATTGGACATAGGCATGGGCTTTTTGCAAGCTACTGCCGGCGAGGAAATGCTCGAGCCGCGGCGGGAGTTTATGGCGGTGGCCGTGGTGCCATGCGAAAATCTCTTCGGAGACGCTTTTGAGGGCATTGAGGTGGGCTGTGGGATTTTGGTCTCGAAACGCGTGATCAGCGATGATCTCGAGTCGTTGTTCGAGGAGGGCAGCGAGATTTTGGAGTTCGTCTGGAGAAAGTGTTTTGCGGGGCATCTTTGCGATCGAGTTAGGCACCGGTCTCCGGAATTCTCAACCGTGTGGCTTTTTGAGATTGGTTCTTCCATTGAATAGCCGCATGCTCGCCCCCGTCAAGTTTGGCTGACAGAAGCGGGGATGAAGATATTCGAGTATTTCACAGTCTTGGATTGGGTGGTGGTATTTGGGTATCTGGGGTTGACGACCTTTGTTGGGCACCTAATGCGGGGGAAACAGGCTTCGATTCGGGATTTTTTTCTGGGCGGACGAACCCTGCCGTGGTGGGCGGTGTGTGGCTCCATTATTGCCACGGAGATCAGCGGGGTAACCTTTATTGGGGTACCCGGGACATTATTTGCCTTGGATGGAAACTTTACTTATCTGCAATGGGCCATTGGCTCGATCATTGCGCGGATCATCATCGGGGTGTTTTTCGTCCGGGTTTATTATGAACGGGAGATTTACAGTCCCTATGATTACATGAGTAATCGCTTGGGAGCGGGGGTAAAGAAACTGGCGACGATCTTTTTTGCGGTGGGGAGTATCCTAGCGCAGAGCGTCCGGGTGTTGGTGGCAGCGTTGCCTCTAAAGATTGTGACGCCTTTACCGTTTGAGGCATGTATCGCCGTCATCGGCGTGTTTGCGATTGGCTGGACCTTGATGGGTGGCATGCGGACGGTGATTTGGACGGACGTGATGCAATTTGTCTTGTTTGCGGTGGGGGGGACGATTTCGTTGTTTTGGTTGGTTGGGCATATTGAGGGGGGCTGGGGTCAGTTTTTGCAGACCGCGGGCGAAGCGGGCAAATTCCAAGTCTTTGATTTCCGGCTTGGTTTTGAGAACGAGTTAAAGTTCACGTTTTGGGTGGCGATTATCGCGGTGCCTTTCTTGAACTTGAATGCGTTTGGGGTGGATCAGTTGAATGCACAGCGGATGTTTTGTTGTCGAGACGCGCAAGCGGCGCGCAAGGCGATCATTTACAGTTCCTTTGGGCAGTTGATCACCATTGCGATGTTGATGGTGGGGGCGGCTCTCTGGGTGCATTATCAGCTGACTCCTCCGACCGGTGAAGTGGCGGACTTTTTCAATGACGATGATCCGAGCTTGCCGGGGCGGGCGGATCGATATTTTCCGACTTGGATTGTCACGGAATTGCCGCCCGGGCTGAGTGGATTGATTTTGGCGGGGGTCTTCGCGGCGGCGATATCAAGCCTGGATTCGGTTTTGGCGGCGCTCAGTCAGACCACATTGTCACTTTTTTTTAGGACCGAGGATGGTGAAATCGAGGGCATTTCGGAGCGGAAACTGGTATCCTTATCACGCTTGTTGGTGGTGATGTGGGGACTCCTGTTGACGGCATTCACGTGGGTCATGAGTCGGGCATCCAACGAGATGATTTTGCCGTTGGCGTTTGGTATGACGTCGTACACCGTGGGGCCTATGCTTGGGATGTTCTTTTGCGCCCTGCTAGGAAGGGGAAGTTTTCGGGGGCTGATGATAGGTTCGGTCGTGGCCTTTTTGGTTTCTTTGTGTGTCGGGACGGATTTGATGGGGGTTTTAATGAGGCTCACGCCGTTGACCGCGGAGATGGTGTCGGCGTTGCCGACGTACCGGTTGTCTGAGGGTGGAAGTCTGGAGTCCGTGATTTCATTTGTGTGGATGTGGCCGGTTGCGACCATGATCACCGTTGCCTTCGGAACCCTTATTCCTTCGGGGAAAGCGCGTGAAACCGCGCTTCGTGGGGCGGATCGTTAGGGGCCGACTGCGGGAGGGATGAGAGGAGGGGCAGGCCTGTGAACAAGTCCGTTTGCAGGGGCGGTATTGTAAAGACGAGTGGGTCTTTCTGGGGGAGGCGAATTGCATGAGGTACTCGCCCTTGCAGGGGCGGCGGGAGTGGGGCAGTGCGCCTGCGAGTACGTGCTAGGGGCGGGTGCAGCGTTAGAGTATGGCGTGAACGCGGATGATAGGTGTTGTTGGATTTCGAGGTGGGGCTAAAAGACGCATTCATCGGGCGTATATTCTGTCGCCGAGGAAGTCGCCTGGCTTGACTGAAAATTTTAGGTTTGTGAGGGGCTTAGCAAATTTCCCCATCATTTTTGTAAATATTCGTGGGATTTTGTGAGGATTTGAGCGGTTTCGAGCTCGAGAAATTTTAGAAGACGCGATTTTTTTTACTTGAGCGGGTTTTTTTCCGAGGTTTATGCTTCAAAATCGCTTCGGCGGCATGGGAATACGAAGCTACCGGGCGGAATTGGAGGCCGGGTTTTCCATTGGGAAGGCTCTAGGGACTGAGATTCTGGCCGGAAGTTTGATCGGGGGAACGGGAGATGCTCCTTTCCACGGTACCCCTGTGCCTTCGAGGGAGTATTGAAACAGAAAAAGCAGCAGGGACGACAGCGACACCCGAAGGATGAGATGATTGCCGGGCCGCCAAGGCGGACACGGGCGAGGGGCTCAAGGGGCAGCGTTTCGTTCTGTCGAATTGAAATTAATGGAGGAAAGTTTGAATCTTAAAGAGACTTGGGAATCGGTTTGCGATCATATTGCGCGGGCATCGGGAGAGCACACGAGGGATCATTGGTTTTCCAATACGGAATTGGTAGAGGCGGACGGCGAGGCGTTGACGTTGCTGGTGCCGAATCAAATCTATCAGGTGTGGATTGAGAGCAATCATTTGCCGGTGATGCAGGAAGCGATTCTATCGGTCCTTGGGGGGCCTCGGAAGGTTGTGTTTCGCTTCTCTGAGTCTGAGGAAGAAATCGCTGATAACCAAATACATACAGATAATTTTGCCGAGATTGAGGAGACGAAGAACGTGAAGGAGAGGGGCAGAGTAGCGGAGCTCAAGTTAGAAGACAGTGCGGATTGGCGGCAAGTGGCGCCAGCCATGAAGAAGGTAAGCAAGGCGGCGGCCTCGGCGGGGTTAAACCCGCGGTATACGTTTGAGAACTTTGTGGTGGGGGGGAACAATCAGCTAGCTCAGGCCGCGGCCGTGGGAGTGGCGGACCATCCGGCGAGCAGCTACAACCCTTTGTTCATTCATGGTGGGCCCGGCTTGGGGAAGACTCATTTGATGAATGCGATCGGCCATCACGTCTTGAAGAAAAAACCGCGGGCGAAAGTCGTTTATGTGACTTGCGAAGAATTTATGAACGATTTCATTTCGTCGATCCAGACCAACAATCAGACGGCCTTTCGGAAGCGGTATCGGCAAGCGGATGTAGTTATGGTTGACGATGTTGAATTTCTTGGGGGCAAGGATTCCACACAGGAGGAGTTCTTTCACACATTCAATGCGTTGTCGGACGGACGGCGTCAGATTGTGTTGTCTTGCGACAGTCCCCCGAGCCAGATTCGAAATTTGGAGCAGCGATTGATATCGCGTTTTGAGTGGGGGCTAACCGTGCAGTTGTTGCCGCCGGACGTAGAGTTGCGGGTGGCGATTCTGCGTCGGAAGCTGGGCGAGTGGGAGGTGGATGTTGATGAGGCGATCATTGCATTTCTTGCCGAGCGGATAACGAACAACGTGCGGCGGCTTGAGGGGGCGTTGTTGCGGGTGGCGGCATACAGGTCGCTGAGTGGCGGGGAAGTGAATGCGGGGGCAGTGGAGCGACTTTTGCACGACATTCTCCAGGAGCAGGCCTTAAAGCCGACGACGATTGACGAGATTCAGAGGGGGGTGGCGGACTATTTTGATGTCCGACTGGCGGACATGACGAGCAAACGGCGGCCTGCGAACATTGCGTTTGCGAGGCAGGTGGCTATGTATTTGTCTCGAGAGATGACAAAGTCTTCGCTGGCGTCCATTGGCGATGCGTTCGGGGGTAGGGATCACGGAACGGTAATTCATGCGGTCAAGACCGTTTCTCGGAAGATGGCGGCGGATGATGATGTACGTCGAGTGGTGACTCATTTGAAGGAGTCGATCCAACAGGTTTAGGGAAGGCGGAAGAGCGAGAAGGAGGGTCGAAAACGGCTCTAGACAGGGGCATGGTTTGGGTTCAATATCCCGTCTAAATTGCGGTTTGGCCTGCCGGGGGAAGGGTCATTTTTCACGTCACGATTGCGTTTTATGAAGTTCCGAATCAGCAAAGAAAGTTTTCTCGAGGGTCTCCAACAGGTGCAGCATGTTGTGAGCACCCGCACGACGCTTCCAATTTTGTCGAATGTGTTGCTGGAGGCAACGGGGGGAGAATTGAAGCTGACGACCACGGACTTGGATGTGGGCGTGAGCGGGACGGTGGATGCGGATGTGGAGAAAGAGGGGACGACCACTTTACCTGCCAGAAAGGTCGCGACGATTATTCGTGAGCTTCCGACCGAGGAGGTGAGTGTGGAGGTTGACGGGGACAACGTGGCGACGATTCGGAGTGGGCCGAGCTACTTTAAGATACTCGGGTTGGCGGAGGATGAATTCCCGGCCCTGCCGGATTTTGATGGGGCGAGGGAGTTTAAGTTGGATCAGGTGACGTTGAAAGACAGCTTGAAGAAGACTTCCTATGCGATTTCAACAGACGAGACGCGATATGTTTTGAACGGGATTTACGCCTCGTTCAAGGACAACACGCTGACCTTGGTGGCAACGGATGGGCGTCGCTTGGCGATGGTTGAGCATGAGATCGAGATTCCGCAGAGTCAGGAGGTGGATGTCATCATTCCGACAAAAGCGGTGAACGAACTGCAGCGCTTGCTCGGGGATGAGGGTGAGGTGCAGATACGGATCACGGAGAACCAGATTGCGTTCGAATTGAACAAGAATTTGCTTGTGAGCAAGCTGATCGAGGGAAACTACCCGAATTTCAGACAGGTGATTCCGGCAGAGACCAAGGAGCGGATTACGCTGGAACGCGAGACCTTTCTCAGTTCTGCGCATCGGGTGTCTTTGTTGACTAGTGAAAAGTCGAATTCGGTCAAGTTGGTGTTTGGGGCGGATAACATCGACATCATGGCAAACTCCCCGGATATCGGGGAAGCGAAGGAATCGATCCCGGTGGCCTACAAGGGGGCGGAGTTCTCGGTCGCGTTCAACCCCGATTTCTTAATGGCGCCCTTGAGGAATTTGGATTCGGACGAGGTTTTTTTGGATTTGATTGATGAGATGAGTCCCGGAGTGGTGCGGAACAACTCGTCGTTCTTGTATGTGCTGATGCCGATGCGGGTGAGTCAGTAAGGATCTGTGATTCCCTGGGCTTTGGGTGTAGCCGGACCAGGTTGGGCTCCTGGCAGTGTTGCCGTCGATACTCCGGAGGGCTGGATGTTACGGTAGTGAAGTGTGGCAGCTGTGGGGCTGAGTAGGGAGACTTTTCTTGCGAGTGAGTAGGGGTTATTGCTGGAGCTGGGACTTGAGTCGGCGACAGACTTCTTTGACATTTTCGCGTGAGTTGAATGCGGAGATACGGAAGTAGCCTTCGCCGGCGGCACCGAAGCCGACGCCCGGGGTCACGACGACGTGTGCCTGCTCGAGCATTTTATCGAACATGGTCCAGGAATCGATGCCCTCGGGACATTGGACCCAAACGTAGGGGGCATTCACGCCGCCGTAGGCGGTTAGGTTCAGGTTAGCGCAGGCTTCGCGAAGGAGCTTTGCGTTGCCCATATAGTGATTGATGAGGGTTTGGACTTCGCTCTTCCCTTGATCGGTAAAGATGGCGGCGGCTCCTTTTTGGATAGGATAGGAGGCGCCGTTGAACTTGGTGCTTTGGCGGCGAGACCAGAGGGGGTGGAGTGGGGAGTGTGAGCCGTCTGATTTGGAACCCTTTAGTTCTTGAGGGACGACAGTAAAGGCGCATCGGATACCAGTGAAACCGGCGATTTTTGAGAAACTGCGGAATTCGATCGCGCATTCCCGGGCGCCGTCAAGTTCGAAGATAGAGTGGGGGATATCGTCTTCGGTTATAAAGGCTTCGTAGGCGGCATCGTAGAGGATGATCGCTTCGTTTGCCCTGGCGTAGTCAATCCAGGCGGCAAGCTGCGTTCGAGTGGCGGTCGCACCTGTGGGATTGTTTGGATAACAGAGATAGATGAGGTCTACTTTTTCAGAGGGGATGGCGGGGACGAAATTGTTCTCTGCGGTGCAGGGAAGGTAAAGGAGGCCTTCGAAAGCGCCAGCGGAGTTTGCCTTTCCGGTATTACCTGCCATTACATTGGTGTCCACGTAGACTGGATAGACGGGGTCGGTGATTGCGATCCGGTTTCCGGGACCGAAAATATCGAGAATGTTCCCGGTATCGCACTTGGATCCATCGGAGATGAAGACTTCATCTGGGTCAAGGTTCACGCCACGGGAGGAGAACTGGTGCTCTGCGATGGCCTCGCGGAGAAAGGCGTATCCCTGTTCGGGGCCATATCCGCGGAAGCTTTCGCGATCGCCAAGGTCGTCGACAGCAGTCTTCATGGCGTCGCGGGCAGCCGCGGGCAGTGGTTCCGTGACGTCACCGATACCGCATCGGATGACTTGGTTTGCAGCGTCAGGATTGTCGTCCGTAAATGCTTTTACTCGGCGGGCAATTTCCGGGAAGAGGTAACCGGCTTGGAGTTTAAGGAAGTTTTCGTTGATAAGGGCCATGTCAATTTATCGGTGCTCGGTGCTCGGTGCTCGGTGCTCGGTGCTCGGTGCTCGGTGCTCGGTGCGCTGGAGTGGTGGGATTTCTTTGGGGGAAAAATTAAAAAAGCGCGGCCTGCCGGGCAAGCCGCGCTTTCAGTGACGTTTGGCAGGACCGATCAGTCCGTAGCGGCGGCGAACCGTTCGGCGACGGCGTCCCAGTTGATGACATTCCAGAATGCCGCGATGTAGTCTGGGCGTCGGTTTTGGTAGTTCAGGTAGTATGCGTGTTCCCAAACGTCGATTCCGAGGATAGGGGTGCCGCTGCCATCCATCACGGGACTGTCTTGGTTGGGTGAGGAGGAGACGACGAGTTTGCCTTCGGCGACGCTAAGCCATGCCCAACCGCTGCCGAAGCGGGTCATGCCGGCTTTGGTGAAGGCTTCCTTGAACGTGTCGAATCCGCCGAGATCGGA